>JAKQJK010000212.1 GCA_029561195.1 Pseudomonadota bacterium
CTTTACCGTGGCCGTCAGCGAGGCCCAGCGATTTGCCAACGATCTGGCCGGTTGCAACCTGACCACAACAGTGGCCAGTGATTTCGCGCCACCCATGGGGGCATTGGTCCGCAGCTTGCGCCAGATCCAGATCAATCTGCAAGCGGTTGTGGGGGACGTTCGTGGTGAAATCGCGAGCTTTACCCAGTCTGCAGCAGAGATCGCTGCAGGCGGCATGGATCTCTCAGCCCGTACCGAATCACAGGCCAGCAGCCTGGAGCAAACCGCAGCTTCAATGGAGCAAATCTCCAGCACTGTCCGGCAAACCGCCAGCACTGCCGCTGAAGTGTCCACCCAAAGTACAAAGAGTACAGATGTCGCTGCAAAAGGGGGAGACGCTGTCCACAAAGTAGGTCTGGCCATGCATGCCATCGAGACTTCATCCGGCAAGGTACAGGAAATCATCGGCGTGATTGAAGGTATCGCGTTTCAAACCAACATACTGGCGTTGAATGCCGCCGTGGAGGCGGCCCGGGCCGGAGATCAGGGCCGTGGATTTGCCGTGGTCGCCTCTGAAGTACGTGCCCTGGCTCAGCGCAGCGCAGTGGCAGCAAAGGAAATTCGCGAACTTATTGCCAAGTCTGCTGGTCAGGTCTCCGAGGGAATGCAGCAGATGACCAATGCCGGCAATACGATTGACGAGGTGGTGCAATCGGTCAAGCAGGTGGGCGATCTGATCAAATCCATCAGCAATGCAACACGAGAACAGGCCTTGGGCATTGCCCAAGTCAATGAGGCCGTAACCCATCTCGATACGGTTACACAGCAAAACGCCGCGTTGGTAGAGCAGTCAGCAGCGTCCGCGGCCGGCCTCAACACCAGTGCTGTCACGCTGGGCCGCTCAGTGCAGGTATTTCACCTGGCCTGAATGACGGCAATTCGGCTAAGGTGTTGACTATCGCCGAAACCCGGCCTATTCTGAATACCAACACTTTTCGGCAAGGATGATGAACGCAAAACAAGATGGTGAAAGCGTTGCAGAAGACGTGACCGGAATCGATAGGGAGGGCATTGTCAATTCGCTGACCACTCAGATCGCCGTGGTTGACGATCAGGGTGTTATTGTCTACGTCAATAGGGCATGGCAGGACTTCGCCCGAGAAAATGGAGCTCCGGCCAATCATGCATTTACGGGGAGCAACTACCTCGATGCATGCAGCCCTTCAGCTGCCCCCGGTGACATTGAAAGTGCACAGGTCAGCAACGGAATTCGTGAAGTGATGCTTGGGAGATCCGCAGAGTTTTCCCATGAATATCCGTGCCACGGCCCGAGCCAAAAACGCTGGTTCAAAATGCACGTCGCGCCGTTGGTCGGGCAAGCAGGTCACTTTGTCATCTCCCACGTCGATACCACTTCCAGCAAACGTCAAATTGCAGACAGTCAGGCCACTCTTCGCGAGATCGATGCACGTTACCAGACATTGATAGAGCGCTCGCCCGAAACGATCATTGTTCACCGGCGCGGCATCATCATCTACGTCAATCCGGCAGCAGTCACCCTTTTCGGGGCAACCTCATCAGCCGATCTAGTGGGCACCCCCGTACTGGACAGGGTTCATCCAGACTCGCTCAAACATACGCACCAGCGAATAAACGACATTACCCATCTGGGAGTCTCGGTGCCGCTGACGGAAATGAGATATATCAAACTCGACGGCACACCCATCGATGTCGAGGTAAACGGGAGTTCCATCATTTTTGATGGGCAACCCATGATCCAAACAATTCTCCGCGACATCACAACGCGTAAGCTGGCGGAGACCGCGGCCAGAGAAAATGAACTGCGCTTTCGCAGCCTGGTTGATTCGACAGACGGAATCGTCTGGGAAGCTGACGCGGTAGCCCTCACCAATACGTTTGTAAGCAACAGCGCGGAACGAATGCTTGGGTACCCGGTAGCGGATTGGTTGGTACCTGGATTTTGGGAGAGCCACATCCATCCCGAAGACAGGGTCTGGGCAGTTGACTTTTCCATGAGCCGGACAAACCGGATGGAAGACCACGAATTTGAATACCGATTCTTCGCCAAAGATGGTCGGGTGGTGTGGCTGCGGGACAGCCTGAAAGTCATTGCGGAAAACGGAAAACCCAAATGGGTACGGGGGCTGCTGGTTGATATCACCGCACAAAAGCTGGCCGAGCAGCGGATCCTGGCTGCTCAAGAGTCACTGCGCGAGTCAGCCATGCACACACAGACCATTTTGGACAATATGGCTGACGGTGTTATCACGATCAGCCCACAGGGTATCGTCGAGTCTTTCAACAAGGCAGCAAGCACAATCTTCGGTTACACATCACAAGAAATAGTCGGTCAAAACCTGTCCATGCTGATGCCCGAACCACACCGAAGCCAGCACAACGGCTTCCTCGCGCACTACCACCAAACGGGGGAAGAACGCATCATTGGCCAAACACTCGAGGTAGAAGGTCAACGCAAGGACGGGAATGTTTTTCCAATCAGCCTGTCCGTATCCAGAATTTCGCGTGCGGGGCAACCGGTCTTCGTTGGAATCGTGCGGGACATCACCCGTCAGCGACAGGACATTGAGGAGATCCGCCGTTTGGCGTTCTATGACTCGCTGACCGGTCTGCCTAACCGGCGGTTGCTGCTGGACCGCCTCAAACATGCCATGGCAACCTCGGGTAGAACCAACCAGCACGGGGCTGTAATGTTTCTGGACCTCGATCACTTCAAACAGCTTAACGACACACTGGGCCATGACGTAGGTGACGTACTACTCCAGCAGGTCGCTACACGATTGAAAAGCTGTGTGCGTGAAGGAGACAGCGTAGCCCGCTTGGGCGGTGACGAGTTTGTGGTGCTTCTGGAGGACTTGAGCGTTCACGTGCAAGAGGCCGCAACCCAAAGTGAAGGCATCGCCCTGAAAATACAGGATGCCCTGGGCCAGCCCTACAGACTGCGCGACCATGTCTACTACAGCACCCCGAGCATTGGCATTGTCATGTTCATGGCCAACAAAGAGCCCATGGAAGTTCTACTCAAAAATGCCGATGTCGCCATGTACCAGGCTAAATCTGCAGGACGCAACACCGCACGCTTTTTCGACCCAATCATGCAGGCAACTGTAGCGGCCCATACAGAAATGGAAACCGACATGCGCCACGGCCTGGCCTCGCGCGAGTTTGCATTGCACTATCAGGTTCAAGTGGACGTCGAAGGCGCTATCGTGGGTACAGAGGCACTCGCGCGCTGGAATCATCCAACACGGGGGATGGTGTCGCCCGCCCATTTCATTCCCCTGGCGGAAGAGTCAGGACTGATCTTGCCGCTTGGAAAATGGGTTTTGGAGACAGCTTGTGCCCAACTCGTTGTCTGGGCCAAAGATGCCGCTGCAGCCCATTGGACGGTGGCTGTCAACGTGAGCGCCTCGCAGTTTGTCCAAGCCGACTTTGTCACCAGCGTGATCAGCGCGGTCGAAAAAGCAGGTGCCAACCCTCGTCTGCTCAAACTAGAGTTAACCGAAAGCATGCTGGTAAATGATGTGGAGGACATCATCGTCAAGATGAATGCCCTGAAGGCTCATGGCGTGAGTTTTTCGCTTGATGACTTTGGCATCGGCTACTCGTCGCTGTCACACCTCAAGCGCCTGCCCTTGGCACAGCTCAAAATTGATCAGTCTTTTGTTCGGGACGTGCTGACTGACCCCAGCGACGCCATGATCGCCCGAACCGTTGTAGCGCTGGGTCACAGCCTGGGGTTGAAAGTGGTCGCGGAAGGTGTGGAGACGGCTGAGCAGCGCGACTTTCTGGCCGGTGTCGGTTGTGACACTTTCCAAGGGTATTATTTTGGACGCCCTGTCCCCGCTGCAAATCTCCTGAACAGTTGACGGCAACTTACGTCTAACTTACATTGGAGCATCCGATAGGGAGGTTCCATGATTTCTCATCTGACCCACGGCATTGCACTGACCGAACTACAGTGCATCAAGAAGTGGCATGTGGCACACCGAAAAAATCACCCACTCGAATACCACGTATGGGATGCCGTACTGACCCTGTGGCTGATCGGCTGGGTTGGCTGGCTCCCCGCTTTGGCACTGGATGCCTGGTGGGCCCTGCCGCCCTGTGCAATTGCCATACTTGTTCCGCGCTTGTACATTGGCTGGCGCAAGCAGGTCCACATCCAGCAACGTCTCAGGTGCGACTGGATGGACTGCACACGGTGATTTAAAGTGTGCCCATGAACAAACCGCCTTCCCAACTCACCTGCTTTTCCCTCACCGTCTCCGAAAACATCGCCCACCTGGTGCTCAACAAACCTGAGGCGATGAACACCATGCACCCGACCTTCTGGCGGGAGCTTGACGAGGTGCTTGACCATCTCCACAAAGACAATGCTGCCCGCGTTCTGGTGATTTCCAGTACGGGCAAGCATTTCAGCGCCGGTATGTCACTGGAAACCTTCAGTGGTGTCCTGATGGACGATCAGAGCCCCGAGGGCCGGGCTACGATGTTTGACTTGATCAGCGCCCTGCAGTCAACCTTTACCAAGCTGGAGACCCTGCGCGTCCCGGTGATTGCAGCCATACAGGGTGGTTGCATTGGCGGCGCGGTGGACATGGTCACAGCCTGCTGCATCCGGTATGCAACGACAGACGCCTTTTTCTGCATCCAGGAAATCAATATCGGCATGGTGGCTGATGTAGGCACGCTGCAGCGCCTACCCAAACTCGTACCACTGGCTGTAGTCAAGGAACTGGCTTACACAGGGCGGCGACTGGGCGCGCAAAAAGCGCTGGGGTATGGACTGGTAAATGAGCTGTTTGACTCACCTGAAGCCCTGTTGGCAGCAGCGCTGCAATGTGCGAAAGAAATTGCCGTCAAACCACCGGTAGCGATATGGGGCACCAAGCAGGTGATCCACTATGCGCGCGACCACTCGGTGGATGATGCCCTGAAGCAGATGGGCTGGATACAGGGTGTCATCTGGAGTAACCACCACGTCCGCGAGTCGGTTACGGCCATGAAGGAAAAACGCACCGGAGAATTCCCTCCACTGGCGCTGTTCAAAGGTTTCACGAGTGCGTAAGAAAACCGCGTTCAGGGTAATCGGGCAAGACGCTCACCCAGTAAGTCAAAGAAACCTTCAGCATCTACTTTTCGGATGAACAGGGCATTGGCGGGTCGACCACTGACGCCCCACCAGTCGGCCACTGTCATGCCCATGGTGAGTTCACTGCGGGTCTCTATTTCGACGTTGATGTGCCGGCCACTGAACAGTTCCGGTCGCAACAAATAGGCGATGACGCAGGGGTCGTGCAACGGACCGCCGTCAGACTCGTATTTTTCAACGTCAAAGCGTTCGAAAAATTCCAGCATCTCGGCCACAACAATGCCACTGCGGTTGCCAATACGCCTGATCGCTGCAATCCGCGCCCGTGTCGTCAGGACCTGGTGCGTGACATCCAGCGGCATCATGACGATAGGAACGCCACTTTTGAAAACAGTTTCCGCCGCGTGCGGATCAACAAAAATGTTGAATTCCGACGTTGGTGTGATGTTACCGCCCTCAAAACAGCCGCCGCCCATCAAAACGATTTCAGCAATTTTCCCTGCAACGTCAGGCGCACGGACTAGCGCAAGCGCAATATTGGTCAAGGGCCCGAGCGGGCACAATGTTATGGAATTCGCAGGACGTTCGCGAACCGTCCGGATGATGAAATCCACCGCATCACCTGGTGATGGCGTCATGGTTGGTTCTGGCAAGATCGGACCATTCAGGCCGGTCTTGCCGTGAACGAACTCTGCCGTCACAAGTGGCCTGGCCATCGGGCAAATGGCCCCTGCATACACCGGCACATCCTGCCGACTGATCAGTTCCAGAATGATGCACGCATTGCGCGTCGTCAGGGCCAAAGGCACATTACCGGCCACCGTCGTGATGCCCACTACTTCAAGCTCGGGGGACGCTAACGCCAGAAGCAGCGCTACGGCGTCGTCCTGACCTGGATCCGTATCAATGATGATGGACCGGGGTTTCATACTGCTGGCTTGTAGAGCTGATCAGCCACTATTGACGCGCTGTCCGGACATTGGCTGGCAGCGTTTGCGGATAACTGGTGCGAAACGGATTGATATCGAGTCCGCCGCGTCGCGTGTAGCGCGCATAGACTGACAGCTTCACAGGTTTACAACGGCTCCAGATGTCCATGAAGATGCGTTCCACGCAATGTTCATGGAACTCATTGTGGTTGCGAAAACTCACCAGGTACTGCAGTAGTCCTTCCTGATTGATCGGCAGGCCGGTGTAGCTGATCTGCACGCTGCCCCAGTCGGGTTGCCCTGTCACCAGACAATTACTTTTAAGTAGATTGCTGCACAGCACCTCGGTCACGGGCTGGTCATCCGCTTCCGTGCGAAGCAGGTCGGGCGCAGGTGTGTAGCGGCTACATTCAATGTCCAGCCGGTCAAGACTCAACCCGCCCATCTCGTAGAGTGGTTCGCGGTCAAACAGCTCGGGCAGCACCAGCTTGACCCCCACGCTGGCCTGCATCGGCCCGCCGGCCCACACTGCGACGCTAATGTCGGTGCGGATGCGGCTCTGCACCTCGGCAGCGTCGGCAAACACGGTGTTGCTGAACGAGTTCAGATACAGCTTGAACGATTTGCTCTCCACCAGATGCGTAGTCTCGCACGGCACGGTGATATGGGCCAACGCCAACTGAGGCTTGCCGCGCGGATTGAGCCAGCTCAGCTCAAATGCCGTCCACATGTCGGCGCCGAAAAAAGGTGCGTTGGTCGAAGCACCGATTTCGGCACGCTTGTCGCTCCGTTCCAGAGGAAACAGCAACGACACATCGTAGTGATCAACGTAGGCCGATGACTTGCCCAGCCGGCTTTGCCCAGGGGTGTTGCTCATGGTTCAGGTCACCTTGACGGGTTCAGCAGCAGGCTGGTTAGTGGCCAGAAACGGCAGCAAATGTGTGAGCAGATGCTGCACCACGCCCGGTGGCAAATCATGGCCCATGCCCTCAATGCCCACAAGCTTTGCGCCAGCAATGCGTTTGGCCGTGTCGGCGCCGCAGGCAAACGGTACCAGCGGGTCCGCCTTGCCGTGCAACACCAGCGTGGGCGATGTGATGTGTTTGAGTTCCTGCGGCCGGGTGGCATCAGCCACAATGGCGAGTGTCTGCCGCGCGGAGCCCGCCGGGTGGTAACTGCGCTGGATGCCAGCTAACACCCGTTCATGCAATTCCGCTTCCAGCACCGGGAAAGCCGGACTGCCAATGACCTTGAACAGCCGGGCGTAGTAGGCCACGATGTCCTTCAGCTCCTTGCTTTTGGGCCGGCCCAGCAAAGCCTTCAGAACTTCGGGCCGCGCCTCGGGCAAACCTCGCGCACCGCTGCTGCTCATGATACTGATCAGGCCGATCACCCGCGCGGGTGACGCTATCGCCACGCGCTGGGCGATCATGCCACCCATGCTGACACCCACCACGTGGGCACGCTTGATTTGCAATGCATCGAGCACGCCCAGCGCATCCGAAGCCATGTCAGTCAGACTATAGGGTGACTGAACCGGCAGCCGTAACCGGAACTTGATAGCCGCCCACACCAGGTTGGGCGCGCCGCATTCGTCGAAGTGGCGGGACAAGCCTATGTCGCGGTTGTCAAACCGGATCACGCGGTAGCCTGCATCCACCAGCGCCTGCACAAATGCCGGTGGCCAGGCAATGAGCTGCATGCCTAGACCCATGATGAGCAACACCGCTGGTCGCACGTCACCGGCCACACCGGGGCCGGAGTCTTCCACTTCGATATCAATGTTATTTGCTCTTATTTTCATAGCTACTCAGGAATATTCGACGCAGGCTGAGAGCCTCTTCTGTTACTAAGAATCGGCTCTCAGACTGTTTATGATGTCACTTTGCGGCGAAACACCAGACGATCTGTCTGCGACACCGTAGGTGCAAAGGCGTATCCTTCCAGATCGAAAGCCTCCAGTCTTTTCACGCTGGTCACGTGGTGCGTCACCGCGTAACGTGCCATCAGGCCACGCGCCCGTTTAGCCATGAAGCTGATGACCTTGTACTGGCCGTTCTTGTACTCTTCAAACACACATTCCACCACGCGGGCCCTGAGCGCCTTGAGATCTACCGCTTTGAAATACTCCTGCGACGCCAGATTCACTACCATTGGCGTCTTGTGCGTTTTGTCAGAGGCCAACTCCTGATTGAGGAATTCCGAAATCTGCGCGCCCCAGAATTTGTAGAGGTTGGTGCCCGCCTCGTTGGCCAGCCGCGTGCTCATCTCCAGCCGATAGGGCTGCATCCAGTCCAGCGGGCGCAGCACACCGTACAGCCCGCTCAGAATGCGTACATGGTCCTGCGCCCACGCCAGGTCTTTGGTGTTGAGCGTTTTGGCATCCAGCCCACCATACACGTCGCCATCAAAAGCCAGCACCGCCTGCTTGGAGTTGTCTGCAGTGAATTTGGGTCGCCAAGCCTTGTAGCGCTTCACGTTCAGCGTGGACAGGGTTTCGCTCAGGTCCATCAATTTTGAGATGTCCTGCACCGACTGTTGGCGCAGCAACTTGATAAGTTGGGTGGACTGTTTGACGAACAGCGGCAGCGTGTGCGGCACGTCTCCCGCAGGCGTTTCATAGTCAAGCGATTTGGCGGGGGAAAGTAAAAACAGCATGGCAGCGATGGAGTGAACAAAAAAGGCTTCCTGAGGAAGCCTTCATTATCGTGAAAGAGAGAGCATCGGCTCTTTATGAGCGCTATTTAAGGTCACCCGCGAGTGAGGCCAGAGTCTCCGGCGCAATCGTGGTGTGCGCCGGGTAGTTGGTGTGGTCACAACCGAGCTTGACGCTGGCGCCCGCTTTCACAGCCGCGCACATGGCAGGGGTCAGCTCGAATCGCACAAAATGCACGGCTGAAGTTTTCTCGTCGTTCTCACGCTCCAGATCTTCGTCGGCAATCGCGTAGACCCGAGCGTGGCCTTCCACTTCGACGAACATGCGGTCTTCAACGCCAATCAGGCGAGCCAATTCACGTTTTCGCTCGTTCACGTCTGGATACTCGAGCAGCATGGTGGCCTTCCAGTTGCTGCCCTCGGGCATCAGCGGAACATAGGCGTCTAGTTCCTGCTGAATGCCTTCTTCTTCAAAGATTTTCTCGATGCGCAGCATCTCCTGAATCTGATAGCGAATGGTGGTTTCGCTCTCAAACTGCAGGTTGATGTGTTCACCCAAGCCAACGCTGCGCAATTTGCGGTGCGCAATGATGAAGGGCTTGTGCTCCTTGCGGTATTTGCTGTACGCCTCAAGCGACATGAGGCTTTCAATGGTGATTTTTCCGGTGGTTTGCATGTTTTACTCTATTTCAGATGATGCGGCTTACTCCAATCCGTAAGCCTCTCGGATGAGAGTCAGCGGGTGTTTTTGCGGCGGCAATCCTTGGCCATTTGCCAGGTTGTTCACCTCAAACCCCTGTGAAATGTGGTGCCCACCCAGCGGGCAGTCGCTGCTGATCACGTCGGGCAGGCCTCCATCCTTATGGCTGGCCATGGCCTTGAACAACGGCTTGCCGATTTTCATGGCCTGTTGATGCGTGGCCTTCTTCACACCAAAGGTGCCCGCGTGACCCGAGCAACGCTCATGCGTGTGAACACTGGTGCCAGGCACCATCTTCAGCATTTCTTCCGTCTTTTTGCCGATGTTCTGCACGCGGCCATGGCAGGGAATCTGGTAACTGATTTTGCCCAGGGCTACCGGGAAATCAACCTTCAGCAAACCATCGCGCTTGCGTTGCATCATGTATTCAAATGGATCCCACATGGATTCCTTGACCAGCTGCACGTCAGCCTCATCCGGATACATCAGCGGAATTTCCTGCTTGAACATCAGCGCACAGCTGGGCACAGCCGCCAGAATGGCATAACCCTCTTTCGCGTAGCGGGCCAGCACGGGAATATTGGCTTCCTTGCTGTGGTTTACCGACTCCAGATCGCCCAGCTCCAGCTTGGGCATGCCACAGCATTTTTCCTTGTCCACAATCACGTAGGGCACATCGTTGTGGTCCAGCACCTTGAGCAAATCCAGCCCGATACCGGGTTCGTTGTAGTTGATGTAACAGGTCGAGAAAATGGCCACCTTGCCAGGCGTCTTCTCGCCGTCTTTCACCACGGTGGCTTTGGCTTTCGGCGTGCCCGAACGAAACTTTTTGGTTGCCAGCGCGGGTAGCCAGGCATCCTTGTCCACGCCCAGCGTCGACTCCATCACGCTACGCGCAGCTGTAGTTTTGTTAACGGCATTCACGACCTGCACCACGATGGGAATGCCCGCCAGTGAGCCATGCACATCTGTAGACGCCAGCAGCCTCTCGCCAAAACCCACCTCGCCTTTTTTGAACTTGATGGCCTTGGCACGCAACATGGTATGCGGAAAGTCCAGATTGAACTCGTGTGGCGGCACGTAGGGACATTTGGTCATGTAGCACAGGTCACACAGGTAGCACTGGTCCACCACTTTCCAGTAATCCTTTTTGTCAACACCATCGACCTCCATGGTCTTGCTTTCGTCCACCAGGTCGAACAGCGTGGGGAAAGACCCGCACAGGCTCACACAACGGCGGCAACCATGGCAGATGTCGAAGATGCGCTCCATCTCGTGAAAGGTGGCTTCTTCGTTGTAGTAGTCCGGACCTTTCCAGTCAATGGGGTGGCGGGTGGGAGCTGAAAGATTGCCTTCGCGTGCCATGGTGATGGTCTCGTGGGTAGTTTTTAGGATGATTTTTCTGCATTGGGCGCTGTCACCGGTAAGTGGCAACGCCCAACACAGACGAATCAATACTTGTCAGTACAGATCAATCGACCAATTCAGCGAGTGCCTTGGCGTAACGATTGGCGTGTGAACGCTCGGCCTTGGCCAAAGTCTCAAACCAGTCAGCCACTTCGTCGTGACCTTCGCTTCGGGCGGTTTTAGCCATGCCGGGGTACATATCGGTGTACTCGTGGGTCTCGCCTGCAACTGCGGACTTGAGGTTGTCACGGGTGGCGCCAAAAGGCAGGCCGGTGGCGGGGTCGCCACAGGTCTCAAGCCACTCCAGGTGGCCGTGTGCATGGCCGGTTTCGCCCTCAGCCGTGGAGCGGAACAATGCTGCCACGTCTGGCTGGCCTTCAACGTCGGCCTTGTTTGCGAAATACAAATAACGACGGTTGGCCTGTGACTCGCCTGCGAAGGCGGCTTTCAGGTTGTCTTCCGTCTTGGAGCCTTTGAGTGCTGCCATGGAATTCTCCTAGTGGTTGAAAAAACAAACGCTTTTGCTTTAAGCCCGAGGGCCAAAGACGCATCAGAGTAGCCCAGATAAGCAGCTTCGTCTAATTGAGACCCTCAATGCTACGAATTGCCAATATCTATCGACTTGTACTTGTTGATAACCATTCTCAATAAGAACCTGGCGCAACAATCATCATGAAACTCTGATTACGATATAGTAAACGCGTTACGCATAAGTGAATTCAGAAGAATTGGAGACTCATATGGCCGCCGTTTTGCCCCCCCACCCCTCGCTTCCTGCGCCAGCGCCCATTCAGCAACTCCACCACTACGCCTATCGCGCCAAAGATGCCGAGGAAACCCGCCACTTTTACGAAGACATTCTGGGCCTGCCGATGTATCACATCATCCAGAGCGACTACGTGCCCAGCACGGGTGAATATTGC
>JAKQJK010000213.1 GCA_029561195.1 Pseudomonadota bacterium
AGACGGTTCGCCAGCTTGCCAATCAGGCTCTCCAGCAGATTCATATGCTGAGCGGTGCAGTCGTCGATGATGATCTGGCGCACCTTGCGGTAGTCAAGCACATGCAGGATTTCGTCATTTAGCGGCAACAGTGCCTGGCTGCCTAGGTTCAACTCGGCGTCCACCTGAATTGGCTGTGGCGCGGTTTTTTCAAATTCCAGAATGCCCAGGCTGGCATCGAAGCGCAGGCCAGTGAGTGTCAGGATCTGGTTGCCGTTGAGGTTGTTCATGGGTTGTGGGCGGTCAGCCGCCGGTTACATCAGCGAAAAATCGCGTTCGAATTTCATCAGGTGCTGGCCACCATCCACCAGCAGTGTGGTGCCAGTGATGGACTGGTTCTCCAGCGCAAATTTGACGGTAGCCGCTACGTCAGCAGCTGTGGAGGAGCGGCCCAGCGGAGAGAGCTTGTGGCGGGCCTTGAATTGCTCATCGGTTAGCAGTGGACTGGTCAGCGTCAGTCCCGGTGCCACACCCACGACCCGAATCTGGGGTGACAACGCCAAGGCCAGCATGGTGGTGGCGGCTTCCAGCGCAGCTTTGGACAGGGTGTAACTGAAAAAGTCAGGATTCTGGTTCCACAGTTTTTGGTCCAGCAGGTTAACCACGACGCCCGTCGCTGGCTCGTTTCTCTCTTTCACTGGCCTGGACTGCAAGTGAGCATGAAGCGCCTGTGACAACAAGATGGCCGCGCCGGCGTTGCTGCGCATGTGTTTTTCCATGGCAGCGAATCCGAAACTTGACGCAGTGTCATGCTCAAAAGTGGACGCGCTGTTCACGATGGCATCCACCTGCCCAAAATGACTGATCACGGTGGGCAGCAGTTGGCGCACGGCTGCTTCATTCGCTAAATTGGCTCGAAAAGGGGCGCTAGCCCCCGCCAGATTTGCGCAGTCGGCTACTGTTTTTGTAGCATCTTCCAGCGAGTCCCGGTAATGTACGGCCACCTGCCAGCCGTCTTTTGCCAGCGCGAGCGCGATCTCGCGCCCCAGACGTTTGGCGGCGCCAGTGACCAATACGGTACGTGTGGTGTTACGGGCAGGAAAAAGGGCGGACATTCGGGGACAATTCGCTCAGCTATGACGATACCCCAGAGTTTAACGACCGCCCTCAAAACACACTTGAAGCAAGAAATACAGCGCCAGGGTGGCTGGATCGGGTTTGATACTTACATGAGTCTGGCTTTATATGCGCCGGGTCTGGGTTATTACGCCAATGACAGTGCCATATTTGGCACCATGCCCCAAGGTGTGAAGGGGCAGGGCAGCGATTTTGTGACTGCACCCGAGATGAGCCCATACTTTGGTCGGGCGCTAGCAGCACAGGTGGCACAAGCCCTGTCAGTCACCCAAACGACTGAGGTGTGGGAGTTTGGCGCTGGCTCCGGTGCCTTGGCACTGCAGCTGCTAGACACCCTGGGTGAGCAGATTCATACCTACACGATTGTGGATTTGTCGGGATCGCTGAAAGCCCTGCAACAGGAAACCCTGGCGGCTCACACCGGCAAAGTGCGTTGGGCAAACCAGTTGCCCACAACTATGAGGGGTGTGGTGGTGGGCAACGAGGTTATGGACGCCATGCCCGTCAAATTGCTGGCCCGTGTCAACGGTAGCTGGCATGAACGCGGTGTTTCGCTGGGCGGCGGACTTGAGTCGGAAATGGTCTGGTCGGATCAGGAGACCCAACTTCGTCCACCTGTTGAAGTGCCCGGTACCTACGATTTCGTGACGGAAATCCATCCACAAGCCGAGAGTTTTGTCCGAACGCTAGGCGAGCGGTTGGTGCAGGGCGCTGTCTTCATGATTGACTACGGATTTCCTGAAAGTGAGTACTACCACCCCCAGCGCCATATGGGAACGGTGATGTGCCATCGTTCCCATCAGATGGACGCCAATCCACTCGCAGATGTGGGGCTCAAAGACATCACGGCGCACGTGAACTTCACAGGCATTGCGCTGGCTGCGCAGGAGATCGCCGACTTTGGTGTACTGGGATATACAACGCAGGCCCGGTTTCTGATGAACTGCGGCTTGTTGAATTTGCTGGAACGCGCTTCAGTACCCGAGCGAGCCATGGCGCAAAAGCTGATCATGGAGCACGAAATGGGTGAGCTGTTCAAGGTCATCGGTTTTTTCAAGGGCAAGCCTTGGGATGCCATCGGTTTTGTGCAGGGTGACCGCACCCACACGCTATAAAACGGAAAGTCAGGCCCCATGTTTCGCTGGCTGATTGTCGTTTTCCTGGCCCTGTTGTTGATCAACGGCCTGACGCCATTGCTTGGCAAGCTGGGGTTCGGCAAGCTGCCTGGCGATTTCCGTTTCCGGCTCTTTGGCCGCGAGTGGTTCCTGCCCATCACCACCACGGTGTTGCTGAGCGTGGTGGCTGGGCTGGTCGCCAAGCTGTTTTAGATTTTGGTTCGTGGCTTATTTGGCGGTAGCATCGGCGCTTCGCTAAATTGCCTTAAAACGCCATGAACACCACAACCCGCACTGAAACCATTGAACGCACCGAGCGCCCCTGGGGCTGGTATGAGACTGTTTCCGAGGTTGTGGGCAACAAGGTCAAACGCATTCGTGTGCATCCGGGCCAAAAACTCAGCTTGCAAAAGCATCATCAGCGCGCCGAGCATTGGGTGGTTGTCCTGGGCCGTGCCCAAGTGACGGTTGGCGAACGAGTGGTGGAACTCGTCCCGGGGCAGCATATCGATATTGCTATTGGCGAAGTTCATCGTCTGGCCAACCAGACCGCGGACCCGGTCGAAATCGTCGAGGTCCAGTTTGGCAGCTACCTCGGTGAAGACGATATCGTGCGCCTACAGGACGATTACGGCCGATCCTGATACCGCCTGGGCGACGGTAAATAGTCTTCGCCAAAATTCCTCCAACTAGCCCGCCGATCATCCTGTCCGGGTAAATACCGATAAACAAAAGCGCTTTTGATTTAATAATTCAGAAAACAAAACCGCTTTTGGTTGAATTTTCTGGATTTACATGTCAATCGCCGCACTTGCCGAATCGCTGGGAATCTCGACATCCACCGTGTCACGGGCGCTGAACGGTTATACCGACGTCAGTGCCAAGACACGGGCGCGGGTTGAAGCAGCTGCCAAGGCCATCGGCTACCAGCCGCACCCGGTTGCACACCGCCTGGCCACCGGGCGCACCGGAGCCATTGCTTTGGTTTCATCGGTGCGGGCAGGGAATTTTCTGGATGCTACTTTCGCAGCCTTGCTGTCAGGTGCCGCCGAGGCCCTTCGTGAACAGGGCTACTTCGCACTCTCGGTGGTGCTGCCGACTGGTGAAGATGAGCTGGCCGAGTTGTCGCGGTTTCTGGATGGACGTCTGGTGGATGGCATTTTGCTCGCCCGTACCCGTACCAATGACCCGCGTGTGGCCTTGTTGCAGCAGCGCGGTGTGCCATTCGTCACCCACGGACGCACCCAATTCAATGAGCCCCATGCCTGGGTTGACACAGATAACGAGCGTGCTTTTCTGCTCGCTACGGAACGGCTGATTGGTCTGGGCCACCGCCGCATCGCTTTCATTAATGGTCACCCCAACATGACATTCGCGGCGTTACGAGAGCAGGGGTTTCGCCAAGCTATTCAGGCGCACGGTCTGGATGCAGCAGCCTGCCCGGTTCGCCACGGTGAAGTGAGTGCTGCCAGCGGAGAGCAGATAGCTGCGGAATTAATTGCTTCTCACGCAATGGATATGAGGGCTGAGCACCGAAATGTTAGCCAAATTACGGCCATTGTGTGCGCTACCGATGCCATTGCACTCGGTGCCATGGCGGCCATCCGGCGAGCAGGTTTAACAGTGGGGCGCGAGGTCTCCGTGATTGGTTATGGCAATACCGAAGCCGGTCTGTATGCCGAGCCACCCCTGACCACGATTGATCACGCCATTGTGGACAACGGTCGCCATTTGGCCGACTTGCTCATGCGACAGATCAATGGAGAGCCAGTGCAGGGCCTCACGCGCCTGGAGCCCGTGCATCTGATCGCCCGTCAGTCTGACGGGCCTTGCTTGGATACCTGAATTCTTTCCCGCGTCAAAACCCAAACGTTTACCCAAGACCTTTCAACAGGAGACAAACCATGACATTCAAGAAACTGACCCTCGCAACCGGACTTTTTATCGCCTGTGTAAGCCATGCACAAACCAATGTGGTGTCTACCCAGATGCGACCTGTGGAAGAGGCTGAAAAAGTCCGAACGATTATTCTCAAAGGTGCCCCGGACGCAGTGAACTTCATTCCGGAAGACGGCAACACCTACTTCACCCGCATGAAAGCGGAGTTGGGCGCAGCTCAAGGCAAGGTGCACGCAACCATCGCGCTGGATGGGGAACTGTCGCCTGTCAACCAAATCGGTGGCCTGAGCGACCTGGATGATCTGGCGAAGAAGTTGTCATCCAATCGCGAGTTTTCCGGCTCGGCCATGGACTTGGGCAAGATGGGTGGTGCCAACCAGCGCTTCATTCCGTTGATGACCAACACCTTCCAGATGGTGGCCAACAAGAAGGCGCTGCAGTATCTGCCTGCAGGTGCCAATATCAACGCGCTGACCTATGTTCAGCTACGTGATTGGGCCAAAGCGATGAAAGATGCTACGGGTGAAGGCAAGCTTGGCTTCCCGGCGGGGCCCAAAGGTCTGATGCACCGCTATTTCCAGGCATCTTTCTACCCCAGCCACACTGGAGGCATTGTTCGCACCTTCAAAAACGCCGATGCTGAAAAAGCGTGGGCTGACTTCCGCGAGATGTGGGCGTATGTGAATCCGCGCTCCACCGGCTATGGCTTCATGGAAGAACCTCTGAAAACCGGTGAGGTGTGGGTGGCGTTTGACCATACTGCCCGTTTGTTACCAGCCCTGAATGACAAGCCAGCTGACTTTGTCGCCTTTCCCGCACCGTCAGGTATCAAAGGCCGTGGTTTCATGCCCGTCATCGTGGGTATGTCCATCCCCAAAAATGCAGGGGATAAAGCTGCTGCCGAGCGTGTGATTGACCACATGACCAAGCCGACGACCCAGGCACTGATCTTGAAGGAAATTGGGTTCTTCCCGGTTGTGAAGTCTGACCTCAGCCAGCTTTCACCTGGAGTTCAAATGGCCTCACAGGGTATGGGAGCGGTCTTTTCTGCCAAAGACGGGCGCGCATCCCTCTTGCCAGTGCAACTGGGCGCCAAAGGTGGCGAGTTCAACAAATTGTATGTGGACACCTTTACGCGTATTGTCCTGCGCAATGAAGACATCAAGGCGGTGCTAGGTGAGCAGGGTAAGCTGATGGATGCCTTGATCAAGGAGGCTGGAGCACCCTGCTGGGCACCCGATGCCGGGAGCGGCACTGCCCCTTGTCCCGTTCAGTAACCCGCCTGCGATCTAGCCTGGCCTGGCGATGAACGCCCAACGCACGCCCTATCTGCTGATCGCGCCCAGCGTGATTTTTCTGCTGGTTCTATTCATTTGGCCACTGGCAGAGACAGCGTTGATGGCGTTCAGAACTGCTGACGGCACCTGGACCAGCCAGTATGTCTCCAAGATGCTGGGCGATCTCAACTTTGGCATTGCCCTCAAAAATACCCTGATCCTGGTGGCCATTGTGGTCCCGCTACAAATGGTCGTGGCATTGGGCATGGCAATGATGTTGCAGAACATGGACCGTGGTCGCATGGCCTTCCTGTACATCTGGACCATTCCGCTAGGAGTGAGCGACCTGGCGGCTGGTCTGGCCTGGCTGGCGATCTTCAACGACCGGGGCTACTTCAACACTGTGTTGTCTGGCATGGGTTTCATCAGTGGCCCCACGTCATGGCTGAGCTACCAAAATCCTGCCGCCCTATTTGTCTGCGTCATCATTGCCGAAATCTGGCGTGCCACCGCGATTGTTCTGGTCATCCTGGTCGCGGGCGTGCAACTGATTCCAAAAGAGTACAACGAGGCAGCGGAAGTGTTTGGTGCCAGCCCGTGGAAACGCTTTATGAAAATCACACTGCCGTTGCTGAAACCCAGTTTGCAGAGCGCCTTGATACTGCGTACGGTGCTGGCTTTCGAGGTTTTTGCCGTGGTTTACGCCCTGGCCGGGCGTGACCTCCCCGTACTTGTGGGCGAGGCCTACAACTGGCAGGGCGCTTATCAGAACACGAATGTGGCTTCTGCCTACGCGCTGTTCATTCTGGTGGTTTCCATCGCGTCCACGCTGGTGTACTTGAAGGTGCTGAAAGTCAAGCGGGAGACCCTGTCTTGAAACAAAGTCAAAAATTCCTGTACACCATGGCAGTAGTGCTCGCCATTTGCTGGCTTGTGCCCATCTATTTGATTGGCATCAGCGCGCTTAGCGCTAAAGAAGCGGCCACAGCTTGGCCTAAAAGTCTTTTACCTCTGCATATTTCTTTTGACACACTGAGCTTCTTTGTCCATTACACAGGGGTATGGAAGGCGGTTCTCAACAGCGTGATCGTCGCGTTGTTGACCATGTTGTTTGCTATTGTTTTGGGGGCACCCGCAGGCTACGCCCTGGCGCGCTACGATTTTAAGGGGCAAAACATCTATCGCGTGTTGATTGTGATGACGCGGGCGTTTCCGCTAGCGATCCTGGCGTTGCCCCTGGTTACACGCTTTATCAGTGTTGGGCTTTACGACACGCAGCTTGGGGTCGCACTTGTGCACACCGCGCTGGCACTGCCGTTTTCCATTCTGGTTTCATCCTCTCTTTTTATGGGAATTCCGCGAGAACTGGAAGAAGCCGCGTGGACGCTGGGATGCAACAAGGTTCAGGCGTTCATGAAAATCGTGATGCCACTCGCACTGCCAGGCATGGCCGCAACCATGATCTTCAGTTTTGTGATTTCATGGAATGAGGTTTTTTCGGCAAGCGTTCTGACATTGAACAATCGAACGCTGACAGCTTTCTTGTTTGCCAGTCTGGAGGAAAGCCCGCTGCACTTTCGTTACGCCGGTGGTTTCTTTCTGATTCTTCCCTCACTCATCTTCATCTTTGTGGTGCGCAAATACCTGTTCAGCATGTGGGGCATTTCAAACCGCTAGGGAGTAATTCATGTCATCTATATCCATCAAGGGTGTTCGCAAAGAATTCAAGGGGCATCAAGCCCTCAAATCCATCGACCTTGAGGTGAAGGATCAGGAGTTTTGCGTGCTGCTTGGCCCCTCGGGCTGCGGCAAAACAACGCTCATGCGAATCATTGCAGGTCTGGAGACAGAGACTGCAGGTGACGTGCTTATTGGGGGAAAGCGCATGAATGGTTTACCCCCCCGGGAGCGCAATATTGCGATGGTGTTCCAGAACTACGCCGTGTTTCCGCACATGACCATTGATGAGAATATTGGTTTTGGACTGCGGATGAAGAAGGCGCCTGAAGACAAGGTGCGACATCAGATTCAACGGGCAGCCGAGTTGATGCACATTGAGCATTTGTTGGATCGATATGCCGGTCAGTTGTCCGGTGGACAGCGTCAGCGTGTTGCCGTGGCCAGGGCGCTGGCCGTGGAGCCGGACGTGTTGTTGATGGACGAGCCTTTAAGCAACCTCGATGCCTTGTTGCGACTGGAGATGCGCAGCGAACTCAAAGGATTGCTGCGAGACATCAAGACCACCACCATTTACGTGACGCATGACCAGACTGAGGCCATGAGTCTGGGCGATCGTATTGCGGTCATGCACGGCGGTGAAATTGTGCAGTACGACGCTCCTCCAGTGGTTTATGTGCGTCCCGCAACAACTTTTGTTGGCGGGTTCATCGGTAACCCACCCATGAACTTCATCACTTCTGTGTCAACACATGCCGCCCTTGGGCTGATGGCGCCGGTCAAAGCCGTGTCACTCGGAATTCGGCCGGAGGACTTGGATCTCGTTGAAGGTGGTGGGTTGGCGATTCAGGCAAAGGTGGTCGAAATGCTGGGTGCTTCGCAGCAAGTTAACAGTCGAGTCGAAGGCGAACTGATTCGACTCAGCACGAACGCCACGCCGACAATCGCTCCCAATCAAACCGTACAAGTAATTGCCAAACCGGGCAAAGCTCGCTGGTACGATGCCGCTGGTCACTTGATGGCTTGAGGGGTGTCATCGGTGGATATGGTTGTTTAACCTGACCATTTAATCTTTTAACCTTTCAGACTGCGCATGTCACTTCAAGATCAGGCTCGTGCCATCCTAATGGTCAATGATCGCGGCGGCTACACATTGCCCACCGATGGTCTTTACCCCTTTCAGTGGAATTGGGACGCTAGCGTCACTGCTTTGGGCTGGATGACATTCGACCAGAAGCGGGCTTGGGAAGAGTTGCGCTGGCTTTTCAAGGGGCAGTGGCGCGGGGGGCCCAACGACGGCTTTGTAGCTCAAATAAATTTCCACGCTGAAAGCGACACCTATTTTCCTGGGCCTGATGAATGGGGAACGGATGGGGCTATTGGCACTCAGGGTATCGGCACACGAACCAGCAGCATTAGTCAGCCTCCGTTGCATGCGACGATGGTGCGTTGGATGTGGATGCGTGCCTGCAAAGCATCGTCTTCAACCGACGAGCAGGATCTTGCCAAAAAGGAGGTGATGGAGTTGTTGCCAAGACTGGTAGCACATCATCGTTGGTGGTATCGCGCACGTGATCCTAAAAACACGGGACTGGTAGTCAACATTCACCCGTGGGAGACCGGAATGGACAATTCGCCGGCATGGGATGAACCCTTGAGGCATGTTCCAGAGACCACGAGACCGTATGCCCGGCGTGATCTCGGTCACGTGGATGCTTCCATGCGACCGCCCAAGAGCTTTTACGACCGCGTTGTTTACTTAATGGATTTCAACCGGGCACAGGGTTTTGACCCTGAAAAAATACTCAGGACTTGTCCTTACCAGGTCAACGACATCGGAATCATCAGTATCTTGCAACGTGGCTCCGTTGATCTGATAGCTCTTTGCGAAGAGTTTGGGCTGGTTACTGAGGCGCGTGAGATGGCTCAGCGTGTTCAGTTGACCCGCGCTAGCGTAAATGCATTGTGGTCGCCAGTCTGGCATCAATACGTTTCTCGAAACGCAATTACCGGGCAGTTGCTGGACGTTCCAACTTCCGCGGGCCTGTTGGGGGCATATGCCGGTTTCGACGGTGATGTCGGATCTACGATCAGACATTGGCTTGCCGAGACGCCTTATGGGTTGCCGTCCACCCGCAGTACTTATGTTGGGTTTGAACCCCTCCGCTATTGGCGTGGGCCGGTTTGGCAACATATCAATATGCTGATATCCGTAGGCTTGCAGGATCAAGGGCACAATATCGAGGCGCTGGAAATTCGGAGACGTTCCGAACAGCTTTTCTCAGTCGCCGGATTTCATGAGTATTACGATCCGCTCTCAGGTAAAGGCCTAGGCGGTAAAACGTTTTCATGGACTGCGGCCACGTATTTGCATTGGATCGCAGATTGGAAAAAGAAATAGATGGGGGCCTCTCCGGCTCATCGAGCCTTGACGCATTTACTGGCATCGTCGGCCTCAAGGCCTGTGTCGATATAGGTGGAACCAAGGTCGCAGTCAGCGTAGCCGACGCGCAAGGCATCCGTGGTCGCGTGGTGGAGCCAACGGCCAAGGAAGGCGCCAACGACGCGCTTGGCCAACAAATCGTGCGACTGATCGGCGAGAGTTGTGCAAGCGTTGGTTTATCGGCTGCGGATGTTACTGCCGTGGGAGTTTCGTCCTGTGGCCCCTTTGTTATCCGCAATCGCTGTATCGAGCTGACTGCTCCTAATATTTGTGGTGGCATGGCCGGAAAAGCACGCGGACTTCCCAATGACTGGGCGAGTGCGGTGCTGGAAGCGCCTCTGCGCGCGCGGTTCCGACAGGTTCGTGTGGCCAATGATGGCATCGGCGCACTTGAAGCAGAACGTAGATGGGGTGCGTTGCAGGTCAACGGCAAAGCAATGGATAACTGCGCTTACGTTACCTGGAGCACCGGGATTGGGATGGGTCTGTGTGTTGATGGTCACGTATTGCACGGCAAGAACGGTAACGCGGGCCATGCGGGGCACATGTTTGTCAGTGACAACAATGATGCCTTGTGCGGGTGCGGCAATATAGGCGACGTTGAGGGCCTGATTGCAGGGAACGCCATTCCCCGGCGGTTTGCTTCTTCCGGGTATGCCGATGCAGCTGCACTTTTTGTTGCTACATACGCCGGTGACGCAAAGGCGAATGCCATTGTTGATGACTTGTGCCGGGTGATGGGCCGTACTCTTTACAACCTGGTGGTCACGCTGGATCTGCAGCGTATTAGCATGGGTGGAAGCGTGTTCTGGCATCACCGGGAATTCCTGCTGCCCAAGTTACGCTCGCACATCAGCGGCAAACTGGGCTCCTTAACTGACTCGTTCGAGTTGGTCCCAGCTGGCTTGGGTGATACCGTGGGCGACTACGCAGCACTCGCGCTTGTATTGAGCTAAATCAAAAAAAATCCCCCCAATCTGGGGAAACTCTGAAGAGTGATACGAGTGGTTGACGACAGGCCGATTTATTCGAGTGGTCTGTTGGGTAACCGACTCCCGTCACGCTCCTGGCCGCGTTGACCAGGAGTGTTCACTCTTTTGGAGACATCATGTTGAAACTTTCGAAACTGGCCACGGCAGTGGCATTGGTGGTGGCAGGGTCTTCGGCTTTCGCCGGAGAAGTGGAAGTCCTGCACTGGTGGACATCGGGAGGGGAGGCCAAGTCGGTCGGTGAGCTGAAGAAGATCATGCAAAAC
>JAKQJK010000231.1 GCA_029561195.1 Pseudomonadota bacterium
GGTGTTGTCCAAAAGCATGGTTTGGAGAGGTTTTAAGGTGGAACGGTTGAGCGGAACGGGAGCAATTCGTCAGACAAATGGTGAACATAAATAGTTCATACATGCCTGTTTATTGTGATTATAGAATGACATATGAACATACATAGTTCATTAATACATTCAAAAGGCTCCCAATGAACCGAAATTGCACCCTCAGTGAACCAAACTGCCGCTTTCATGAATCCCAAGTGAACCCAACTGCACCCGACATGCATCTTTCCGGATCGACAGGACGTCCTGGGAGAAGGGGGATGAAAACTAGGGCAGGATATGCGTTTGCGCCGCTGGTCGGTACAAGCCCTGCGATCCGGTGTCCCGAAACCGCTAAAGAACAGTCCTCGCATGCCGGTTCTTAAAACCATCGTGGAAGACACCACGAAGCAGGATTTCAAAGACCTGTGCGTCAAGCGGGGCCTGTCCGAATCCGAACAGTTGCGCTCTCTGGTGGTCGCCGCGACCCAGCAGGCATCAGCCCAACCATCGCAAGGAGTTGCGCCCATCCAGCCAGATGAGTCCAACGCAGACCTCGACCGCATGACGGTGCGGATGCCTGGCTTCGTAATAGACGGTGCCAAGGATCGCGCCCGAACCCAGGGCATGGCCCCCAGCCGGTGGGTCGCTGCATTGGTGCAGTCCAACCTGACGGCACAACCTGTGATGACGGATGTCGAAGTCGAAGCCTTGCTGGCCAGCAACCGGGAGTTGGCGGCTGTCGGGCGCAACCTCAGCCAGGTGGCTCGGGCCTTGAATGCATCGGGTCTGGAGGTCGAAAAGGTCCATCTGGAGGCGTTGACCGAACTGAGTGCAGCTGTCACGTCGAACCGGTCCGAGATCCGCCGTCTGGTGCGGGCCAGCCGACAAGCCTGGGGGATGAACCATGAGCCTGATTGAAGCTGAACTGCGTAAGGCGCTCGAACCCTCGGTGCGGCGCAAAGCCAACACCACTCGAAACTTTCGGGCCATCGCCAGCCGTCTGACTGCCCGTAACGCCGCCAGCTCGTCCGAGGTGATGGTGAAAATCACCGGTTTCGGCAAGGGCGGCTCCCATGTTCGCTCCCACCTGGACTACATCGCCCGTAACGGCAAGCTGGAACTGGAGAACGACCGGGGAGAAGTCTTTGACACGCAGGCCAAGGTCCGGGAG
>JAKQJK010000249.1 GCA_029561195.1 Pseudomonadota bacterium
TGGCCGCCTTGTCCACATTTGCCGCACCGGGGCTGTGGGTCTGCAGGCTTTGCGCAATGACCCGCAGGAAGATGCGCAGCACCATGTTGAGCACTGCCCCGTCACGCTGCATGAAATAGCGCAGTCGCTTCGGTACCGAGAGCACCCATTGGCGCACCGGCAGACGGGGGAAGACGTGGTCGCAGAGGTGCGCCGCCGTCTCCACCATGCGCCGGGTGTTGCACGAGGGGCACACGCCCCGGCCTTTGCAGGAATAAGCGACGAAGTAGTCGTGCCCACAATCGTCGCACCAGGCTCTGGCAAAGCCGTGGGCAAAGATGCCGCATTCGAGGTATTTGCGAAAGGCCTGGCGGACATAGGGCCTGGGGCTGTGGTGGTCGCCCTGCCCGTCAAACTGGCCTGCGCTGGCCAACTCAAACCAGGTCTCGAAGTGCTCGGCTATGGTTTGGTAGAGCAGCGTGCGTTCGGGGTGGCGCGGGTTGTAGAGTTTGGGTTTGGCACCCGCTGTGGCCCCGCTCGCATGAGAATGCGCTTGCGTTGGGCGTGCAGTGGCGGGCATGGGGCAGTGCCAGCGTGGGCTGGGTGCCTGATGATACTGGGTTTATATCCAGCTTCGTCACAGGCAGAGCCAACCACTGGGCGCGCAAATACTCCTGATTTGATAGCTTCCTGCGCACATTTCACGAGGGCTGTAGCCCGATTTGGCTCACATAAAGATTCTTGAACCAGGCTTCTGTGTCGGTCACCGAGAAGATCGGATCGCTGACACCGTGGTACGCAATGACCTTGCCACCGCGGTTGCGCAGCGCCGACATGTCCGTCGGGTTGGGTGGCGTCATGAAGCTCATGGCGGACTCGGTGTAGGTCGAATTGGTCGCCGTGATGCCCGCAGCCAACGCGTCGATGTTGGTGGTCAGCGCAAAGTTGGGGCCATTGAACCCGACCGGGCTCTCTGGTGGCACTTTGAAGATGATCCCAGTGGAGCCGGCATCCAGATTCAGCGACGCAAAGAACTCCCAGAACGGAACGCCGCTGTTGGTGGCCGATGCACCCGCGCCAAAGCCGCTGTCCCACGGGAAGGAAGAGTAGATCAGGGCGCCTGTGCTGGTGGTGGTGCCGCTGAAGATCTTGGCGACGACCGTCTTTTGTGCACTGCTCAGGCAGGTGCCGTCACGTGCGCCTGTGCAGGTCGGCACATCGGTGGTGATATTGAATGCGGCCTGGCAGGCTGCGCCATCGAGCACCATGCCGTCAGTGGCGCCGTCCAGTGCGTCGCATTTGTCGACCACCTTGGACCCGAGCAATTTGCGCTCTGTGTCGGTAAAGCCGGTGGCCAGATCGGCGGCTGATGTCACTGTGCTGGTGGTGGCCAGGGTCGCATAAAGCCGGGCGCCCGCCAGATTGGCAACGGCGGCCTTGGGCAGGTTGTAGCCGGGCGACCCAACCAGGATCCCGTCATAGTCTTTCGGCAGGCGGGTGGCGGTGATCATGGCGTGGCGCCCGCCGTTGGACCGCCCCGTGGTGCGCGACCCCGTAGTTGCTCAAGCGTGCGTGTCGCGCACCGAGCTTTCCAGTTCGGCAAAGGCTTGTGTGACGTAGTCGGCCAGACGTTCCAAGTTAGGCAGTTCATCAGTCGCAATCAACCCGAAGAATAAATCACCGGCATAACTGAACAGCGTAATGTTCAGCAGGTTGCTGGGCGGCAGGGTGCTGATGGGATGCATTTCTTCCATGCGTGCACCCTTGATGTAGAGGTGCTCCTTGGGGCCGGGCACGTTGGACACCAGCGTATTGCCCATGGGCGGCATCTGGTTGCTGAGCTTGAGCATCTCGGCAATTTGCGCCACCAAGCCAGTGATGATGGTGTATGACTCAATCGCCTCGGGTGCCACGCTGTCCACCATGGTGCGCACATTGCGCAGCGAATAGCCGATGTTGCGCAGGCGGATATAGGGGTCATCCGTGGGCGGTGACAACTCCACCTGGATGATGCCGATTTTGTTACCCGCCGTTTTTTCGCCTTCTTTGCGCAGGTTGACGGGCATCTGGATGGTGATGGGGCGGCGCAGTTCCACGCCCTGGTCTTTCAGGTAGTTGCGCAAGGCGCCATCCAGGCAGGTCAGCGCAATGTGGTTGAGTGTGGAGCGTGTGCGGGTGCGAATGGCGTTGACGCGCTCCATGGACACCCCCGCCGACGCAAACTGCCGCCCCGACGTCACTTGACCGGTCAATGGGGTCTTGGCACTGGAAACAAAGGGCAGGGCGATGGCGTTTTTGGTCAGCTTGATGCTCTCCAGAAACAGCATGGCCGCCAAGCGGCCGATGCCTAGAAAGCGGCGTGTGTTGCCGGTCACCTCTTTCCAGGTCAACTGCAGCAACTCGTTATTGGCCTTGGCACGCCGAGTGCCGTAGCCCCCGTGCTTGAGTGTCCACACCGGCGTCAGTTCCATATCCGTGGGGGATGTCGAGAACCCTTCGGCTGTCCAGCGCGACATGGTGACGCCATCGGCATAGGCGTGGTGCATCTTGTGATAAATCGCAAACAGCCCTTCGGGCAAACCGTCAATCACATGCACCTCCCACAGCGGGCGGCTGCGGTCCAGCATGGGGGTGTGCAGTTTGGAGACAAAGTCGTACACCGATTTGCGGTCGGCCTGACCCTTGGGCAGCACATGGTAAAAAACGTGCTGGTTCATGTCGATCGCATCCGTGGCCTGCCAGTGGGGCAGGGCGTTCATGGAGAATTGGATGATGCGGTTGAACGGTGGCTTCACATCGGTCGCTGCCAAATAGGCGCGGTACAGGTTCTTGACGAAAGCCGCTGGTGCCTTGGGCGGGCGTTTGAAGATCAGCAAGCCACCCACGTGTTTGGGGCTGGCTGCGGACTCTGCAATGAAAAAGCCCAGGTCCAGTAGGGAGAGTTTGCTCATGGTGTTGCGTTGGTTGGTGTCTGAAGGCGCCGGTTGGCTGGCGCGTCGATAATTCGCGGTCGATTACCCGCGCCCAATGTAGGCGAACCGCAGCCAGCGGTCAATTTGTGGCGCCCCTTTTTTTGTGAATATTTCAGCGTGAATTCTTCGCCACTTTCCCCTCTCGGCGGCCTGCATCGGTTAAGTGTCGCGCCGATGCTCGATTGGACGGATCGCCACGGATAGGCATTTCAACCACATGAGGCCAAGTATCGCACCTCAGAACAGCCTGCGAACCACAGGAATATCCTCACAGTCCCACAGCGGCGCGCTGGTTGGTTCAGCCGCCGCAAAAAAAAGTGTTGTGCAGGAGAATGAT
>JAKQJK010000250.1 GCA_029561195.1 Pseudomonadota bacterium
CAAGCACATGATCGCGGCCCGCTTTGCGACGGTGGAACCGGTGTTCGGCAACCTACGCCACAACAAACGGCTCACCCGCTTCACCCTGCGGGGCCGGGCGAAGGTGGATGGGCAGTGGAAGCTCTATTGCATGATGCACAACATCGAGAAGCTGGCGCACCATGGCTATGGGGAATGAAGCGGAGAAAGGGGCCAGGAATGCCCTTGAAAGCGTGAATGCGGTGAGAAGGAACGACGAGATGAACGGATCGGGCTGAAAGAGGCGATATGATGAAATATGAATTCAAGCCGGCGCACGCCGGACGAAACCTGTCGCCCCTGAATGGGGTTTTTCTACAGCGTCGTTAGGCTTTTTCGGAGAACGCAATGGATCAGGCAACTGCCGTTGTTATCGGTGCTAGCGTGGGTGCTATCGCTGCCATATGCGGCCAGTGGATTCAGGCTTGGCGGCAATCGCGCATAGAAGCTGCGAAGCTGACTCTTGAGCGTGCCAAACTAAATCACTCACAGGCCGCGTCTCTACACTCAGAGATGCGAGCAACGCTGCAAAACGCAATTCAGCGGTTGGCCTCGGCAACTCACTCGATGTGTTGGCTAACTTGGATTGCCAAGGAATCGCCTAAGCGCTTTGGAGAAGCACAATTACAAAGATACGACGAAGAAATGCACGTATTGCTGCCCGAAATCATAGGGCTTCAAGCGCGCATCTCGTCATATGTTCCGGAACTAGGAACCAAGTTGCTTGAGTTGACAGCCAGAATCGAAGACTTGGATGAACGAATTGCTCGTACAGCCATCGCTGTAATCGACGGCGTTTCTCAACCCGTCGAGTCACTTTCCCCGCTACATCGCGAAGCAGTTGTTCTTCATGAGCAGTTAGCGCACCTTTGCCATGAAACATCCATGAAGAACTATGTGCCAGAAGCCTAACGATTAAGGTTAGATCGTGATCGCAAAGCGAGCCACGATCTGAACCGTTTGTTGGACAAGCCCAGTTCGGCAGTTCGGATTCCCCTGGAAATAGCTTTTCGTCCTTCACCGCGATGGCGTGCTTTCGACGGCAGAAAGCCCGCCTTCGCCACTGACTCGCACCGCCATTGCAGCGCTGCGTCGCCGGATTGAGCCGTTTGAGAGGGCTCAATCCTTGATTCGTGCCGATTTCAGGCCAAGCGCAGCCGTGGCGCCGACAACAGGCGCATCCATCGGCCGGCGGATGGTTCGTTTACAAGGTCACGCTCCCGGTCGGCGTCGCGCTGCGCCATCGCTCAGGCGCCGGGATCCGTCTTTGCACGATGCGCATGGGCGCCCCGCAGCATGCACACCGAAACGGCGGCCGGTGCTTCATCCAGGTCGGGCCGGGCTCGGGAGCCACTTTCAGCACGTTCTGCAGCAGCGCAATCAGGCGCTTGCTGTTCGGATGCAGGAAGCCAAAGTTGCGGGATCGCCGGAAACCCTTGGGCAGCACGTGTTGAAGGATCAACGCCAGGAAGCGCGCCCCGCTCACGGTGCGCACCGCACTCTTGCCGGTCTGGCTGTCGCGATAGCGAAAGCGGACCTGGCCTGCCTCGCAGGAGAGGATGTCCTTCTCCTGGATGACGCCCCGATACAGGTAGCGGCCCAGATAGACCAGGGCCTTGCTGCCATC
>JAKQJK010000252.1 GCA_029561195.1 Pseudomonadota bacterium
GTGCGCTGCGGCTACGTGAGGCAGGTGCGCGACCATGGCGACTACATTCTGACCACCAAACTGGTGTCGATGGGCCTGTCGTTCCTGAGCCGAAGCGGCATTGTGGATTTCGCCCAGCCGCTGCTGGACCGGTTGGCAGAAGTGTCCGGCGAGCTGGCGCGCCTGTCGGTGGTTGACGGTAATCGCCTGACCTGGGTTGCGCGCGCGCAGGGCGCCCGTCAGGGGCTTCGTTATGACCCGGATATGGGCTGTGATGCGAAGCTGTCGTGTTCGTCGTCCGGCCTGGCATGGATGTCGTGCCTGACAGATGAAGAAGCGCTGGCGCTGGTTTCGCAGCAGGGCTTGGGGCAATCCAGCGAGTTTGGCCCCAACGCACCATCGAGCCTGAAGTCGGTGCTCGACGCCGTGCACGAGGCGCGCAGGCAGGGTTACAGCCTGACGCTGGAGACCTACACGCCGGGTCTGAATGCCATTGGTGCGCCCGTGCGTTTGAAAGGCCAACCGCCAATGGGCATGATCACCATCGCTGGCCCGACGGTGCGGTTCACCGAAGAAAAAATGCGGACTCTGGCGCCCACGCTGTTGGAGGTGGCTGCGCAAATGGCCGCTGCCAGTGGTGCCTCGCCGTTCTTCAACCAGCGCCTGCCCAAGGTGGGGCGCCAGGCGCTGGCGCAGCCGATTTACGCAGAATGAGCGGTGCTCCTCAGCTCGGCGAATCTGTCGACCTTCTTGTCATCGGTTCGGGTGCCGGCGGCCTGTCTGCAGCGGTGACGGCCGCGCACCTGGGCCTCAAGGTGCTGGTGGCGGAGAAGGAAGCGCAATACGGCGGCACAACTGCATGGTCCGGCGGCTGGATGTGGGTGCCTCGCAACCCGCTGGCGGTTGCTGCCGGCATTGCGGAAGACATCACGCAACCACTGTCCTACTTGAAGCACGAGCTGGGTGGCCGGTATGACGAATCGCTCGTCCTCGCCTTTCTGGAGAACGGCCCCCGGATGGTCGAGTTCTTCCAAAGCCAGACCGCGCTGCATTTCATCGACGGCAACGCCATCCCCGACTTTCACGGTCGCACCCCCCATGCTTCTGTGGGTGGGCGTTCGATTTGCGCGGCACCATTTGATGGCCGCCAGCTTGGTGCCAACATTGCGGCCTTGAAGCCTTCGTTGCCCGAGACCACGTTATGGGGCATGGGCATTGCGTCGGGCGCAGAGCTGCGTCATTTCCTGAACGCCATTCGTAAACCCGCGTCGTTCTGGTATGTGACTAAACAGGTGTTGCGCTACTGGCGCGACCTGTTCATTCACCACCGCGGCATGCGGCTGGTTAACGGCAATGCGCTTGTGGCGGGGCTGGCCGCTTCAGCTTTCGCCAAGGGGGTAGAGATTCGCACGAACAGCCCCGCTCGCCGCCTGCTGGTGGAAGAGGGCAGGGTCGTGGGTGCGGTTGTGGGCTGCCTTGGCGGCGACGTCGAGGTCCATGCACGCCGTGGTGTGGTGCTGGCCTGTGGCGGTTTCCCCCACGACGTTGCCCGTAAAAAAGAACTATTGCCCCATGCGCCCACTGGTCAGGAACACTGGTCTGCCGCCTCGCGCGGGAACACCGGTGATGGTTTGCGTCTGGGCGAAGCCGCTGGCGGCGTGTTGGCAACCGATCTGGTGCAGGCCGCCGCACTGGCCCCGGTCTCGCTGGTTCCACTTACCGACGGATCAATAGCACATTTCCCGCATTTGATCGAACGTGCCAAGCCCGGTCTGATCGCTGTCACCCGCCACGGAAAACGTTTCACCAACGAGGCCGACTCGTACCACGACTTTATGCGCAGTCTGCTGGCAGCCACGCCAGCCGGGGAAGCGGTTGAAGCCTGGCTGGTGTGTGACCACCGCTTCATTCGCCGCTACGGGTTGGGCGCGGTCAAGCCCGCCCCCATACCCATGAGTAGCATGCTGGCTAACGGTTATCTGAAGCGGGGCGACACGCTGGAAGCCCTGGCTCACGTCTGCGGCATCCACGCCGAGATACTGCAAAAGACGGTGCTGCGTTACAACCTGCAGGCTCTAAAAGGTATGGACGACGACTATGCCAAAGGCGAAACCCCTTACAACCGTGTCCAGGGCGATGCCGCCCAGACACAGGCCAACGGACTGCTCAACCCCTGCATGGCGCCATTGGAGCGCGGGCCGTTCTATGCCGTGAAGGTCGTACCCGGCAGCCTGGGCACGTTTGCGGGCCTGCGCGTCAACGTCCGGGCGCAAGTGCTGAATGCGCAGGGGCAACCCATTGCGGGCCTGTACGCCGGTGGCAACGACATGGCCAGCGTGATGGGGGGTAACTATCCCGCTGGCGGCATTACGCTGGGGCCTGCCATGACCTTTGGGTTTATTACCGCGCACCATGCGGCGGGCGTTGAGTCAACAGACCAATTTCAGGCTGATTTACACGTCAAAAATGGCTCCGGACCCTATTGAATATGCGTAAGCAGCTTTTTTTATAGCAATTTAACGAAGGACTTTTCGCCATGTACTACGAACTCGCGACCATGACCCTCCCATTCGGCTCTGTCGGTACAGCTGCTGCCAACGCGCAGACTTACAGCACCGGCGCGCAGGCTCAAGGAGAACTGCTGGGCTGCTGGTTCACGGATATCGGCCAGCTCAACCAGATGATCGTGCTGCGCGGGTTTGCTGACCTGGCCACGTTGCAAGCGGAGCGCGAACGCACCCAAAAGAGTGCCAGTCCCCTTGGGTGCGGCGACATATTCCAGAGCCTGGAGCAGCACAGCTACAAAGGTTTTGGATGGATGAAGCCGGTGCGACCCAGCGCCGAGTCCGGCATCACCGGCCCGGTCTATGAAATTCGTACCTACGGCATCAAACCCGGTGGTGTGCAGCCCACGATTGATTTGTGGGCGCAGTACGTGCCGCCACGCGAGAAGCTGTCGCCTTGCGTCATCGCCATGGTCGCGCTGGACGGGCCGCTGCGTTTCACCAACATCTGGGCCTATTCGTCACTGGACGCACGCGGCAAGGTACGGGCCGATGCGGTGGCACAGGGCATCTGGCCGCCCAAGGGAGGCCCGGCGCACCTGACCACGAACATGACATCGACCATTGCCATTCCCACAGCGGTGTCGCCGTTAAAGTAACCGGTTGGAGCCGGCTATGTCCCGCGTCTATTCTCTGGCCTACCTGACCTCGCATCGCTGCAGTCCGCCCGAGGCGATCCGCATCGCGGCAACAAACGGCTACGCGCATGTGGGCCTGCGCCTGTGGCCCAATGCGCCCGGCGCACCGCAGCAGCATCTGCTGGGCCTGCCCGATGTGCTGCGTGAAACCTTAGCGGCGCAAAAGGACGCGGGTGTGAGCGTATTTGATCTGGAAATTATCCGCATCGGCGACAACTTTGACCCCCATGTCTGGGATGCCCTGTTTGAAGCGGGCGCCGCACTGAAAGCCAAAGCCATTCTGGTGGCGGGCGACGACAGGGATGAGGCTCGCCTGACCGACAGCTACGCGCGTCTGTGCGAGGTTATGAACCCCTTTGGCATGACAGCCGACCTCGAATTCATGCCCTGGACCGCCGTGTCAGACGCGAGGTCGGCCTTGCGCATCGTCAATAACGCGGGCAGGCCGTCCAATGCGGGCATTCTGGTGGATGCGTTGCACTTTGGCCGGTCCAGCACCACGCTGGACGACATCCGTTCGATCCCGCGCGAGCTGTTGCACTACGCCCAGATGTGCGATGCCCAAGCTGGCACGCACTTCACTACCGAGCAGATGATCCACACCGCGCGCTGCGAGCGTCTGCTGCCGGGCGAAGGCAATATTGATCTGAAAGGTCTGCTCGACGCGTTACCGGCTGATTTGCCGGTCAGTGTGGAGATCGTGAATTCCGAGCGCGAGGCAGCAACCACCCCAATGCGATGGGCGGCCATCTGCCTAGCTGCGAGCCATGTTGGTTTGCAAGGATTGAACACCAACGCGGCTACCTGACTTAGGTCAATGTGGCATTCAGCGCAGCGGCATCCAGGAGGAGGCCAACGGCCGGGTGGACAGCCGCGGAGTCTGAGTCCAGCGCCGACCTGAGTCCGCCAAAGAATGACTCCATCGACTGCCGCCAGACGCAGCAAGGACAAAGAAAAAGCCCCAACCTCCGTATCGGGAGCTTGGGGCTTTGACGGTGACGGCAGCGGTTACAGGCTGTCTGTAAAGCTGCGCAGTTTGTCCGAGCGGGAAGGGTGTTTGAGTTTGCGAAGCGCCTTGGCTTCAATCTGGCGGATACGTTCACGCGTCACGTCAAACTGCTTGCCCACTTCTTCCAGCGTGTGGTCGGAAGTCATCTCGATACCAAAACGCATGCGCAGCACCTTGGCTTCGCGCGGCGTCAGGCTGTCCAGAATGTCCTTCACTACATCGCGCAGGCCGGCCTGCATCGCCGCTTCCATGGGCGCAGTGTTGGCGCTGTCTTCGATGAAGTCGCCCAAGTGGGAGTCGTCATCATCACCAATCGGCGTCTCCATGGAGATCGGCTCTTTGGCGATCTTCATGATCTTGCGGATCTTGTCTTCCGGAATTTCCATGCGCTCGGCCAACACAGAAGCATCAGGCTCGAAACCAAACTCCTGCAGGTGCTGACGGCTGATTCGGTTCATCTTGTTGATGGTTTCGATCATGTGCACCGGGATGCGAATCGTGCGTGCCTGGTCCGCAATAGAGCGCGTGATTGCTTGGCGAATCCACCAGGTGGCGTAGGTCGAGAACTTCGAGCCGCGGCGGTATTCGAACTTGTCCACCGCCTTCATCAAGCCGATGTTGCCTTCCTGGATCAGATCCAGAAATTGCAGGCCGCGGTTGGTGTACTTCTTAGCGATCGAAATCACCAGACGCAAGTTGGCCTCAATCATTTCCTTTTTGGCCGCGCGTGATGAGGACTCACCTTCGTTCATGCGTTTGTTGATGTCTTTCAACTGGTCCAGTGGCACCACCACACGGGCTTGCAGATCAGTCAGCTTTTGCTGCAGGTCCTGCACGGGCGGAATGTTGCGGCCCATCACGGCGGCCCATGGCTTGCCGGACGCAGCCTGCTTTTCGATCCACTTCAGGTTCAACAACTGCGAAGCCACCTTGTTGCCTGCCTTGTCGCGGCCGCTGAAATCCGCAATGAAATGCTCCTGCGGGTAACCGCACTTGTCCACTATGATGCGACGCAATTCACGCTCTTTTTTGCGTATGTCATCCACTTGAGCGCGCACCATATCGCACAGTTTTTCAATGGCTTTGGCGGTGAAGCGGATGGACATCAACTCTTCAGACAAAGCCTTCTGGGCCTTGACGTAGTTGGGTGTGCCGTAGCCTTCCTTGTCGTAAGTCTTATGGACCTTCTCGAACAATTCACGCAGTTTGTCGAAGCGGCTAAGGGCTTCGCGCTTGAGCTCTTCCAGCTTTTTGGTTAGCGCCTTGGAGCCACCCTTGCCGTCGTCATCGTCTTCGGCATCAAACTCGTCAAAGTCTTCTTCGGCCACATAGTCGTCGGCTTCATTGGGGTTGGAGAAACCGTCCACGATGGTGGTGATGACGACCTTGCCTTCGCGAATGTCTTCGCCCAGACGCAGGATTTCAGCAATGGTGGCGGGAGAAGCGCTGATGGCTTCCATCATCGCCATCAGGCCGCCTTCGATGCGTTTGGCAATCTCGATTTCGCCTTCACGGGTCAGCAGCTCAACCGTGCCCATTTCGCGCATGTACATGCGTACGGGGTCGGTGGTGCGGCCGAACTCACTATCCACAGTGGAGAGAGCGGCTTCGGCTTCTTCTTCTGCTTCTTCAACCGTCGCAGCGGTGGACACATTATTGTTGAGCAACAGGGTTTCCGCGTCGGGAGTCTGTTCGTACACAGCCACGCCCATGTCATTCAACATGGAGATCACGACTTCAAGCGTCTCGGCGTCAATCAGCTTGTCGGGTAGGTGATCAGAAATTTCACCGTGGGTCAAATAGCCGCGGGTCTTGCCTAGGGTGATCAGGGCTTTCAGGCGCGCACGGCGCTTGGCCATGTCTTCTTCGGACAGAACGGTTTCGTCCAGGCCGAATTCCTTCATCAAGGCGCGTTCCTTCGCCTTGCTGATCTTCATCCGCAGCGGTTTGACCTTCTCGCCAGCGGCAACCGGTTCACCGACCAGATCAGCCTCGATGTCGGCCATATCCAAATCATCAGCCCCGGAGGACTCAGTCGCGCTCTTGGGCTTGCGGCCGCGTTTGGCCCCGGTTTTCGGTGGAGCGTCAGATTCGGCTGACGCCGCCTTGGGCGGGCGCCCAGGCTTTTTCTTGACGGGCAGTTCGGCAGCAGCAACGGGTGCCGCAGGATATTTGGTTTTACCCGGCTTTTCGGCCTTCGCCGGCTCGGCTTTGGCTGTGGATTTCGTGACAGGCACTGATTTGACTTTCTTGGCGGGCTCAGCCTTACCGACATCCTTGGACGCCGCAGGTTTTGCAGGCGTTTTCGCTAACGGTTTGGCAACTGTTTTTTTTGCGGGCTTGGCGGCGATCTGGACGGACTTCTTGGACTTTTGAGCGGGCATTGGATAACCTCAGGACTGCAAAGACAATTTAGACGAACAGGCGCCGAATGGACCAGCGCGGAAGGGTTGACAGAGAAATTTCTCTAGAGGCAAGATGTGAGGGCGAACATTTGGTGTGCAGTCCTTGCGGTAAGGTGGCTGGTTGTGAGCGGTTTGCTCAACGGTTGGCCGGGCCCGGAGGTGCTGCTGTCGCTCTTGCCGAATCAGCTTAGGATTATACCTCGGAAATGCGTAAATACAAATTGGCCTTCAACCCGCCCGCGACAGCGCTTCCAGTTCCAGCTTGCGGGTTTGCAGCTCCCTATAACGTTGCAGCGCAGCGGGGTCAGCCTTGGAAGCCTCAATGGCTTCGTTCTGCAGGGCGTTGATGTGCTCTACCAGCATGCGATTGAGCACTTGTCGCAGTTCCTTGAAGGTTTCACTTTCGTCCATGTCCGCGTGTAATTCCGGCCCGGCCATCAACTTGGTTGCCAGCTCCTCAGCTTCGTTTCCCCGCAGCCCTTCGCGCAGTGCGCCCCAGGGTTGGGAGCCATGTTCGTGAAGCTGGCTTTCCAGCCATGTGAACAAAGGGCCGTGCGGCGCCCGAAGCGCACACAACATCTCATGGTCTTCGCCCGAGAGCTGGTCCCACACGGCCAGGTTGCCCAGAATCAGTCGCGCTGCATGGTCAACCCGGCTGGCGGGTGGCGCGCGGCCGGAAAGGCGTGGGCGAGGGGGCTCAAATACCCTTGATTTTTGACTGTAGCCGTCGTATTTATTGCGTGAGTAGCTATTGTTTTTGTGGCGATCATTTTTTTCTGAACTGGCCGCTGCCGGGGGCAACCATAGCTCGGTCAGCTCACGTGCGGCGAGCTGAACCAGATCTGCAATCTCGGTCAGCAACTGGCGTTTGAGTGCGCCGTCCGGCAATTGCATCCAGAGTGGCTTGGCGTTGCTGGCCATGTGGGCGCGACCTTCCGCCGAGTTGAGGTCGCAACCCTCCCGTGCCGCTTCAATCAGAAATCGGCTCAACGGCGTGGCGTCGCTCACGTAGCGCGCAAAAGCATCCTTGCCGAATTCGCGGATGTAGCTGTCTGGGTCGTGCTCGGCAGGCAGGAATAGAAACTTCACGCTACGGACGTCGGTTGCATAGGGCAGTGCGCCATCCAGCGCTTTGCGGGCCGCACGGCGGCCGGCGGAGTCGCCGTCAAAGCTGAAAACCACCGAGTCGGTGAAGCGAAACAGCTTTTGCACGTGTTCGGGCGTGCATGCGGTTCCCAGCGTGGCTACCGTGTTCGGAAAACCCAGCTGTGCCAGCGCGACCACGTCCATGTAGCCTTCGGTGACCAGCACATAGCCCATTTCACGCAATGAACTGCGTGCCTCAAACAGGCCATACAGTTCTCGGCCTTTGCTGAAGACCGGGGTTTCGGGAGAGTTCAGATACTTGGGCTTTTCGTCGCCCAGCACTCGCCCTCCAAAACCGATGCACTCACCCTTGACGTTACGGATGGGGAACATGATGCGGTCACGAAACCGGTCATAGCGTTTTTCATCCTCGCCTTCTTCGGAGTTCAGAATTACCAGGCCGCTCTCCACCAGCAGCGGGTCGTCATAACTCGGGAAGATACTGGCCAGGCTGCGCCAGCCCTCAGGCGCATAGCCCAGTCCAAACTGGCGCGCTATTTCCCCCGAAAGGCCGCGCCTCTTGAGGTAATCCACGGCTTTCATCGATACCTTGAGCTGACGTTTGTAGGCTTCGCCTGCCTTTTCCAGCACATCGGACAGCGTGGCCTGTTTTTCGCGTTGCTCGATGGCGCGTGCACGGTCTTGCGGCGAGGCCTCGTCTTCCGGCACCTGCATGCCGTATTGCTGGGCCAGATCTTTCACGGCTTCCACGAAGGTCATACCTGCGTGGTCCATCAGGAAACTGATGGCATTGCCGTTTTTGCCACAGCCGAAGCAATGGTAGAACTGTTTGGACGGGCTGACGCTGAAGGACGGTGATTTTTCCCCGTGAAAGGGGCACAGCCCCATGAAATTGGCGCCGCCTTTTTTGAGCTGTACATACCGCCCGACGATGTCCACCACGTCGGCGCGCGCTAACAGCTCCTGAATGAATGTCTGGGGAATGGCCACGGGGATATTGTGGCTCAATCCCCCATCACGATGCCCTCGCGGCGAGGGTCAGCGCCCCCCATCCACAATTGCATGCCATGTGCCTGTCCACGGACGATGGCCTGTAGGCCGCTGGTCATGGTTACCTCTCGCACCTCATGTCCTCGTGCCTTGAGAGCGTCGACCGTCGTGGCTGGGAATCTCTTTTCCTCCAGCATCGTTGGACCATTGAGCGACGCAAAGTTGGGCAGGTTGATGGCCTGTTGCGGCAGCATGCCCCAGTTCAGAATGCCGTAAATGGTTTTGGCTGTGTAGTGAATGATCAGCGCGCCGCCCGGGCTTCCGCCGCTCATTACCAGAGCGCCCGTGGCCTTGTCAAAAACCAGCGTTGGTGCCATGGATGAGCGTGGGCGCTTGCCGGGTTGCACCCGGTTGGCGACCGGTGCGCCGGTAGCGTCAGCGGGTGCAAAGCTGAAGTCGGTCAGTTCGTTATTCAGCAAAAAACCGCCAGACAAACCGGGTTTCACGTTGACCATCTGACGGGAACCAAAACCGTCTTCGATGGTGGTGGTCATGGCAATCGCATTGCCCTTGCCGTCAACGATAGAGATGTGAGAGGTGCCGTACTCCTCCTGTTCAGGCATCGGTGCGTAGCTGGTCTTGAGGCCACCGGGCGTTCCCGGCTTGGCTATTTTCATGCTCATCATGGCGCCAGGCGTCTGGCTGATCAGCTTGGCACGTTCGGCCAGGTAGGTGGGGTCCAGCAAACTCATCCAGGTGCCTGCCGGTGGCTTTACAAAATCGGGGTCGCCCAGGAACTGCGCGCGGTCAGCAAACGCCAGTCGGGATGCCTCGGTATAAAGGTGCAGCCAGTCGGCAGAAGGAAGTCCGTTTTCCATCGGCAGCGAAGCCGCGCTGGTGTTCCCCAGAATACCGAGTATTTGTCCCACCGCAATGGCGCCCGAACTGGGTGGCGGGAAGCCACAGACGCGGAAGTCATGTGCGCTGGCCCGGTAATCTTGACAAATGGGTGCGCGCTTTTGTGGCTGATAGCCAGACAGGTCTGTCAGACTCAATTTACCCGGGTTGGTGGGATGTTTTTGAACCTTGTCCACAATGGCCTGCGCCACGTCGCCCTCGAGCAGGGCCTTGGACCCATTGGCGGCGATTTTCCTCAATACGTCAGCCAGTGCAGGGTTGCGCAGTACAAAGCCGACGTCATGCGGTGTGCCGTCAGCCTTGTAAAAGTACGCCGCTGCAATTGGGTCTTTTTTGAGATGGGTTTCCATCAGCAGCAGTGAGCTCAGCCGGGCACTGACCTTGAAGCCGTTTTCTGCGAGGGTGATGGCGGGCGCGAACAGCGTCGCCCAAGGCAGTTTGCCATGCTGTTTATGGACCATTTCCAGCATGCGCAAGGTGCCAGGTGTACCTACCGAGCGGCCGCCTACCACGGCATCGTAAAACGCCATGGGTTTGCCATCAGCGCCAAGGAAGAGTTTTTCGTCGGCAGCCGCAGGAGCGGTTTCTCGCCCGTCAAAGGCTTCAACATCATTGCCGTTGAAATGCATCAAAAAAGCACCGCCGCCAAGACCGCTGCTCTGCGGTTCCACCAATGCCAGAACCATCTGGACGGCAATGGCGGCGTCAGTTGCACTGCCGCCTGCTTTAAGAACCTGATACCCCGCATCGGTAGCTAGCGGGTTGGCGGCAGCCACTGCGAACCGGGTCGTAGCCCAGCCGGGCTTTTCGGCGTAACCCGATGAACCTTCTGGCTGAGCCGGGACGGAGTAATTGAACGAGGCTGGGGCTGCGCAGCCGGCTAGAAGGGCGGCGACAGCAAAGGTGCTGAAAAGGGGTTTCACGATAGCTCCTTGAGTGTTCTGGAGCATCTTAAACCCCGCGACCTTTGCTGGTGCGAAGGTCGCGTTTCCGGGGGGGTTAGCGGGGTGCCAGGCGAATGGCACCGTCGAGGCGGATCACTTCGCCGTTGAGCATGTCATTCTCGAAAATGTGTTTGGCGAGATTGGCATAGTCTTGCGGCGTGCCCAGGCGTGACGGAAACGGCACGCTGGCCGCAAGCGAATCCTGCACTTCCTGGGGCATGCCGAACATCATGGGTGTACCGAAGATGCCGGGGGCGATGGTCATGTTTCGGATGCCGTTACGGGCCAGATCGCGAGCGATGGGCAGTGTCATCCCAACGATGCCACCCTTCGATGCGCTGTAGGCCGCCTGGCCGATCTGTCCGTCATAGGCGGCCACGGAAGCTGTCGAGATCATCACGCCACGTTCGCCTGTGCTTTCGGGGTCGTTTTTGCACATGGCATCTGCGGCCAGGCGAATCATGTTGAAGCTGCCAATCAGGTTGACCGTGATGCATTTGTTGAAGACGCCGAGGTTATGGGCGCCGTTTTTTCCAACCGTTTTTTCAGCGGGTGCAATACCGGCGCAATTGACCAGCCCCATCAGCTTGCCCATCGATACGGCTTTGGCGACAACCGCTTGTCCATCAGTCTCATTGCTGACGTCACATTTGACAAAAGCACCGCCAATGTCTTTAGCGATGGCCTCACCTTTTTCAACCTGCATATCGGCAATGACTACCTTGCCGCCACTGGCCGCCAGCATGCGCGCTGTGCCTTCGCCCAGACCGGAAGCGCCGCCGGTGACGATGAAAACTTTGCCTGAAATGTTCATGATGTGAGTTCCTGATAGGGTTGCGAATAGTTGACGTTGACGTTAACGTCAATTATGGCGCAATGGAGGTGAAAGTACGTTCAAATTGATTTGATTTCACAGCCGGTTCGTTTGGTCAGGGTCGGGGTGCTAGGTTATTGCTGCTATACTCTGCTCTCTCGGACATCCTTAGGCGCGTAGCTCAGCTGGTTAGAGCACCACCTTGACATGGTGGGGGTCGTTGGTTCGAGTCCAATCGCGCCTACCAATTTCCTGTTGAACAGTCAGCCACCCCTCAGGGTAATCCTTGAGGCTTATTGCATTCCTCTCCCTAAAATGTGTTGCGGTGCAATACATTTGAGTCAGAATTAGTCTGATCAGGAGGAGTAGAGCAGTGCAAGCCAAGAAATCGGCTGACGCCAAAAGCGC
>JAKQJK010000268.1 GCA_029561195.1 Pseudomonadota bacterium
CGCTGGCGCGATTTCGGCGGATGCTGGGCCTGTTTGTGTATTTCTATGTTGTGATTCACCTGCTGAGCTACAGCTGGTTTGACATGGGTTTTGACCTGCCTGACATCACCAAAGACATCATCAAACGCCCTTTCATTCTGGTTGGATTTTCGGCCTTCGCCTTGCTGACACCTCTGGCGCTGACCTCGTTTAACCGGGCGATCAAGGCCCTGGGGGCCAAACGCTGGCAGACCCTGCACAAGCTGGTCTATGGGGTGGCTGGCCTGGCCATCCTGCACTTTTTCTGGATGCGTGCAGGCAAAAACAACTTTGCCGAGGTGTTTGTCTACGCCGCGATATTGGGAACCCTTTTGGGGTGGCGTTTGGTCCGTTTTATGAGTAAAAAGAGGCCCTAGACCTCGTGGAATAAGCGTGAATAGCTATTAAATTTATAGCAATTTATTTGATGAGACTTTCACGCAGCAATTGGTCCTGAATCGTCTCGCGCTGGCGTATGACGTGAACCTTTGCGCCGTCCACCAGAACTTCAGCCGCGCGACCTCGGGAGTTGTAGTTGCTGGCCATGCTCATGCAATAGGCTCCAGCAGACAAAACCGCTAGTACGTCGCCAGGCTGTACACCCAACTCCCGGTCGTGGCCGATCCAGTCACCGCTCTCACACACCGGGCCGACCACTTCCCATGTGGTGGGCGTGTCGGACCGGGGTATCACCGGAACAATCTGGTGATACGCCTGGTACATGGCAGGGCGGGGCAGGTCGTTCATGGCGGCATCGACGATGCAGAAGTTTTTCTGCTCGCCCGGCTTCAGGTACAGCACTTCGGTGAGGCACACACCGGCATTGCCAACCAGTGACCTGCCGGGTTCAATCATCAATTGACGCTGCCCGAAACCACGAGCATCCAGCCTGGACAGCAGCCGGGTCCAAAGCTGATCAGCTTGGGGCGGTTGATCGCCGTTGTAGTTGATGCCCAGACCGCCGCCAAAGTCGATGTGATGAATGGGAATACCCGCGCCTTCAATCACCTCGACCAGATCAAGCATGCGGTCTACGGCGTCCAGGTAGGGCTCTTCCTGCGTGATCTGCGAGCCAATGTGGCAATCGATACCAACGACTTGAAGACCCGCCAACCCCGATGCGCGCTGATAGGTTCCCAGCGTGCGTTCGTGGGCAATGCCAAATTTGCTGCCCTTCAGGCCAGTTGAAATATAGGGATGGGTTTTTGGGTCCACATTCGGGTTGACGCGGATGCTGACGGGTGCGCGTTTGCCCATGGACGTAGCCACTTCATTGAGTACTTCCAGTTCGGGCTCGCTTTCCACATTGAAGCAACCAATACCGACTTCCAGCGCACGGCGCATTTCTGTGCGCGTTTTACCCACGCCCGAGAAGATGATTTTTGCCGGCACCGCGCCTGCGGCCAGGACACGCTCCAGCTCACCGCCCGAGACAATGTCAAAACCGCACCCTGCGCGGGCGAAAACCTGGAGCACGCCCAGCGACGAATTGGCCTTCATGGCGTAGCAAATCTGGACTTTGCGCCCCGTAAAACCACGCTGGTAGGCGGCCAAAGCCGCCAGCATGGACGCTTTGGAGTACACAAACAGGGGCGTTCCATGTTCTTTGGCCAGTAGCCCCAGGCGGGCGTCATCAACAAACAGTTCACCATCCCGGTAGGCGACGTGGGGTTGGCCTGGCATATTCTGGTGAGTCATTTTGTGCTTGTCGCAGGTGTGGGGGAAGAGGCGCTCGGGGTAGCTGCGGTTGCTGCTTTATTGCTGTTAGGCAGCAAAGTTTCGGGAAAGGTAGCGCGCTGCGTGCCGGGCGTGGTGGTCGGCATGAACAGCGGTCCCTTTTGTCCGCAACCGGGAAGGCCCACCATGCAGCTGACAAGGACAATGGTCCATGTCAACGGGCGGACTAAAATTTGGAGGGTACACATCATCCTCAAATTGTAATGACCGACCTTGAATTCATGGACCGCGCTGAAAGTCTGCTCAAAGCGGTTGAGCGCTGTTGTGACCGTATCAACGAGACGACGGACGCGGATATCGACAACCAGCGCGTTGGCGGCATGATCACATTGGTGTTTTCAAACAAAAGCCAGATCGTCATCAACCTGCAAAAACCGCTGCACGAAGTCTGGTTGGCTGCGAGGTCAGGCGGATATCACTACAAGTTTGATGGCGTGCAATGGGCTGACACCAAAGGGCAGGGCGAGTTTTTTGCCTGCCTATCACGTGACGCCAGTGTTCAGGCAGGCAGTGACCTCCAATTCAACGCCTGATCAGTTCCGGAACAGGTCCAGAATACTTTTCTTCTCGTCGATTGGTGGGGTTGGTTCAGTGGTGCCAGTCGCTTCAGTAGTATCTGACAGGCCCAGGCTGCTGACGCCAGCGCCTCGCGCGTATTCGTCGTAGTACCACTCGCCACCGGAATTCACCACACCTTCCGGCACGGCAGGCTCCATGACGGGAACATTCTTCAGGGCATGCTGCATGAAGCTGATCCACACGGGCAGGGCCAGCCCACCACCGGTCTCGTTGCTGCCCAACTTGCGAGGCGTGTCGTAGCCTATCCAGGTGACAGCCGTCAGCGTGCGGTGAAACCCGGCAAACCAGGCGTCCATGGAGTCATTGGTGGTGCCGGTCTTTCCATATATGTCGCCACGTCCCAACGCAACTTTGGCCCTCGCAGCTGTTCCCGCACGCGTCACTTCTTGCAGTAAGCTGGACATGACGAAAGCATTGCGGGGGTCAATCACTCGTGCCGATGCGTCCAGTGGTGCCGGCTTGTGGTCCACCAGTACTTTTCCTCTTTGCTCTGTGACTTTGCGGATTAGCCAGGGATCAATATGAAAACCGTCATTGGCAAATACGGAATAGGCTGTTGCCAATTGCATGGGAGTGACCGACCCGGCGCCCAGTGCCATTGTCAGGTAGGCGGGATGTTTATCCGCTTCGAAGCCGAAATGTTGAATCCATTCCTGAGCGTACAGCGGTCCAATGGACTGCAGTATGCGGATGGAAACCATATTTTTTGACTTCGCCAAGCCTGTGCGCATGGTCATGGGGCCATCGAATTTGCCGTCATAGTTTTTGGGTTCCCAAGGTTGGCCTCCCGTTACGTCTGCATCAAAAAACAAGGGGGAGTCGTTAATCACTGTCGACGCCGTGAGCCCTTTTTCCAGCGAAGCCGAATAGATGAAAGGCTTGAAACTGGAGCCCGGCTGCCGCCACGCTTGTGTCACATGGTTGAACTTGTTTTTCTGAAAATCAAATCCCCCCACCAGTGCCTTGATGGATCCATCGCGAGGATCCAGTGCTACGAACGCTCCTTCGACCTCTGGCAACTGAGTTATTTCCCAAGTACCTTTGGTCGTTTTTGAGACGCGTATCAGCGCTCCACGGCGAATCTTGATGTTGGGTGGCGCCTTGTCCGCCAAGCCAGATTGCGCCGGTTTCAAGCCGTCACCTGTGATCTCGACAATCTCGCTGTTGCGCCTGACAGCCTTAATCTTCTTTGCGTCGGCTTCCAGAACGATAGCCGACATCACGTCACCGTTGTCTGGGTTCTCGTCCAGAGCATCATCAATGACATCATCCATTTCCTGTGGATCGTTTGGCAGCGAGATGAACTTTTCCGGCCCACGATAGGCCTGGCGACGTTCAAAATCCATAATTCCCCGGCGCAATGCCCTGTATGCGACTTCCTGGTCGGACGACTGCAACGTGGTGTATACGTTCAGACCCCGAACATAAGTCTCGTCTCCGTACTGTGCATAAATTAGCTGGCGGACCGTTTCGGCCACGTATTCCGCGTGAATTTTGGTGTTTTCGGAGTTGGTCTTTACCGTCAACGTTTGCTTTTTGGCCAACTCAGCCTGTGCCGCAGTGATGAAGCCGTTTTCCTCCATGCGGTCAATGATGTGCACCTGACGGGTACGTGCCCGCTTGGGGTTGATGATGGGGTTGTAAGCAGAAGGCGCTTTTGGCAAACCAGCCAGCATCGCGGCTTCGGCAACGGTAATTTCCTTCAGCGGCTTGCCAAAGTAGGCGTCCGATGCCGCAGCAAAGCCGTAAGCGCGATTGCCCAGAAAAATCTGATTCATATAGATTTCCAGGATCTGATCTTTCGTCAGCAGGTGTTCAAGCTTGAAAGTCAGCAGGATCTCGTAGATTTTTCTGGTGAAAGTTTTCTCTGATGACAGATAAACGTTGCGGGCAACCTGCATCGTGATCGTGGAGGCGCCCTGACTCTTGGCATTTTTGAGGTTGGCCAGACCAGCCCGCATGACGCCCTTGTAGTCCACGCCGCCATGTTCGTAAAAACGTGCGTCTTCAATCGCCAGTACCGCGTCAATCATGACTTTGGGAATTTCCTTGAGAGGCGTCAGGCTTCGGCGTTCCTCACCGAACTCGCCGATGAGCTCGCCATCTGCTGAAAATACCCGAAGAGGTAGCTTGGGCCGGTAATCGGAAAGGTCCGAAATGTCTGGCAGGTTCGGAAACGCCACGGCGAGTGCGAGTGCAATCGCCATCAATATAGATACAAGGCCTGCTGTTGCCAAACCCATAGCCCAAAGGCACAGGCGTATCAGCCACCGCGTGGTTTTGGGGCTGGATTCGTTTGGACCGGGTTTGGAGGGCATAAAAACCTATGTAAGATCGCGACACCATTATAGAAACGACCCGTCGAGGTATGGTTGGAATAGGCTTCGATCACATTGTTGCCTGACCGGCAGCGTTTACCGGACAGACGGTAGCGCAGATTGACAACGCTCTGCAAACGTCTGCTTTTGACAACGCTTTCCACCTGCTTACAAGGCAAATATCTTTGCGGGACAAGGGGCTTACTGATAGCATTCATGTGAAGTCTTAAGTTTCGCCGGTTCTCAATCGGCTTGTTTCAGGGGATAGTCTTGATCTCTTTGGGGTCTTTGTTTAGCCGCCAGCCGGCACCCAT
>JAKQJK010000285.1 GCA_029561195.1 Pseudomonadota bacterium
GAAATTGTGGCGCGCTCCGTTGCAGCGGAGATGACCAAACAGCTGGGCCAAAGTGTGTTTGTCGAAAACAAGCCCGGTGGCGCAGGTGTTGTGGCTATGCAGGACGTGGCCAAAGCTGCGCCCGACGGCCACACCCTCATCCTCACCCACGTCGGGACCATGGCGGTCAATCCCTACATGCTGGCCAGTCAGCCGTATGACGTAAACAAGGACTTCATGCCCGTGACGCTGCTGGCCAAAGTACCCAACGTTTTTGTGATTCACCCGGACGTGCCGGCAAAAAATTTCAGGGAGTTTGTAGCCTACGCCAAAGCCAATCCGGGCAAGCTCAACTACGGCTCGGCGGGTAACGCCAGCGCCGGACATCTGGCGATGGAATATCTTAAGCTGGTAGCTGGCATGTTCATCACGCACATCCCTTACCGTGGCACCGGCCCCCAATTGACCGACTTGCTGGCTGGCCGCACGCAGGCTTCATCCGCCGGCATGCCGGCTTTGGGCGCACACATCCGGGCGGGCAAGCTGCGGGCCATCGCTGTGGGCACGCATGAGCGGATTTCTGCACTGCCCGATGTGCCGACGGTGGCCGAGATGGGTTTCAAGGACTTTGAAACCTCCCAGTGGTACGGCATGCATGTGCCCGCTGGTACGCCGCCCGACATTGTCAAACGCCTGCAGGAAGAGTCGCTCAAGGCTCTCAAATCGTCCGCCGTTACGGAGCGTTTTGCGACCGATAACGCGGTAGGCGGCGGCGGGCCGTCCAGCGACTACGCCAAATTCATTGCGGGCGAGCAAAAAATCTGGAGCGACATTGTCAAGCGAGCAAACATCAAGGCAGACTGAGACCTGTGTTAAATGGAGTGCTATATATTTAATAGCTACTCAGGCATATCTGACGAGGGCTAAAGGCCATTAATGTTTGATGTTTTGGTCATTGGTGGCGGCAACGCCGCGCTGTGTGCAGCGCTCAGGGCGCGTGAGGCTGGTGCAAGTGTGCAGGTGCTGGAGGCGGCCCCCCGGGCCTGGCGCGGGGGAAATTCAGCCCACACCCGCAACCTGCGATGCATGCACGATGCGCCGCAGGACGTTTTGACAGACGCTTACCCGGAAGAAGAATTCTGGCAAGACATGTTCAAGGTGACGGGCGGGCAAACTGACGAGCAACTGGCGCGGCTGGCCATCCGGGAATCGTCCCAGTGCCGCGACTGGATGCGACGGCACGGCGTGCACTTTCAGCCTTCGCTGTCCGGTACATTGCATCTATCGCGCACCAATGCCTTCTTTATGGGTGGCGGCAAGGCCCTGATGAATGCCTACTACCGCAGCGCAGAAAAGCTGGGCGTTGGAATTCGCTATGACGCGCCTGTTGACCGGCTGGAATTGCAGAGTGGGCGATTTGTCGCCGCC
>JAKQJK010000290.1 GCA_029561195.1 Pseudomonadota bacterium
TGGAACAAGGGTACCCATGGCAAAAGCGGACTGATTGACAAGGTCAAGGCGTCAACCCTGGATGAAGACGTCGCACAGGAGCAATTGATCGCGTTTCTGAGCCAGTATGTGCCCAAAGGCGGCTCCCCCATGTGTGGCAACAGCATCGGACAAGACCGGCGGTTTCTGGTGAAATACATGCCGAAACTGGAGGCGTTTTTTCATTACCGCAATTTGGACGTTAGCACGCTCAAGGAGCTGTCCAAGCGTTGGCGGCCGTCGGTATACAGCTCGTTCAAGAAGCAGCAAAGCCATACTGCGTTGGCCGATGTTCATGAGTCCATCGACGAGTTGATTCACTACCGGGAACACTTCCTTAAGTTGGAAGATTAGGTAGAAACCCGAATTCGTGCCATAATCAGAAGCTGCACTGCAAACAGTAGTGCGTTTGCACATCTCCCTTCACACACAGGGCTCGCAGAAATGAGCTCCAAGCGCTGGTAAAACCTGCGCAGGTTCCGTTTGATGGTTGATGTTTTTTAACCATTAACGGAGCAGCCGCCTATCCGGTGGCACTCGCGTGTGAGAAATACATGACTGACGCTTTTGAAGTGACAGGCGACTTTTCGTCTGCCGATACCCTTTCCCATGACTCCAATCATTCCGGCGATGTCTTCGCCGCCGGAACTTCTGTTGAATCCAATGATGTCGTGCAGGATGTAATTCCTGCTGCGCCCAACGGGTTTGAGAAATTGGGCCTGCGGCCTGAGCTCCTGCAAGCCGTGCAGGACCTGGGTTTCACGGAGCCAACGTCAGTTCAAATCAAGACAATTCCTCTGGCGTTGCCAACGGACAGCAAAGCTGGTGAGGCCAAGCGCTTCATTGACTTGATGGTTTCAAGCCAGACCGGCAGTGGCAAAACCGCCGCATTTTTACTGCCTGTTCTGCATACGCTGTTGATGCAGGAAGAAGAAGCCCAAGCCAAAGAACGTGCCGATTTTGAACAAGCGGTTGCCGATGCAGAAGCCAAAGGCGAGGCTCCTCCAAAACGGCCCAAGCGTAAGGACCCTACCAGCTCCCGCAATTTCAAGGCGGCTGAACCCGGCGCCCTGATTTTGTGCCCAACCCGTGAACTGGCCCAGCAGGTCGCACATGATGCAATTGATCTGGTTCGCCATTGCCGTGGCCTGCGTGTTGCCAATGTCGTTGGTGGCATGCCTTACCAGTTGCAAATTGCCAAGCTGCAAAACGCCAATCTGGTAGTGGCCACGCCGGGTCGTTTGCTTGACCTTCAACGCTCCATGCAACTCAAACTGGACAAGGTTCAGTTCCTGGTGGTTGACGAAGCTGACCGCATGCTGGATCTCGGCTTTGCGGATGACCTGGCTGAAGTGAACCAGCTCACCATCGAGCGCAAGCAGACCATGATGTTCAGTGCCACGTTGGCCCCCCGTATTCAACAACTGGCAACCCGCGTGATGCGCGAGCCACAACGAGTTCAGATTGATACGCCGCAGGAAAAGCACCAAAACATCAAGCAGATCCTGTTCTGGGCCGATACCGCGCAGCACAAACGCAAGCTGCTGGACCACTGGCTGCGTGACACCAGCATTAATCAGGCCATCGTGTTTGCCAGCACTCAAATTGAGTGCGACGGTTTGGCCAATGACCTGCAGCAAGACGGTTTCAGCGCGGTGGCTCTGCACGGTGCCCTGAATCAGGGCCTGCGCAACCGTCGCCTGATGGCTCTGCGCGAGGGTCATGTGCAAATTCTGGTGGCGACAGACGTTGCTGCTCGCGGTATTGACGTGCCTACTATCACCCACGTGTTCAATTTTGGCCTGCCCATGAAGGCGGAGGACTACACCCACCGCATTGGCCGTACAGGTCGGGCTGGGCGTGACGGTCTTGCCGTGACCTTCGCCGAGTTCCGTGATCGCCGCAAGATTTTCGACATCGAGGCCTACAACCGCCAGCCGATCAAGGCTGAGGTTGTGCCCGGTCTGGAACCCAAGCAACGCATGCCGGATGCACGTCCAGCGGGTAATTTCGGCGGACGCGGCAGCCGTGGTCCCAATGACAATCAGTCACGGGATCGCAAATTCGGTGGAGGCGGCGGAAATGGCGGTGGTCGTTCGGGCGGCTTTGGTGGCGGCGACCGCGAAGGTTTCAGCTACGAGCGTAAAGGCGGTTTCAATGACCGGTTTGCAGGTGGTGGCGGTGCCCGTCATGAATCTGCCGCACCGCGCGGTGATTTTGCGGCGCCACGAGGCGATTTTGGTACCCCTGCACGCAAACCAGCATTCGGTAAGCCGATGGGCGTCAAGCCCGGTAACGGTGGCAAGGTATTTGTGCCGCGTGACGCAAAAAAGAGTTTCTCCAAACCAGCCAGGTGAAATAACTGTTAAATAGAAAAAAGGAACCGGAAGGTTCCTTTTTTTTGTTGAATATAGTTAAGGTGGATCGGCGCTGACTTCGGCATAACCATACAGTCGCTCGGGTGGCATGTTGTGGATCATGACCTTGTCCGTTACTGTCCCCGTGATCGAATACTCTGGCTCAGCCGTGTTTCTCCGAATCGACGTGTGTACCGGTTTGCCGGTAGGATCCGTAATGGCGGCAACCAATGGGGTCTTGGCATTCGAACTGCGCTTAACCACCACGGCCAGTTCGCCGGATTTGAGTTTGACGAAATCCCCCGGTGGATAAATTCCAAACTCCTTGATAACAGCCATGGACAAAGCGCCGCCTTTGTCTTCGCGGAATAACTGCCGTGCTGCTTCCTGTGTCGTCAATGCCGGACGAATCAGGCGAGGGCTGATTTTTGCCATGAAAACATCCGCCACACGCAACGCCACAGCCAATTCCGAAGGGTTAATCAGCCCTGTCGGATAGCCGCTGCCGTCAGCGCGCTCATGGTGCTGTTCGATAGCTGTTAACCAATCTATGTCGGTAATACCCGCGCGTTTGAGCATATCGACGGCATCGGCGGGGTGCTTCTGGATGGCTGCTTTTTGTTTGTCCCGCATCGGCACATCCTGCTTGGCCATTTGACCCTGTAGATCCAGAATCGTGAGGTTCATCGTGAGCGCTGCTTTAACTAGGCTCATTGCTTTGTTCTCAGTCCATTGCAATCGGCGTGATATCAGGATGCAGATCAACGCGGTATGGACCGAGTGGACATAACCATAGTGGAAAAGGTGGACCTTTTCCTGACGTACTGTGCGATAGATGCCGACGTCGGGATCGTGATCAGTCAATTCGACAATCTGACGCGCAAATTGCTCCATCCGATCAGGGAAATCTGTTACTTTGGAGATGTCTTTGACCAGACCCTCCAGCTGGCTGGTCGTGTTTTCCCATTTCCCAAACAAATTTGTTGCAGGTTTGGGTGCGGCTACTCCGTGGGAAACCAGACCTGCTGCGGCGCGGATCTCCTCTATATCAACAAACGCACCTCGCTGCAACAATGCCGCGAGTTGCTCCTCACTGCTGACAACGTGGCCAACGGAGAGCAGCAACCGTCCTTCCGTGTCGCGCACATTCCATGGCAGCGGTGAACCGAGCACCACTTTGTCATGTGGCAGTCTAAGCATTTTCATCGGCGATATCTTGCACGAATTTTTGGAATGTATGGTGCAAATTTCGGCGGTATTTCTGAAATGGGCTGATTACTGGATAGCATCCAGTTCATATGGAAAGCCCAATTCAGGCCGATTATCTTGTCGTTGGCGGCGGGATTGCCGCTGCATCGGCTGGGTATTTTCTGGCCCCCCATGGGAAGGTGATTCTGCTTGAAAGAGAGGCGCAGCCTGGGTATCACTCGACGGGTCGCTCAGCAGCCCTGTTTTTCGAAAGTTACGGGACGCCGCAGGTTCGGGCGCTTACACAGGCCAGCCGCACTTTTTTTGAGCGCCCACCTGCAGGGTTTTGCGAGCACCCCATTCTTTCACCCCGAGGAGCTCTGATTGTGAGTCGCGCTGGAGAGGACGACTTGTTGGCGGATCACTGGCGAATACTTGACACGATGGCGTCAGGGGCCCGGAAGCTGACGGCGTCGCAAGCGCATGCCTTGGTGCCCGTGCTGCGTCGGGATATGGTCGGCGGGGCGGTGTATGCTCCCAACGCCTTTGACATGGACGTCCACAGCCTGCATCACGGCTATTTGCGGGGTTTACGTGCACATGGCGGTGAGTTGATGTGCCAATCACCCGTGCAGTTGCTCCAGTGCCAGGGATCGCATTGGGAAGTGCGGGCTGGTGGGCGGCTTTACCGCGCGCCTGTTGTCATCAATGCTGCCGGTGCCTGGTGCGACGATATTGCCGCTCTGGCAGGTGTCATGCCATTGGGTTTAATTCCCAAACGCCGGTCGGCTTTTACCTTTGAACCACCTCGGCACTTGAAATGCACATCCTGGCCGATGTGTATTGGCGCGGACGAATCCTGGTACCTAAAACCTGATGCTGGGCAGTTACTGGGCTCGCCCGCCAATGCGGATCCCGTGTCGCCCCAGGACATACAACCTGAAGAGCTGGACATTGCACTGGGAATTCATCGAATTGAAGAGATGACTACCTTGCAGATACGTCGCCCCAATCACACTTGGGCCGGGTTGCGCTCATTTGTGTCTGACGGTGATTTGGTGGGTGGTTTTGACGACAAGGTCCCCGGCTTTTTCTGGATTGCAGCTCAGGGCGGTTACGGTATCCAAACATCTGCAGCCATGGGACAGGCTTGCGCGGCGTTAGCACGTCATCAACCTTTGCCAGATGCCATTGCACAATTCGGACTCATCGCAAACATGCTCAGCCCGGCACGGCTACGTCCAGTGGCAAGCAACTGATCAGTCAGATATGACCCACTACATGTGGCGCGTGTCGCATGTGCATTGATAGCCCCAAGGCGGCCATGTGGTTGGTGTCGCGACCAAGGATGGCTTCAGACAGCGGCAGAAACTCTTCCTCTTCAAATTTGGCATGCGCCTTGTATCGAGAGACCAGTTGCGAAATGGATGCCGGATCAAGTTTTTCCTCCTGACCTTTGGCCAGCTTCTTGAGCTGGGGTTCGATCTGGAACCATAGCCATTCAATGTCCCGGTGCTCCTGAGTCAACCAGTCCACCATATTCCTTACCGTGTCATGTTCTTCGCCCGGACTAGCGCTTTTCAGCACGGCCGGAAACAACTCACGCTCTTCTTCGGCATGGTGCTCATAGACTGCGGCGCGAAAAAATAACACGGTGTCCTTCGCAATCTGGTGGGCGCGGGCATGCGGCTCCAACAGGGCAGGTAGCTCCCCGAAGTTGTCCAGATGGCTGAGAATGCCCTCGTGACACCGGGAAAAGTTGGTCAACGGCTGGTCCAGATTCAGGTCAGTAGTGTTAGTGCTCACAGGTGGTCACCTTTTCGGGGAAAACGACATATTGGCAATATAGAGTTTCAGACTGGGGTTTTTTTTGACCTGCATCATGTTTCCCGACATTCAACGATAGACCCGGATTTCCTAGAACTTGTGCCAAGATTGCGTACGAAAATGGATTTATTCAAAACGGATTCAGGGCATGACAATCTACGACCCACAGTGGCTCGACAGCATGTACAACAACCGGGCACTGGTACCGGAATTTGCCAAGCATATGGAGGGCTGGAAGCGGCTTTCTGAGCAGGCACGCCGGCAATGGCCTTGCGTTCTGGATGTGCCCTATGGTGCCGATTCTTCAGAGATGCTGGATATCTTCCCACCAAAAAACGTGACCGGGTCTGGCCCAGCCCCCGTGCTTGTGTTCCTTCACGGGGGATATTGGCGCAGCCTGGATAAAACGGATCACTCTTTTGTAGCGCCGACGTTTGTGCAGAAAGGTGCTTGCGTAGTCGTGCCCAATTACGCCCTGTGCCCCGGCCCGTCCCATGCGCCGATAACTGTGCCCCACATCACGCTGCAGATGGTCAAGGCCCTGGCCTGGGTCTGGCGGCACATCGCATCATATGGAGGAGATACCCGGCGAATTTCGGTGGTGGGTCACTCAGCGGGTGGCCAATTGACGGCCATGATGCTCGCATGTCTGTGGCCGGAATACGCCGGGGACTTGCCGACGGATCTGGTGAAAAATGGGTTATCGATCTCCGGCTTGTACGAGTTGGAGTCGATCATGCACACGCCTTTTTTGCAGAGCTCACTGCATCTCACCCCGGAACAGGTGTTGATGGCGAGCCCGGCGTGGTTGCCGCCCCCTTCGGCTGCCGCAGGTCGCGGAATCCTGAACGCTCTAGTGGGCGGACAGGAAAGTGCTGAGTTTCTGCGGCAGAACCAGCTGATTCGGTCATCCTGGGGCAACAAGGCGGTACCCATCTGCGAGGCCTTGCCGGGATTGAACCACTTCAGTATTCTGGAAGCGTTGGTGGCGCCAACGCATTTGCTGCATCACATGGCGTGCGATTTGTTGTTCAGGTAGTCCGTCTGCCAACTTTCACTGTCCCGTGTTGCGTATGGTGGACTCTACCACCCTGCGTCTCACTACCGGCGGCGAGTCCCCGATATGAAAGGCCAGCTTGCGATCTCGCAGCGCTGCATCCGCGGCAGTCACGCGTTCGAACCGTCGTAGATGATCAGTCCACGACTCGTCGATGATCTGCTCTGTAAAACGCCCGGGGTCGCTGATGTCGCGAAGCAGTTCCCAGGAGAGGGCCCCATGGCTTAAACGACTACGCCGACTTTTCTGCATGAGAGCTCGGAAATCGTCAGCCCGTGCAGGATCGATCTGAAATTCGATTGTGGCTATTACGTGTCCCGTCGTTGGCGGAGCGTCCGCTACTGGAACTTTGAACTGGCTCGATGGCGTCAGATCCTCTTCTACGCTCGTGTCAGACATTAGTCTGTTGACCAAGAGCATGGAGATTGCACCAGTCGCGGATGCGATTAATAGACTGGTCTGAACTGTGCTGAGCGTGGCGACCTGGCCCCAAATTGCTGCCCCTGCGGCGCTGGCACCCATGATGGCCATCTGGTACATTGACATTCCGCGCGCCCGTACCCAGTCTGGCAAGCCCAACTGGGCCGACACGCTCAACGAATTAGCGGTAGTAATCCAGGCCATGCCCGCAGCAAACATGGCTGGTACTGCCACCAGAGCATCAGGCGAGAAGGCAACAACGGCCATCGCCACAGCCTGTAAGGTTGTCCCCCTGGCCACCAAACCATCACGTGACCAGCGCTGACGCAAGCGGGGTAAAAACAGCGCTGCAACGATGGCACCGGCCCCCATGCTGGCCAGCAGCAAAGTGAAAGTCCCCGCGCCACCACCTTGCAGGCCACGTGCAACCAAGGGAAGAAGGGCGAGCAAGGCAGTGGAATGGAAGAAAAACAGGGAGATGCGAACCAATACTCCCTTTAAATGTGATGACTGTCCTACAAACTGCAGACCTACACGCATGGCGCCAAGCAGTTTTTCCCGGCCTAGCGGCTGGTGAGTGGGCACCCGATGCCAGCGCGAAATAACCCACGCAGCCACGAGAGACAGCGCCGCATTGAGCAGGAAGACATAAGCGCTGCCAAGGGTGGCAATCAGCGCGCCAGCCAGCAGTGGCCCCACGATGCGTGAAGCATTCATCGAAATACCGTTGAGCGCCAGCGCAGCCGGCAACTGATGCCGCGGTACCAGCTCCGGCACGATGGCGGCAAATACAGGCCAGCGCAGCGCCAACCCAATGCCGTTGGCAAAAGTCAGCGCCAGAAGCAGCATTGGCGTCATCACATCGGACAGGATGGTGACACACAGCAGCACCGCAACAGCAGCCACCCAAAACTGGGTGATCAGAAAGAAGCGTTTGCGATCTAGGATGTCGGCCAGCGCGCCACTGGGCAACCCTAGCAGAAAGACGGGCAGTGTTGACGCCGTTTGAACCAGCGCCACCCAGATTGGTGACGTGGTCAGCGAGGTCATCATCCACGCCGCGGCCACATCGTTCATCCACATGCAGATGTTGGCAGCCAGCCAGGTGAGCCATAGCATCCGAAAGACCGGCAAGCCCAGTGGCGCCAATGGCGACCCAGGCGGCGGATGCAGACCTTTACCCAGAGACGTTTCGGAATCAGGCATGCAGCAGTGGCCTACATAAGCAGGTGTTCACCTGCGTTGTCACCGCCCAACGTGACGTAGTTCACCTTGCGAATATCCATCAATTTCTTGCCGCCCGAATAGCTGATGGAGCTTTGCACGTCCTGCTCCATCTCCACCAGTGTGTCGGCCAGCTTGCCCTTGATGGGCTCCAGAATGCGCTTGCCTTCTACGTGCTTGTACTCGCCCTTGTTGAAGTCGCTGGCCGAGCCGTAGTATTCCTTGAACAGTTTGCCGTCCACTTCGACGGTCTGGCCCGGGCTTTCCTCATGGCCGGCAAACAGCGAACCAATCATCACCATAGTGGCGCCAAAGCGGATGCTCTTGGCAATGTCGCCATGGTCGCGAATGCCACCGTCGGCAATGATAGGTTTGGTCGCCACGCGGGCGCACCACTTCACTGCCGAAAGCTGCCAGCCGCCGGTGCCAAAACCGGTCTTGAGTTTGGTGATGCAAACCTTGCCGGGACCAATACCAACTTTGGTCGCATCAGCGCCCCAGTTTTCCAGGTCAATCACCGCTTCAGGCGTGGCGACATTACCAGCGATGACGAAGGTGGCCGGCATCTTGGCCTTGATGTAGCCAATCATGTCCTTGACGCTGTCGGCATGGCCGTGCGCGATGTCGATGGTAACGTATTCGGGGATCAAGCCCAGGCTGAGCAATTGGTCTACGGTGGCGTAATCCGGCTTCTTCACGCCCAGTGAGATGGATGCAAATAGGCCTTTGGCCTTCATGTCTTTTACGAACTTTACGTTGTCCAGATCAAAGCGGTGCATCACGTAGAAATAGCCGTTTTGCGCCAGCCAGACACAGATGGACTCGTCCACCACCGTCTTCATGTTGGCCGGTACTACCGGAATTCGAAAGCGCCTGCCACCCAGCTCGACACTGGCATCGCACTCCGAGCGGCTCTCGACGCGGCATTTACGGGGCAACAAGAGAATGTTGTCGTAGTCAAAAATTTCCATGATATTTCCAAGCTCCAGAAGCTGTTGTGAACAGGTGAGCGCTTGGATTGCAGCCGGTCAAAAAAAAACCGGACCACAATTGCTTGGGCCCGGTGCTTGATTCTACCCGTCAATGGCCAACTTGCCATCGGCCCCGGCTTTGCAGGCTTTCTACAATGCAGGCATGTTCGCAGAAACCACGCAAGACCCTCCGCTGTTGCACAACCTGAACCCCGAGCAACGCGCGGCGGTTGTTTTGCCGGCTGAGCACGCCCTCATTCTTGCGGGTGCAGGCTCGGGCAAAACCCGTGTCCTGACGACCCGCATCGCCTGGTTGCTGCAAACCGGGCAGGTCTCGCCGGGTGGCGTGATGGC
>JAKQJK010000305.1 GCA_029561195.1 Pseudomonadota bacterium
TCCTACTACCTTCGCACGTTGGCGCCTGAGCGGTGGGCACAAGATCACCCCATCCGCGCCATGCTGTCTGCTGGCCTGAAACTCCATCCGAACACCGACGACCCCGCGCTGCACCACGTTACGCCTACGGGCGCTTGGCAAATGATGATGGATCATTTTGGCGCGACTTGGGATGATGTGGAACGATTTATGCACAATGGCTTGGAGGCCGCCTGGATTGACTGCAGCACGCGCCAAGCATGGAAAAAAAGCTGGCAAACTGAATTTAGTGCATTGAAACCCGTAAACGAAGGACTAAACCCATGAAAACCACTCGCAGACAACTCCTTGGCCTCGTTGCCGCAGCGGGCGCCGGTGTCACTTTTCCAGCCACCGCGCAAACGGCATGGCCGCGAAGTAAACCCATCAGTATCATCGTGCCCTTTGGCGCTGGCGGCAGTTTGGATGGCACGACGCGCGTCGTAGCGCAGCAACTGGCCACGCGCCTTGGCCAAAGCGTGACTGTTGACAATGCAACCGGAGCAGGCGGCACGGTGGGCATTGGCAAAGGGATTGCTGCAGCGCCAGATGGCTACACTTTCTTGATGGCTGGCGATGCGCCCCTCGTGCCCGGTGGGCCGGGGCAATCGAGCTACCGCTTTGACGTATTGCGTGAGCTGATGCCAGTCAGCTTGGTGAATACCGCGCCAATGGTCTTGGTGGCGCATCCGAGCGTGCCTGCGAACAATTTTGATGAGCTTGTGGCCCACATCCGGCGCAATCCCGGGCGGCTGAATTACGCCAGCTCGGGCGTGGGCACATTGCCGCATCTGGCGATGGAAATGGTCAAGCGCAAAGCTGGGTTGCATATCGTCCACATTCCGTATCGCGGCGGTGCGCAGATCGCCAACGATGTGGCTGGGAAGCAAGTCGAGCTGGCCATGCTGATTACGGCATCCGCGCTGCCTTCGCTGCGCTCAGGCGCCTTCAAGGCCCTTGCCGTCACAGGGTCGAGCCGCTTGGCTGCCTTGCCACAGGTGCCCGCGATCAGCGAGTCTGCTGTTTTCAAGGGCTACAACGTCGTCAGTTGGGCGGGTTTGTACGCACCAGCCAACACGCCTGCCGATATTGTGCAGCGGATGAGCCAGGAGCTGGGTGATGTTCTCAAGATGGACGCCGTGCGTGGTCGCCTTGCGGAGCAATCGATTTTCACGCAGGGCAGCACACCAGCCGGTTTTGTGCAATTTATCGAACAAGACCGTGCCCAGGTGAAGGATATTTTGCAAGTTCTCTCGCTCAAAGAGTAATCCTATGCCGGCTGAGCTCACAGTCTGGCTGGACTGCGACCCCGGCTTTGACGATTGGCTGGCCATGTTGCTGCTTAAGCAATGTAGGTTCGCGCGTTGGGTAGGGATGAGTGTGGTGGCGGGCAATGCTCCGCTTGAAGTAACCCTTGACAACACTTTGCGTATTTGCGAGCTGCACGGTTGGTCGGTACCAGTGCACGCGGGCAGCGCCCAACCGTTGCAAGGCGCTCAAGAAACAGCTCAAAACATTCTGGGTGGGCAAGGTATGCGCACTTCAGGCGCGAAACTGCCACCCACCACGCGAAGGGCCACGAGTCGCGATGCAGCAAGCGCACTGTTGGCTCAAATCCAAAGTAGCGATGAGCCGCTCGTGATACTGGCCACTGGGCCATTGACGAACCTTGCTGACGCAATCGCCCGCGATCGCTTAACCATGGGGCGCGTTCGCGAAATCGTGTTGATGGGTGGCTCCATAGATCGCGGCAACCATACGCCTGCTGCAGAGTTCAATGTTTTTGCCGATCCACTGGCGGCGGCGCAAGTGTTTGCCAGCGGCATTCCTCTGCGGATGTTTGGACTGAATTTGTGTCGCCAGCTCTTGCTCACCCGCGAGCATGTGGGTGCAGTGCAGGCTTTGCCCGGGCAGATTGCAGGCTGTGTGGCTGGTTACTTGGATGCATACCAGCGCATTCGTAGTGTCGATGGCCGCGAGCCGATGCCACTCTACGATCCAGCCGTGGTGCTTTGGCTTGCCAGGCCAGAGCTATTTGAGTTTCAGGCGACCCCTGTTGATATTGAGCTGCAAGGGCAGTTCACGCGTGGCATGACGGTTTGCGATTTGCGCAATCGTACCGGCCGCCCTTGCAATGTGCAAATTGCCATGAAGGCCAGTGCGGATGAAGCGATGCAGGCCTTCATGCGCTTGTTGCTTCAGGCCCTGGAGCCGGCAAATTAACTGGCTTGACGTTTTTCAACGAGCTGGAAGGCATTGTCAAGTTAACTGTATCCATTAGCTACAGTCACGCTCCATGACAACCGCTCGGCCCATCTTCAACAAACGCCACCGCTGTCCATCAGACATCACCTGCCATTGGGAGTGGCCGTAATTTCAATTCACCCTGAACTTTCGGGATGCTTGATTTTTATCAATATGCCTGCATTGTTCGAGCGAGGCAGGCGTCGGACCGGGGCCTCAGCAGTATCATGGTCGCGAGTGATTGGTTTCACCTATGCAATCTCTATCCAAGGTACCAAATAATGGCTGCTCACACGCTGACTGAAAGCCAACAGCAAGCGTTGCTGCACGCAGCCAGAGCGGCGCGTCTGAAAGC
>JAKQJK010000329.1 GCA_029561195.1 Pseudomonadota bacterium
CCTTGTACAGGCGGACGTGGTCAGTGCTGATATCGGCTTGGGCACTGGCAACACTATCTTGTGCAGTCATCAGCGTTCGCTGCGTTTGCAGTACCGTCTGGAAATCAATCAGGCCACTGGCATAACGCTGTTGCGCCAGCAATGCCGCGTTGCCTGCAGCCGCAGCAGCACCTTGGAGATAGCCCAGACGTGCGCGGTCACCTTTGAGAGCCACCAGCGCATCCTCCACATCTTTCAGCGCGGTCAGCACCACAGACTGGTAACCAATGCGCGCCTGTTCAAGCGCAGCTTCCTGCGCCCGCACCTGAGCCTGGGCAGCGCCACCATCAAACAAGGGAACAGACACACTACCCAACAAAGCATTGACGACAGACGCGCCGTTGGTCAGGGCAGCCAGTGTCAGCGCATTCAGACCCACTGAGCCACTTATAGAGAAACTGGGGTAACGCGCAGCATCAGCCACGGAGACACGAGCCAGGGCGGCACTGATACGGTGCTCCGCCGAACGCACATCGGGGCGTTGTCTCAGCGTTTGCGCGGGAATGGCCAATGCGAGATCTTGCGCTACCTGCGGAATCGCCTGCACGGGCTCCAGCAAAGTTTGCAGTGTGTTGGGCGGCTGTCCCGTCAGCACCGCAAGACTATGCCGGGTCGTAGCAATACCCGCCTCTAGCGCAGGAATCTGGGCACGAGTCTGCTCGGTAGCCGTGCGGGCCTGCTCCACTTCCAGCGATGTCGTTAGCCCGGCCTGGGCACGCCAGTCGGTGATCTGCAACGTTTCCTGCTGGCTGGCAAGGTTGCTGGCAGCAACCACTAGCTGAGCCTGTTGGCCTCGCAACTGGATATAGGCCAAAGCAACTTCAGCAGCCACTGAAACCTGTACATCCGCCAGAGAAGCTTCAGCAGTCAGTGCATCGGATTCCGTCGCATTTAAAGCACTGCGTTTGCCTCCAAAAATATCAGGCTCCCAACTGGCGTCCAGCCCCACCCGAAAACTGTTGTTAGCGCTGTTGCCATTTGTCTGGCTGCGCTGGGCCGAAGCAGAGCCGGAAAGACCCGGCAACATGCCTGCGGTTTTGATGTCGCGCAACGCACGCGATTGCTGTAGTGCCGCCTGCGCGGACCTGACGCTGGTATTTGCCTGCAAGGCTTGCTCGACAAGAGCCGTGAGTTGGGGATCGCCGAAGCGCTGCCACCATTGGGCTAATGGTGTTCCGGTTAATGCAGATGAACCAGAAACCGGTGAGGACCACGATGCTGGCACAGGAACTTCGGGCAACGTCGACTCCCTTGAGGGGAGCGTCATACAGCCTGATACACCGGCCGCAAACGCCACTAACAAATAGAACCCCCAACGCATCTGAAACACTGGAACAGTGTCTTTCAAGAAAAAGTCTGGGTAGTCGGTTTGTGTTGAAGTCATCGGGTCACATCTCTTTGAAGCGTTCATTGTGACGTTCTGGCATGTCGCGGGTGTTGCGCTAAGTTAAGTCTTGTAAAGCTGTAGATCGTTCAGGTTTGGGGCTTCACCCCCCGAACCGGGGTGCTAGGTCGGCCAATGGCCTCAGCAACGACAACCGCCTCCAGCAAGCCCATATCACTGGTTGCGTTGGGCAACATCTGCCTGGTGATGGTGATTTTCACTTCCGGCTCCTGCGCGCCCATTGCTACAGCCGCGTCCCGGGCCGATTGTCGGGCTAGATGGATTGCAGCATCC
>JAKQJK010000351.1 GCA_029561195.1 Pseudomonadota bacterium
TCCACATTGGTTACTACACCGCCCTCATCGGCGCCTACCGGCATGGTGATTTGGGGCTGACCTACCCGCTCATGCGCGGCCTGGCGCCGTTGCTGGTAGCGCTGTCGGCCACGTTCACCGTGAGCGAATCGCTGTCTGCCCTGGCATGGTCTGGCGTGGTCGGCATCAGCGCGGGCGTGCTGGTACTGGGCTTGAGCAGCCATGCTCGCGCAGCACCCAAAGCCATCGGGTTTGCGCTGGCCAACGCGCTCATCATCGCGGCTTACACGGTCGTGGATGCACTGGGCGTGCGAGCAGCCGGCAACGCCATGCAATACATCTCCACGCTGTTCCTGTTCACCGGCTGGCCGTTTGCCGTTCTGATGTATGCCAAACACGGGCGGGCACTAGGAACCTACGCGCGCGCACGATGGCCGGTGGCCACCATTGGTGCATCTGCATCCCTTGCGTCCTACGGCATTGCGCTGTGGGCCATGACCCGCGCTCCGGTCGCCACCATTGCGGCCCTGCGCGAAACATCTGTCTTGTTTGCCGTGTTGCTGGGCGCCTGGTTTCTGAAAGAGCATTTCACGCCGCGACGGGTGATCGGCACCTGCGTGATCGTGGCGGGCGTCATGGCATTGCGTTTGGGCTAGTTTATTTTCAAGGAGTCTGTTGTGAGTCTTCCAACCCATGCAGAAATCGTCATCGTCGGTGGCGGCATCGCGGGCTGCTCTACCGCTTACCATCTCGCGAAAATGGGCAAAACTGATGTGCTGTTGCTGGAGCAGGGCAAGCTCACCAGCGGCACCACTTGGCACGCAGCGGGGCTGATCGGCCAGATGCGGCCCAACCGCAATATGACGGTGATGAGCAAATACGGCATCGAGCTGTATGCCTCTCTCGAGGCCGAAACGGGTCTTGCCACTGGCTGGAAACAATGCGGCAGCGTGAATGTGGCCAAAACACCCGAGCGCATGAAGGTGCTGAAGAAGCAGACCGCCATGGCAAACGCCTGGGGCGTGGAATGCCACCTGATTTCCCCCAAGGAAGCGGGCGACCGTTATCCGGTGATGCGCACCGACGATTTGCAGGGCGCCATCTGGCTGCCGGGTGACGGCAAGGCCAACCCGGCAGACCTGTGCATGTCGCTGGCCAAAGGCGCGCGCAACCGCGGTGTGAAGATAGTTGAAGGCGTAGAGGTCACCGGCGTCATCATCGAAAACGGCAAGGCCGTCGGTGTCAAAACAGTGCAAGGCGATGTGCGCTGCGAAGTGCTGGTGAACTGCGCAGGCCAGTGGGCGCGGCAGTTTGGCAAGCTCGCAGGTGTGAACGTGCCACTGTATCCGGCCGAACACTTCTACATCGTCAGCGGCAAGATTGAGGGCGTGCACCCCATGCTACCTGTAATGCGCGACCCCGATGGCTTCATTTACTACAAGGAAGAAGTGGGCGGCCTGCTGATGGGTGGCTTCGAACCTCTGGCCAAGCCGTGGCGGGTGGACCCGATTCCGTCCACCTTCCAGTTTCAGCTGCTGGACGAAGACTGGGATCAATTCGAACCGCTGATGACCGCAGCCATCCACCGTACGCCGTGCCTGGAAACGGCCGAGATCAAGATGCTGCTCAACGGCCCCGAGAGCTTCACGCCGGATGGCAACTTCATTCTGGGTGAAGCGCCCGAGGTACGAAACTATTTTGTGTGCGCCGGGTTCAACTCCGCTGGCATTGCCAACAGCGGCGGTGCGGGCCGGCTGATTGCCGAGTGGATCATTGGCGGTGAACCCAGCAGTGATTTGTGGGACGTGGACATTCGCCGCTTTGGCTCCTTCACTGGCAACCGCAAGGCACTGGCCGAACGCACCGGTGAAACGCTGGGTCTGCACTATGCCATGCGCTGGCCGCGGCAGGAGCTGCAAACCATGCGGCCGCTGCGCACCTCGCCGCTGTACGATGTGCTGGCCGCCAAAGGCGCCGAGTTCGGCAGTCGCAACGGCTGGGAGCGGGCGAATTACTTCCGACTGAATGGCGCGCCGACCCCTGCACACACGCTGGGCAAACCAGGCTGGCTGCCGTGGATGATTGAAGAGCAAAAGGCCACGCGCGAAACGGTGGCCGTATACGACCAGACCTCCTTCTCCAAACTGCTGCTGCAGGGGCGCGATGCGCTTGCGGTGTTACAGCGCCTGTGCGCCAACGAGATGGACGTGCCCGTCAACAAGATGGTGTACACCGCCATGCTCAATGAGCGCGGCGGTTTTGAGAGCGACCTGACCATCATCCGCCAGCAGCCCAACGCCAGCGGCGAGCGCTTCCTGATCGTGACTGGCTCCGCCCAGACCGTGCGTGACTTTGACTGGATTTCACGCCACATTGAGCCCCATGAGCATGCAGTGCTGACAGATATCTCGCCCTTGTACAGCGTGTTGTCCGTCATGGGCCCCAACGCCCGCGAACTGATGGCGCGTGTGAGCCCGGACGATCTGTCTCCGGAAGGCTTGAAGTTTTCATGGACGCAGCTGATCGACGTGGGCTACGCCCGCGTTCGCGTCGCCCGCATGAGCTATGTGGGTGGCCCGGGTTTTGAGCTGTATGTGCCTAGCGAGATGACGCGCCATGTCTATCTGGCGCTGCAGGAAGCGGGCAAAGACCTGGGCCTGCGTGACGCGGGCTACTACACGCTGGATGCACTTCGCGTGGAAATGGGCCGCCGGGCTTGGGGCGCCGAGCTAGGGCCGGACGAAACCCCGTTCGAGGCCGGCATGATGTTCGCCGTGAAGCTGGACAAACCCGCCAATTTCATCGGCAAGCAGGCCTTACTGGAGAAGCAGGGCAAGCCGCTACGCAAGAAGCTGGTCACGCTAGTGCTGGACTCACCCGACACATTTGTCTGGGGCGGCGAATCGATTCTGGTGAACGGAGAAGCGGTTGGCGAGATTTCGTCTGCGGGCTGGAGCCCCAAAGCCGGCGCCTGTGTGGCCTTGGGCTACGTGCGGGGCGCAGCAAGTGCGGTGGTGCACAGCGGCACGGCGGCGCACATCGAGCTGTGGGGTGAGCGTGTCGACGTCAACTTACACGATAAATGGTGATCAAATTGGCCTCTAACTATCGTCGGATATGCGTGAATAGCTATTTAATATGCAGCGTTCGAAGTGTGACAGCGCCGGACCCTGATAACCGACGATCTTGCCTTCTTCGTCCCAGCGGCGCAGCCTCACGGCATCTTCAAAGAACTGCTCGGTCTCAAACGCCCGCGCCTGCTCGGGCGACATCGGCCCGCCCTGAATGCGCAGCGATAGCTTTGACGCCTCAGATAACTTGTCGAAGTAACCCGGCTCCACCGCCGCCAGATACCGCTTGGCGGCCACGTGCATGCGCACGGGCTCGGTCACGGCCAGCCCGAAATATTGCGACAGCCAGGCCGAGCCGGTGGACTCATGCTGGGTGTCGATACCCTGGTCAGCCACATCATCCGGCAGGTCATGCAGCATGTGGCCGATGTCGTGCAGCAACGTGGCCGCGACCAGCGCATCCGGCGCGCCATCACGCTCGGCAAACGCTGCGCACTGAAGCGCGTGGTCCAGCTGGTTGACGCCTTCTCCATAGGCATCATGCCCACGCCGAGCAAACGCCGCGTAGATGTCGTCCAGCACAGCTCGGGCGTCAGTCCCTTGCATGGCTACTCAGGCAGCGACCGACATGGCGCGTGCTGGCTCTGACAGCGCCGGATGGGACGACAGGTGGTTCGGCAGGGTAATGGAGCGGCGCAGCACGGTACGGCGGCTTTCCATCGCGTCGCGGTCGATGTAGCAACCCTGCAGATGGCGGCGACCCAAATTGGGGTCAAACGCTGTACGACCATGCAGCGTGCGGTCGTTTTGCATCACCAGGCACTGGCCGGGCTCCAGCCGGAAAACCAGCTCCAGCTCGGGGCGTTTCAGAATACGGCCAAACTGGATGTAGGCCGCGTACCAGTCTTCCGTCACTTCAGCCGGTGCATCCAGCCAATCGGCAGACCGGTTATTGAAGTGCACACCCGTCACGGCGCCCACATGGTCGACAGAGATCAGTGTTTGCTGCGCATACAGATCGGTCTGCGCATCAGCGTAATGAAACGTCATCGGCACAGTGGTCAGCAGCTCAAATGCCACTGTATCTTCCTGCCGCAATATCTCGGCGGCAGCAAAGCCATCCACCAGCAGCGTGTCGCCACCGGGCGCCTCGCTTTCCAGGCAATGCAGCAGCTGCACGCCCGGTGAGGGGTGGCGGTATGGATTGTCCGAATGCACACCCAGCCCAACGGCGGTGTAGGCCAGGTTGGTCGGGTTGGGAACAGACTTTACGTCGAACAATCGCCCGTAGTTGGTTACCCGCACAAAGCCCAGCCGGTCGCCCACATCGGCCACGGTGCCGGGCTCGGTCGGCACATTCTTGAGCAGGCCAAACCCCAAAACCGAAAACCGCTCCAGCCACGCCAGCTCGGCCACCGGATCAGTCACCACAGCGGGCCAGTCACCCACCGGCAGATTGCCGGCAATCTCACCACGCCACAGCTGCACTTGCGGCCGACGCGCCGCCCGTGCCTGCTCACACAGGTTATGGGCAATCAGCCAGTCTTGCGTGTAGGCAGAGCGGTGCCCGTCAGACCAGACCACTTTGAGGGTCTGGTTCTCGGCCAGAAAAGCCTCACGGGGTGACAGCTCGCGCGGCAGGTCAACAATTTCATAAAGTTTTTGGCCATTGCCGGGGTGCCGACACAGCGAGCAGGGGCAGTTGTCACGCAGCCAGTAAGTTCCCAGCGCAGACACTTGCCCCAGGGTCCACGTAAGCTGAATGACGCCATTGATGATGGCGGCACTTCTCACCTCACTGTTCAGGTTTTGCATGAAATTCCCCTGCGGTATTCGCCGCCATTCTCTCACCTGGACTCGCGCCGCGCCACCCAAATGGTGGCTGCACTGATCAACAGCCCACCCATGATGGCGTTGAGCGTGGGCACATCGCTGAACAGAAGCCAGCCCATCAGGGCAGACCAGACCAGCTCCAGAAAACGCACGGACTGCGTGGCCGAAATATCAGCCTTCTGGAGCGATTGCGTCAGGCAATAGTGCCCCCCGCTGCCAAGCGCCCCACTGAGCAGGAAGCCCGCCCACTGCCAGGCACTGAGCTCGGACCAATTCAGAAGCGCCATGGGCAGGCTGAACAATGACACCGTAATGGCCTGCCACACCAAAATGGTGCCGGTCGTCTCATACCGGGTAAGCGCCTTGGTCACCAGAAAAGATGCTGCAAACAGTGGCGCTGACGCCAGCATCAGCAGGTGATACCAGCCCGAGCCGCCGCCCACCGAAAACTGCGGCCCCACCACGATCATCACGCCTGCAAACCCCAGAACCGTAGCGACCCAGCGCTCCCACCGCATAGGCTCGCGCAGGAACAGGTAGGCCCCCAGCATGATGAATAGCGGCGTGGTAAAGCCAATGGCGGTCATGTCAGCCAGTGGAATTTTGGGTAGCGCGGCGAACCAGAAAAACAGTCCCACTGAATGCAGTGCTCCGCGCGTGAACTGTCCACCAATATGGCGCGGCTGATAGGCTGCCATGCCATTGCGCAACAATACGGGCACCAGCACCACAAAGCCGCAGGCATAACGCAGAAACTGCGCCTGAAGCGGATTGATGTCTTGGGCCAGCACCCGCATCAAGGCGTTCAGCACGTTGAACAGCAAGCCTGCACCTACTGCCCACACCAAGGCGCGGGTAGCAGGTTTCAAATGGGCTGTGTGGTGGTGGACCCGTTTGTGAATCCACGCCCGCAAGCTGGCAGTTAAACGGGCAGACATGTCACGTCCAGTGTGCCTGAAATCACGTTGCAGGGTGTTTAGCCGCCCGAAGCGCCACCAAGCCCGCCGCAATGATGATCACCGCGCCCAACACAGTAGTGCCGCGCGGCACCTCGCTGAAAAACAAAAACCCCCACAGTGGCGCCCACAGAATGCCAGTGTATTCAAACGGCGTAACTGCGCTGGCTCGCGCCACCCGGTACGCGCTGGTGAGCAACATGATGCCGGTGGCAGCCACCAAGCCACAAACGCCCATCAACAAAAAATCAGGCAACGTGGGCCACACCCAGGGCCGCACCAGAAAAGACAGGCTGGGATGATCTGCATGAACAATACCCAGGAGCTTCAACACGATGGCCGTGAACCCTGCCCCCAGCAAAAACACACCGTTTTGGTAAAACGCCATGACGGATGTGCCTTGCGAGCCACTGAGCTTGCGGGCCATGAGCATAGACACGGCGTACATGGCGGCAGCCACCAGCGACAGCAGCGCTGCGGGTTCGAACAGGCCACTGCCCGGCTGCAGCATGACCATCACCCCGACAAAGCCCACCAGCACAGCCGTCCATACCTTCCAGCCCGTGCGTTCACCCAAAAAAGGGCCCGCCAGTGCCGAGACAAATAGGGGAACGGTGAAGTACAGCGCCACCGCGTCGGCCAGTGGCAGCGCCGGAAAAGCCATGTAATACACGGTGTACGAAACAAACATGATCAGCGCACGCACCGTCAGCGGCCACATGTCAGACGCAAAGATGGCGCGCCAGCCCACGTCGCGCTGCACAAGCGCCAGCAAGATGGGTGCTGCGACCAATCCGCGAATGCAAACGGCCTCGGTCAGCGGATAGGCGCCGCTCACCTGCTTGATGATGGCGTCCTGCATGGAAAAGACAAACACGCCCAGACAAAGATACAGAATGCCGCGCGCCGTGTTGTTTTGCATGGAAACCATTGTGCTGGAAGCGGGGCAGCAACACATTCCGCCAGCGACCCATAATCATGTGCATGCGAACCCCCCCGTCCCGCAGCAACACCAGCAGCAACTTGGTGTATTCCACCGAATCAGGCCGCATGTGCCCGACCTGCCGCATGCCCGTGGCCCAATGCACTTGCAAGGCCAACGCTGCGGCACCACCGCCAACAGACGGCATCGTGCGCGTGTCGCTGGACACCAAGGGCCGCAAAGGAAAGGGCGTGACCGTGGTGAAAGGCGTGCCGCTGGACGCAGTCGCACTCACCCAGCTGGGCAAGCAGCTTAAGGCCAACTGCGGCTCGGGCGGAACCGTGAAAGATGGCGTGATTGAAGTACAGGGCGACCACCGCGATACGGTCATCTCGGCGCTGCAAAAGCAGGGCTACACCGTCAAGCGCGCTGGTGGCTGACGGCGCGCTGCAGTTCCAGCCGTTACAAGCCTTTTTCCACCATATCCAACAGCCGCTGCCCCACCTGATACATCTGCGGTCCCACGGGCGCGGCCAGTGGTCCGTCGATCACCAGCATGGCCAGGCCGTGCACCGCCGACCAGGCCAGCACCTCGGCACCCGGACGGCGCTGGGGCGGCATCACTCCCGCCTGCACCAGCTTGTCCAGCGCAGCACCGAGCAACTCATACGGGTTCAGACCGCCAGGCCCCGAGGTCGGGAATTCTGGCGTGCCTTTCAGGAATTTGTCTGAAGCCGCGAAGGCCGTGCGGAACAGGCCCGGCTCAGCCTGTGCATAGCGCAAATAACCGGTGCCGACCGCGCGCACGCTGGCGCGGGCAAGGTCGGCAGGCGGCAGGTCCGCGGCCAGCCTGGCCAGCTCGGCCTCCATGGCCGCGGCCACAGCCGACAGTGCCGCCGCGCGCACCGCCTGCAGCAAGGCCTCCCGGCTGGCGAAGTGTCGGTAAGCCGCATTGGGTGCTACCCCAGCGCGGCGCGTGGCCTCACGCAGCACCACCGCATCCGGTCCGCCCGCGCGGGCGAGGTCAATGCCCGCCTCCAGCAGGGTACGGCGCAGGTCACCGTGCCGGTAGGTTTCTCGCACGGGGGGTTTTGCAGATTTGGGCATTTCTAGCGAGATGTGGACACTGTCCATTATCTCTGGTATTCTTTTGTGTACGGTGTACACAATGCACCTTGACCCTTGTCATCACCCCCCATTTCTACCGTGAAGGAGAACCGCCATGAAAATTGAGCCCTACCTGTTTTTTAACGGCCATTGCGAAGAAGCCATCGCTTTCTATAAAGAGGCGCTGGGCGCTGAAGTGCTCATGCAGATGCGCATGAACGAAAGCCCCGAGCCACCCCAGCCAGGCATGCTGCCACCGGGGTTCGAGCAGAAGATCATGCACGCCACGTTGCGCATCGGCGAGACCAGTGTGATGATGTCAGATGGCAACAGCAACATGCAGCCCAGCTTTCAGGGGTTTTCGCTGTCCATCGCCGCCGCAGACTCCGTTCAGGCTGAGCGCCTGTACAACGCCCTGTGCAAGGGCGGCAAGGTACAGATGCCGCTGGGCAAAACCTTCTGGTCGCCCTGCTTTGGCATGGTGGCCGACCGCTTTGGTGTAGGCTGGATGATCA
>JAKQJK010000185.1 GCA_029561195.1 Pseudomonadota bacterium
CCGGCTGGCGCCCAAGGTGGCGCACCTCGCGCTGCCGATGCTGGCGGTGGAGCGTGCACGCCGCGTGCGCGAAAGCGCCGCCGTGGCCGTGAGCGGCGTCGTGGCCTCGCTCAGCTTGGCCGTGGCTTTGACCGTGATGGTCACCAGTTTTCGTGGCAGCGTGACGGCCTGGCTTGACGTGGTGCTGCCCGCCGACCTGTATGTGCGTACCGCGTCCTCTACGGGTAGCGCAGACACTGCTTTTCTCGACCCCACCTTGGCCCGTGCCATGGCGCAACTGCCCGGCGTCGCTCGCTTGGCCACGCAGCGTACCACTCACCTGCAACTGGACCCCGCACGTCCGGCTGTTGCGCTGATGGCCCGAGCCATCCCCGCTGCTGGAAACAACCTCCCCCTGCTGACCGAGTCGATGCCCGTGCCTCCAGGGCAAGTAGGGATTTTTGTGAGCGAACCCATGGTGGACCTGTATGGCGCGAAGCCGGGTTCAAGCTTTGCACTCTCATTGGGCGGGCTTTCGGCGCAGACTGCGACGTATTTTGTTGCAGGTGTGTGGCGCGACTATGCTCGCCAGGGTGGCGCCATCGTCATGGACTCGGCAAATTTTGAGCGCCTCACCGGCGATACACGCATCAACGACATCGCTTTGTGGTTGGCGCCCGGCGCCAACGCCAATGCGGTGCAACAAGAGGTGCGACGGCTCGCCGATGCACAGTCAGGCAGCGCCGGGTTACTGGAGTTTGCATCGGTGGCAGAAATTCGCGCCACTTCGCTGCGCATTTTTGACCGCAGCTTTGCGGTGACCTACTGGCTTCAGGCCGTGGCCATTGCCATAGGTCTGTTCGGCGTCGCGGCCAGCTTCAGCGCCCAGGTGCTGGCCAGGCGCAAGGAGTTTGGACTGCTGGCCCACCTGGGCCTGACGCGGCGGCAAATTTTGACCGTAGTGGCGGGCGAAGGCGCTGCCTGGACGCTGATTGGCTCGATGGCCGGCTTGGCATTGGGCCTGGCCGTCAGCGTCGTATTGGTGCATGTGGTCAACCCGCAAAGCTTTCACTGGACGATGGACCTCGCCGTGCCTTGGTTGCGCCTCTTGGCGCTGTGCGCTGCCGTGGTAGCCGCGGGCACGGTGACGGCGTGGCTGGCGGGCCGCGCGGCGGCGGGAAAAGATGCGGTACTGGCCGTGAAGGAGGACTGGTGATGCAAGGACGTGTACCGCGGCGCGAAGTGTTGCTGGGCGCAGGTTGGGCCGCGCTGGCAGGCTCAAGCCTGGTGTCGAGTGCACCGGCCCTCGCACTGCCCCGCCAAACACTGCGCTTCCCACGCGACCACGGCGCCCACCCGGACTTTCGCACCGAGTGGTGGTACATCACCGGCCACGCTACGGTGGGCGGGCGCACGTTTGGCTTTCAAGTCACCTTCTTTCGCTCAAAGGTCGAGGCCACGCAAGCCATGAGCTCCGCCTTTGCGGCCAAACAACTGGTATTTGCCCACGCTGCGGTGACCGATGTACAGGGCAATAAACTCTGGCACGACCAGCGCATTGCACGCGCGGGCTTTGATGTGGTGAAAGCCGCAGAAGACGACACCCGGCTTCAATTGCGCGACTGGTCTTTGCAGCGTGAAGGCGCGGGCTACCGTGCGCAAATCGTTAGCGCGGATTTCAGCTTTGACCTGTACTTCGACCCCACCCAAGCCCTGGTGCTCCAGGGAGGCAAGGGGCTGTCGCGCAAGGGGCCGGAGGAAAAGCAGGCCAGCTACTACTACAGCCAGCCGCAGTTGGCCACACAAGGCACGCTCACGCTCAAAGGCGAGCGCCTGAGCGTTCAAGGCAAAGCCTGGCTGGACCACGAGTGGAGCAACGAGTTGCTGCACCCCGACGCCGTGGGCTGGGACTGGATAGGCATGAACTACTTTGACGGCAGCGTACTCACCGCCTTCCAGTTGCGGCGCAAAGATGGCCGCCCGTTGTGGGACGGTGGCTCATTCCGCCCCAGCAAGGGCGGCGGCCTGTACGTGGCCAGCAAGGGCGAGAACGAATTCAGCCCCCAACGCTTCTGGAAAAGCCCACTCTCCCAGGCCAGCTACCCGGTAGAGTGGATCGTGCGCACCCCGGCCGACTTCTACACCGTCAAGGCTGTCCTCGACAACCAGGAGCTGGACAGCCGCAACTCCACTGGCGCCATTTACTGGGAAGGCCTGAGCGACATGTTCGACAGCAACGGCAAACATGTGGCGCGGGGCTACCTGGAGATGACGGGTTACGGCAGTCCTTTGCGGCTCTGATGATGCTGGTCGGGTTGGAGACCCCGCTGCCCACCGCTGCGGTGTATCCTGCGACAGATGCTCGTGGTGCATGGCCATTTGCGCTGCCCGCCAGCCGCCCAACCTAGGAGACACCATGAATGCAGTCCTGAAAGAAAATGCCACCCCCTCTGCGACACCAGCGCCCCTCACGCCGTTTGCCGAGTTGGACCGCGACCTTCAACTGCTGGCCGACAACCGCGAGCGTTGGGTGAAAACCTCAGTGGCCGAGCGCATTGCCATCCTGGCAGAAATCAAAGAAGCCCTGATGCCTGTGGCCCAGGCCTGGGCTGAGACCGCGTCGCGCAAAAAAGGCATTGCTGAGGGCTCACCGCTAGAGGGTGAAGAATGGCTCTCCGGCCCCTACTGCGTGCTGAACTATTGCAACTAGTTGATGGCCACACTGGCGAACGTGCAGAACAAGCAACATTTAAAAGACATGCCGGTGCGCCAACTCGCCAACGGCCAGGTGGTTGCACGCGTCTTACCCGCGTCGATTTGGGACCACCTGCTGCTCAGCGGCGTGAAGGTGGATGTCTGGATGCAGCCCGGCGTGACGCCGGACACTTTGGCCCAGCACACCGCAGGTCTTTACGACGCTGCCAGCCCACTGCACAAAACCGGCAAGGTCTCGCTGGTGCTGGGTGCGGGCAACATCGCGTCGATTGCGCCGCTGGATGTGTTCCAAAAATTGTTTTCCGAAAACGAAGTCGTCATCCTCAAGATGAACCCGGTGAACGACTACCTGATTGAGTTTCTGACGCCCGCACTCAAGCCCCTCACAGACCGTGGTGTGTTGCGCATCGTGCGCGGCGCCACCGATGTCGGACAGTACTTGTGCAACCACGCGCTGGTCGAGACTTTGCACATCACAGGTGCTGGTTCTTCGCACGACGCCATCGTGTGGGGCCCCGGAGCCGTGGGTCAAGCCAACAAGGCCGCCAACACGCCTCAAAACACGCGCGCTATCAGCTCCGAGCTGGGCGCCGTGTGCCCCACCATCGTGGTGCCCGGCCCCTGGTCGGCGGCCGACATCCAGTTCCAGGCCGAGCACATAGCCACCCAAAAGCTGCACAACTCCGGCTTCAACTGCATTGCCTGCCAGGTGCTGGTCATGCCGCGTGACTGGACTCAAAAATCGGCGTTGATCACCGCAGTAGAAGGCGTCATTTCCCGTTCGCAAGCCCGGGCGCTGTATTACCCCGGTGCCAAAAGCCGCTTGGCAGACTTCGGCGCCAGCAACCCCCAAACCCGTCACCTGCACCGCGTGGGCGGTGAAGACGTGCTCATCGCCCCACTGGATGCCACCAATGGCACGGCCATCAAGGCTCTGGAGGTTTTTGCCCCGGCGCTCAATGTGACCGAACTGCCAGGCAGCGATGCCGAGACCTACCTCAAGGCTGCCATTGAATTTGCCAACACCCAGCTGTATGGCACGCTGGGTGCCAACATCGTGATTCATCCCGACACCATTGCGCAAATCGGTCGCCAGCGCCTGGAAGAATTGCTGATCACGCTGCGCTACGGCACCATCGCGATCAACGCTTGGACTGGCGTGGGCTTTTTGACGCCGCAAGCCACCTGGGGCGCATTCCCCGGCCATACCCTGCAAGATGTGCAAAGCGGCATTGGTGTGGTGCACAACACCAACCTGTTTGACAAGCCCGAGCGCACGGTGGTGGAAGCGCCCTTCAAACCCTACCCCCGCAACCTGCTGAGCATGTCGTTCACCTTGCTGCCTCGCCCACCCTGGTTCATCACCAACCGCAAGGGCGGCATCTTGGGACGCCTGCTGGTGGCCTTCCAGTACCGCCCCAGCTTCTTGAAGATCCCACGCATCTTTCTCAACGCCTTGCTGGGGTAGGCCTATGAGGTGCTTGGGCGTCCTCTAAAATGGCGCCCTTCGCCTCACTTGTGCCGTCGCCCTGACGCCCGGACTCATCAGCCGCAGCGAGCCTTTGGGCTCAGCATGCTGCGGCCTCATTCACACGCATCGCATGTTCAAATCTTCCGCATTTTTCCGCCTCGCCCCCGAATTCGTCCTGCCTGATCTGCCCGCGCTTGAAGAAGCATTGCAGGCTGCGCATTTTTTACCCTGCGGCAACACGCAGCCCGACGCCCACGGCTGGGTACCGCCACGTGGCAACAAGAGTGACGTACTGGCTGAGAGCGTGGGCGGCCAACTCATCCTCAAGTTCTGTGTGGAGCGTCGTCCCGTACCCGCGTCGGCCGTCAAGGCCGCCCTGGAAGAGCGGATCGAAAAATACAAACAAGAGACAGGCTTCGAGCGCGTGGGTGCCAAGCTCAAAAAGGAGTTCAAGGAAGAAATCGTGTTCGAGTTGCTGCCGCGCGCTTTCACCAAGCGCAGCACCACCTTGCTGTGGCTGGACCCAGTCAACAAGCTGCTGGTCGTGGACAGCGGCAGCCTCGCCGGGGCCGACCGCATCATCACCTGCCTGATGGAGGCCCTGACCAGCATACCGGGTGCAGCGCCCACGGTGGGCCTCAAGCCTATGCAAACACAGATGACCGCCACCGCCTGCATGGCGCATTGGCTGTCCACCCGCGAGGCACCCTACCGCTTCAGCATTGACCGCGACTGCGAGCTCAAGACGCCCGACGACCAAAAGTCCACGGTGCGCTATTCACGCCACACGCTGGAAATCGACGAGGTCGCTCAGCACTTGGCGGCTGGCAAGCTGCCCACGCAACTGGCCTTGACCTGGAACGAGCGCGTGTCATTTGTGTTGACCGATACCGCGCAGATCCGCAAGCTCAAGCTGCTCGATGTGGTGATGGATGGCGTGCAGGACAACGGCAAAGACGACGACGGTTTTGACACCGACGCCGCCTTGCTGACTGGCGAGTTGTCGGGGCTGATTCCAGATTTGCTGGAAGCGCTGGGCGGCGAGCAAGGCGTGGAAGAGGCCCCTGCCTGAGCCAGCATCAGGCCATTGCCAAAGCCACCAGGCCCAACACGGCGGGCACCGTCTGCACAAACAAAATCCGCCGTTGCACCGTGACCGCGCCCCACACGCCAGCAATGGCCACACACCCCAAGCCATAGAACAGGAAAGCCCGGCCCATCGCCGGGTCGGGCAACAGCAGGCCCACTGCCAAGGCCAGCGCCAGGAAGCCGTTGTAGCACCCCTGGTTGGACATGGCGGGCGCCATGATTTCAGCGCGCTCGGCCGTCAGGCCAAAAACTTTGCGGCCACGCGTTTTGAACAACACGGTCTCGAGCAAGAAGATGTACACGTGGATCAGCAAGACGATGCCTGCGATGATTTGGGCTGCCAGTAACATGGTGTTTTTCCGGGAATAGAATTGAAGTGGCCAAACAATACATAATTACGTTATGTAATGCAAGCCACATTTACAATCTGCAGTCATGCCAGCGACACGTTCCCCAGCCACCAAAGCCCCTCCAGCCCAAACTGCCAACATCGTCAAGACCGATGGCCGCAGGCTCAACGCC
>JAKQJK010000356.1 GCA_029561195.1 Pseudomonadota bacterium
ATGAAGCCGCCGATTATAGCCGGGACCCCTGTGAAAACCCCTACAATTGCCGCTGCTCAAGGGTTGCGGCTGTAGCTCAGTGGATAGAGTATTGGCCTCCGAAGCCAAGGGTCGTGGGTTCGATCCCCGCCAGCCGCACCAAGGCCGCCTAAGCTCTTGTTTCCATAGCTTGTTGATTCCGGCAATTCCGCAGCGATTGCGCAAGACTTCCGGAAACTTCAGTTGATCATTAATTGCCGGAAATCAACTTCCCCAGCTAGCACTGCGCGTTAGGTGGCGTGCAAGTTGCATTGCAGGCTCGCTGATCACGAATTTCCCGGAGAAGGTTGGCGGTAGGTTCGACGTCGAACGGTGCACTGATCCTCGTCTCCGGCCAAAGGCGATGAAGCGGTTGATTTCGGGGCGGCTGCGTGGGTTCATGTTGTGAGTGGTCAGTCAGCGATGTTGTCGATCATCGAAGGCCCATCGACGCAATGCCGAACAGCGGTGCTATCATTTTCCATGCTTCCTGCGCTGCCTGCTATCGGTTCCGATCAATATGCAAGGCTACATGCTTTGCCCAAAGCGGAGTTGCATTGCCATTTGCTCGGCACAGTGCGCAAGCAGACGTTCACAGATTTAGTGAATGCAGCCCGAGCGCCGATTTCAGAAGAAGAGATTGCATCCTTTTACACGCGCGGGGAAAAGCCGGTGGGTGTACTGCGCGTTTTGAGAGCGCTCGATCAATGGCTGCTTCGCAGCCCCGATGACTTCCATCGCATCGCCTACGAGTATTTGCGAGATGCGGCCAGTCACACCGTGCGCTACGCAGAATTTTTTTGGAATCCAACGGGTACGGCAAATGTGGGTGGCTTGGCCTATTCAACTGTTTTGCCCGCTTTGAAACGCGCCATCCGGGATGCTGAGACTGACTGCGGCATTGTCTCACGCCTCGTTCCTTCGATTGACCGTGAAGCCTCGGCGCAAGCGGCGCTGGAGATGGTGCAATGGGTGACGGAGCGGCGCTGCGATGAGGTGCCCGGCATTGGCATGGATTACCGCGAGAACGATCATCCGCCCGAGAAATTCACCGAGGCTTATGCTCTGGCCAGAAAGCACAGCCTGAAAACCACGGCACATGCAGGCGAATTCGGCATGCCTTGGCACAACGTCGAAACAGCGCTGAAAATCTTGCGTGTGGATCGCATTGATCATGGCTACACCATCATCGATCAGCCGCCTTTGGTGCAATGGGTACGTGAGCAGGGAGTGGTGTTTACCGTGGTGCCCACAAACTCCTACTACCTTCGCACGTTGGCGCCTGAGCGGTGGGCACAAGATCACCCCATCCGCGCCATGCTGTCTGCTGGCCTGAAACTCCATCCGAACACCGACGACCCCGCGCTGCACCACGTTACGCCTACGGGCGCTTGGCAA
>JAKQJK010000188.1 GCA_029561195.1 Pseudomonadota bacterium
TACCGTTAGAGCGCTACGTACTTTCACTGGAAATGCTCGAGCTAGCAGACGTCTACCTGACTTTTTTCACTTACTTAGTACATCTGGATTTGCAAAAAACCAACCGTGATTCGATGGCTTTCCAGATACCCGCAATTGATAGTGGATTAATGCTGCGACAAATTGTCAGAGTAATTTGGCTGACGGAAAGCGGTCACTCGTAGAAGACTGCATTGGCCCAGATTTGTCGTTCACGGTCTACACGTCAATGACCGCAATCGCGGCTATCCAGTCAGCCCGGGGGTGGTAGATCACTTCAATCAAAAGACCGCTTTGTGGCGATGAATCCTTGGAGCCGAAATTCCGCTTTGGGTCGATATCCGTCTTCGGCACCACGAACCTTCTTCGGTCGGTGACCAAGTTCTCTCGATAACACGCCGGCGACGTCCACAGTGATCAGCAATTACTCATTGAACGTCACCCCGCCTCTTGACTGGGACCTCGGGTCAGCCGGGCTCGCATTTTGGCCGGGATGTCCTGCACTCGCACAAACACCAATCCATCCAGCGTGCCGTTGAACGAAGCGTCCACGTTAAAGCCCGCAAACCGGCCTTTCAGCTCAATGTAGTGCTTGATCAGCATAGGTAACGCCATGCCCTGTTCCAGGCGTTGCAAAAATTTCGACAGTAGGCCCGGATCAGCGAGACCCGCACTGACCTCGGTCAAACGTTCTTGCCACGGGTGGCTCGCGGTACGCGGCGCATTGCGGGCTCGAATCAAGGGCTTTAGACCCTCGTCCATGTGGTGCAGTTGCAAGGCGGACATGATCAGCATGCGTCCGAACTCGCTGAAACGCGGGCTCACACTCACCGGTCCAAACAAGTGGCCAATCTCCGGGTGGCGGTCCAGCAGTACCGCAATGCCAGACCACAACAGGCGCAGTGCCCTTGTGTTGCCCTGCCATTCGGGCCGCACAAACGAGCGGCCCAGTTCCAGACAGGGGCCCAGCCGGTCAAACAACGGCGTACCAAATTCGAACAGGCTGTGGGTGTACAAACCCGCTACGCCGTGATCAGCAATGAGCTGCCGGGTGAATCCAATGCGGTAGGAACCAATGACCTCACGGGTGCCTGGGTTCCAAACAAACAGGTGCTGATAGTGGGGGTCATGGCCGTCCAGGTCCAGCGGTTGACCGGTGCCTTCGCCAACGTCACGGAACGAGACTTCCCGCAAACGGCCGATTTCCCGCATCACGTTGGGCATGTGTCCCGCACCTGCATAGAAGACCTGGAATTGCCCCCACGAAATGAGGCAGGCGGCCGCGGGCAGTTGGCTGACCTCATTGAACAGCAACCGCGGGTCCACCGCCGGGATGATGGGCTGCGGGCTGGGCAAAACTTGAACTGCGGTATTCATTTTTGAATTTCCCAATCAAATCGCTGGTGGGCTTCACCCGCAAAGCCATTGACGTCAAAACTGCGTTCAACAAAGTCGGCATGGCCGCGGTTCAAGATCACCACAGCACTAGCCCGTGTGCCGTAGTGGGGGGTATGAATGAATTCGGCAGAAAGTGCCTTTTCCCGGTCAAGCGGGATACCGGTTTGAGGCAGGTCCGGGTCAGCTGCGGTGCGTCGGTCCGACAGCAGTGCAAACAGGGCGTTGACGCCTGACGGTTTCGCTGTGTATCCAGCGCCAAAATCGTGTTGTGCAAGGGCTTGTACAAAACCATTACGCAGACGTTTCAGTTTAGGCCAGGGTGTGTTGAAGTCTGCGTTTGATACGGCATGGATGCCTTCGGGCAGTTTGATTGCTCGGCAATGGCGGCTCTCAAAACCCATGAGTGATGTGCCATCAAACACCAGCAGGTTGAACGGGTTGTAGGCGTGTGCCCGCGATGCGAGTTCACCCAGGTATTGCCCGGCTGTTGCGCTGCCAGTCAGAAACGCGGTGGCGATATCGCCCCGGGAGGGCGCCGTCGGCCGGTTTTGCGAAACGTCGCGGTAGTTGGTCAAGGCAGCCAGGCGCCCGCTGGTGCTGACGCCTAACCACGTCCCACCGGCCTGAAGGTCTTTGCCGGCCAGGATGGCCTGGTCTGCCCAGAGGTGCAGCGGTAGAGTCGGGCGCGAATAAAACTCGTCGCGGTTGGCTGCGATTACGAGTGGGACGGGTGACTGGGGTTGCCAGTTGAGGGCGATCAGGCACATGGCAGGCTGCGGATGGCGTCAACGACCAGCTGCGGCTTCTCCCACAGCACAAAATGGTTTTCAAGCGGCAGGCGCTGCACAGTGACCCAGGTTTTTGACATGTGCTTCTCCACCTCGTCAGCCGTGCGCGGGTCCACCAGGGAGTCCTTGCCGCCCTGCATCACGATCAACGGAACCTGCAGTTTGACCAGGAACGGCTCCAGCTTGGCAAGTTCTCCTTCCAGCGGCATCATCTCGTGGTTGGACTGGATCATCTCAGCCGGAATTGCCCAGCTCACCAAGGCCCAGTCTGCCAGCTGGTTGTACCAGCGGGGTGCCTCGTATAGGGATGAAAGCGAACCTGCGATGGACACGGCGCCACACACCCGGTCTGGCGCGTCAATCGCCATCCAGGCAACCAGTGGGCCACCCAGCGAGTGGCCGACAACGATGGCCTTCTTTCCCGGCGGAATCAGTTCCGTCAGCAACGCCGCCTGTTCCCGAAGGTTGGGCATCACACCGTCCGCGCGGGAACCACCAAAACCGGGTCGATCAACCGCCAGACGAGTCGCAAAAACGGCCAATTCGGGCGCCCTCAGGTAATAGGACCATGCTTTCCAGTCGCCGGGAGACCCATGAACAAACAAGAGCACGGGCCCCTTGTTCAGGGTAATTGGGGCGTTGTCCACACGTGCGATGTTCAATGTTCGATCCAGCACCTGTTTCGTGCTGAACACAGGGTGTTGCCCCGTTGGGAAGAGTGAATCCACGGTCCCTCGCGGGTAGGGTGGATTGCCGCAACCAGCTAGCCAGAAGGCGGCAAATGCAGCCAACAAGTGCAGGCGAGACCGGCGCCCGAGCCAGTAACGGATCATGACTGCCCGATAAGTTTTTTCGTCAAAGGCAACCAGATGCCCCGTCGTACCCATAACAAAAGAGCACAGGAAAACCACACGCCGCAGGCTAGGATGAAGAGTTCGCCGCCATCGCTGCTGCCATCGGTATTCACCACCGCGATGCCCAGTGGCGTGAACAGGTGAAAGAAAATGGCACCGCTGATCACACCCAGACCCAGGGCCGCACCCAGCACCTGAATCATGCGGTTGCCTGCCAGGAATGCGCCTGACAGCACCAACAAGGATGCGATCAGCTCAGCCGTGCCCACTACCTTGGCTGAAAAAATACCTCCCGGCGCAAAAACACCAGGAAACCCAAGCGACGCCGCCCACGGGTCCAGCTTGCCCTGGAAGATGTAGACCGTCTCCGGGGACCCCGTGAACTTGAAGAACAGGGACTGGATGAAGACAAAGGCCACGAAAAGGGAGAGTATCCAGTGACCGTTTTTTCTGAGGAATGCCATGGCGATGGTCCTTTCGCGTGTGTCGGCTATTTGGCGAGCAGTTGGGGAAACTTCGCGTCGGCCTGCCTGATGTAACCTGCCCGGTCTTTGGCCCATTCTTTCTGTACGGATGCGTCGTAATTCAAATAGAGCTTGCCTTCAAAAATCGTGAATTGATCCGGGTCGACTTTCACGAGTCCATCTTTGGCGACACCGTAAGCACAGTAGCCACCGTACTGCGGTGCGTACTTGTCCGGGTTGTTTCTGAACAGATCCAGATTGGCCGCTGTTGCAAACTTCCACTTAGCTCCCTTCCATTCATGCGTGTGTGCGTCCTGCCCCTTGACCGGCGCGTTTTGCGTGAAGTAGGCAACGCTGTCATAGCCGTTAATCGCCGTGTCGGTTTGAGACGCAAAGAATGAATTCTTCAACGTGTTCACAGAAGGCGCCGCAAACGTGTTCATGCCGAGCGACAGGAGGCAAATGACGAACAGGCGGCGCAGGATGGGGTGGTTCTTCATGGCAGGTGTGTGGGTAGAAATAGATTGGAGTGAACGACTCAGAACCAGCTCTCGCCACGGCGCAGGTCTTCCCTGAACTGGCGCAGCAGGCTGAAAGCCGATGTGGTTGCTACACCCTGGTGGGTGTAGGCCGCACCGATGGCGAATGCCGTCGACCATTGGTGAAACATGGCGCGATAGCCTTCCAGCAAGGGTGTGCCGGGGTGGTAAATATGTGCACTCTCGGCAGAAACGCCATTGAGCTCCAGTACCTGCAAGCCCTCGCCACGGCGAAAGTGCGCCACGCTGGGCACGCGCAAATCCATGCGCCCAAAGGCGTAGCCCGGCACAGCGTTCAGCAAGCGGGTCAGTGTGGTGATCAGTTCTGGCGTGGCGTGTTCGCAAGAGTCCAGAAACAGGCTGCCACGACAATGTGCGCCAATCTCCACCAGTTTGATCGTTTCACCGTCACGCGGCACACGCTCCAGCTCACTGGCCCAGCGGGAAAATAGCAGCGACGAGATAAGCTTGGCACGCGCATCACCCAGAATCAGTTCGCGCAGCGTCTGCAGGCCGTCCCCCGACACGGTGGGAAACGTCTTGTGTACGATCGACAGGATGCGCGGAGCGGCTTCGCCTGGCGCGCGCGCCACAAACACCCCGAACTCTTCGCCTTCTACATGGCGCTGGGCAATCACGTCACCTTTGAAACGCGTCAGGTAGTCACGGATTTGCGCTTCATTGCGCGCCACGAATACACCTCGCCCACGCTGACCCACATCGGGTTTAAGTACCAAAGGCATGCCCTGTTCCTGCGCGAACTGGAGAGCCTGGTGAATGCGCTGGGGGGCGTTGGTGGACTTGATCAGCGTGAAGGTGGCCACCAGGTCCGGTGCATTGTTTTGAAGAGGTGCGAGAGCCTGATGTTTTTTTTCGCCCACCATGCCACCGGCTTCCAATGCAGGATTGGCAGCCGTGAAGGCCATCGGGCTGCGATGTTTGAGACCCAGCCACAAAATCCACGCCACGATCGGGCCGTAATACAGCCATGAAGGCCAAAACTCCCAGCGCTGCGCCCGTTCGAGAGAAATTTTCAATTGCTGGAGGAACGGAGTTTTGGTCGGAGATGTGGACGCGCGCTCCTGCCAGGGGAGTGCGGTTGGATGCAAGGGTAGTGAGTCGTTGAGCGTGGGCGTGCTGGGGTTCATGGCGATTTTGTCCAGGGTTCAGGCTTTGACGAGTTCATGCCGAGCGTGCTTCATTCGTTGCTCGTAGGCCACCGTGGCAGGCGCCCTGCCAACGCCGGCACCCAGGGTTTCGCCGCGTTGACGGGCATAGCCTTGCAGGATGGCGAAATGGTGGGTAGCGTGGCTATTGAGAAACATCAGTTCACGCGCCACACTGGAGCGCGTACTGAAGTCGTGTTCACCTGACAGACCACCACGGGTGTGCACATCGACCGAGCGCTCCAGCAGTGGGTCGGGGATGCCGCCCAGGGCATGTTGAAGCAGGTCGATGCGCTTCAATGCAACTTCTGGATTGGTTTCCAGACGCAGGTCCCGCTGTCTCGCGTCGTAATCCACCACGCACGCCCGGTTGGAGCAGGTTTCTGAACAGGCCAGTGCATGGGCCAGGGTATCGTAATGCTCGATGATGTGGCGCAGGTGGGCCCCGACGTGTTCGCCGTAGGTTTTCGCCCGGTTGCCGACATACGGTTGAACCACGCTGGCCATCTGCGACAGGACTTCGCCCGTATAGGCGCAGAGTTGTGCACCGCTGCCGAAGGCGCTGAGCGTTGTCATGGTCTGACCCCCTCCGGCTGCGTGCGCACCAGCAGCAGCGCATAGCCGGTGCAAAACAGCACGTTGGGAATGATGCCGGGCGCCAACGTGAGCAGCACATGCTCGGTGCGAATGACGCCGTGGACCAGCAACAGCGAGGCGTAAGTCAGGCACAAACCACCGGACAAAGCCCGCAAGCCACCGGCCCAGCCCCGACCATTTCCGTAGAACTTTCGCATGGCCATAGTGCCGAAAAAAGTGAGCAGAGCACTGGTTGCCCAGTGCGCCAGACCAATGCCCCAGGCGTGTGCTGATCCCTGACTCCAGTTCGCCCAAACGGCCCAGGCTCCGTAAACACTTCCGCCCAGAATGGCTCCAAACCAGGAATCCATCAGGCTACGGATCAATCGCAAAGCACCGGTACGACCGGCCAAGAATGGGGTTGTTGACACGGGTTCGACAAAGGCAAGTTCAGAAAGCATGCCCGTTGGTCGATGTGGACTTCCAAAACTTACATTTCGGAAAAATAATCCCATCTTCAGTCTCCAGATCCACGCAGCGTCGCAACTTCCGCCTCCAGTGCGCGGATGCGCGCATCACGGGAGCTCAGTTCTGTTTCAACATCCAACGCGTCAAGGCGCATCGGAATGTGTTGTGGACAGTTGGCGTCCCAAGCCAAGACGTCAAAAATGATGGCATGTTCGGCACGCGCCTTGTATTCCGGCGGCATCAGTTGTTGAATCAGTGCCGCATCGCCCTCTACGACGCGGGCATTTCCCCAAATTTTTACTCTTTGCCTGCGGGAATAGTCCATCAGGAACAAATGCGCTTTGGGACTCTCAGCCAAATTCCCGGACGAAATGTATTGCCGGTTTCCGGCGTAATCCACAAAACCCAGAGTCCTGTCGTCAATCACCTGCAGGAATCCAGCTGGGCCACCACGGTGCTGGATATAGGGTTGCCCCTGGGCGTTGACCGTGGCCAGAAATACGCTGGTTTGTTCGGCTATGAAGCTTGCCAGATCTGCCGATATGCGTGTTTCCCATGAGCCGCCCTCTTCCATTCGCGAATAGGCGTGCCGGGAACCCTTGCGGGTCTGGATGCTTTTGACCGCGGGCGTAAATGCAATGTCGCTGGCATATTCGAATCGGGATTTCATGGTGGTGCCTACAGGCCAAGTTGGGAAAGAGATAGTGAATCGTCCGGACGTCTGCCTACGGGCCACAGCAGTTTCCGGTCATCTTTGGAAATCGGCAGGTCATTGATACTTGCGATTCGCCTAGTCATGAGTCCGGTTTCGTCGAACTCCCAGTTTTCATTGCCGTAGCTTCTGAACCAGCAATGGGCTTCGTTGTGCCATTCGTAGCAGAAGCGCACTGCAATGCGATTGCCTTGGTAAGCCCAGAGTTCTTTGACGAGGCGATACTCCAGTTCGCGCGCCCATTTGGCAGTCAGGAATGCTTGAATCGCCATGCGACCACCAATAAACTCGGCTCTATTGCGCCACTGGCTATCAACTGTGTAGGCCAGCGCAACGCGCTCGGGGTCCCGGGAATTCCAGGCATCTTCAGCCAGACGCACTTTCTGGATGGCAGCATCCAAGGTGAATGGCGGGAGCGGAGGTCTGACAGGTTCACTGACGGGGTACATCTCAAAATCTCCATGAAGGGGGTGTCACTGGCTGCAATAGGACCATGCCTGTCGGCTGCCGGGTTGCCCCTGCAGCCGATGGCGTTACGCAGCCAGTTTGGCTGTAACAGTGGGGAAGTCGATGTCGGTTTGTGCGACGTTGTTGACATAGTTGGTCAACACGTTGACCGCCACATTGGCCACGATTTCGATCACACTGGCTTCGTCAAACCCCGCCAGACGAACGGAAGCGAGCGCACCATCACTGACCTGGCCGTGAGACTGAACAACCTGTAAGGCAAATTGCAGCGCAGCTTCAGTGCTGGCATCTTCGGAATGACCATCGCGTGCTGCGATCAGTTCGGACGGGCTTAGCTTGGCCACATTGCGTCCCAGGTAATCGTGGGCCGACAGGCAATAGTCGCAGCCGTTGTAATCGGCAATGGCAAGCGCAATGCGTTCACGTAATTGGACCGACAACTTGCCCTTACCCAGTGCGCCATTGAGAGAGAGGTAACCTTCCAATGCCGCCGGGCTGTGGCCCACCAGCTTCATTAGATTCGGAACCATACCCAATTGCTTCTGGACGGCGCCGAGCAGGGGTTTGGAGGCTTCGATGGCGTGTTCTACGGTTGGGATGCTGATGCGTGACATGGCGTATTTCCTTTGAATGGTTGGGAGGACTGATTCGCCGCCATATGTCATGGACAGCGAACGGATGAACTGTATTCAGCTCTCTCAACAATGTGAATATCCGTATAATTCAATTCACTATTCCACTAAATGGAACAATATGGACAGATTTCACCTTGTCAGTGTCTTTGTCGCGGTCGTTGATACGGGTGGATTTGCGGGCGCCGCCCGCAAATTGAATCTGTCCCCTCCCGCCGTGACACGCGCTGTCAATGAGCTGGAAACTTACCTCGGTTTGAAGCTCTTGACGCGAACCACCCGGCTGGTTCGTGTCACCGATGCGGGAGCGCGTTACGCTCAGGACTGCCGACGTATCCTGGCTGAGCTGATGGAGGCCGACGAGTCGGTCAACGGCATGCACGCCGCTCCAAGAGGTCGGTTGACTGTTACGGCGCCGGTCCTTTTTGGGTCCCTCTATGTCACCCCAGTTTTGACGGAGTACCTGACGCGCTACCCTCTGGTCAGCGCATCGTGCATGTTCCTGGACCGCGTAGTGAATATTCTGGATGAGGGAGTGGACGTCGCCGTGCGCATTGGTGAATTGCCAGATTCATCGATGCAGGCCGTTCGTGTCGGCCAGGTGCGCCGTGTCATTTGCGCATCTCCCAGTTACCTGAATCTGCATGGCACGCCACGAACTCCGGATGATCTGCAACGGCACGCCATCGTTTCCGCCAGCAGCGTGACACCCAACCCAGAATGGCGACTGGTTGAAAAGGGACTTCTTCGAACCATTCGATTGTCGGCACGACTGACGACAACGACCAATGACTCCGCTATCCGGGCTGCAGTTGGTGGGTTCGGTTTGACAAGGTTGCTGTCGTATCAGGTTGCGGATCAATTGCGCGACGGCCGACTCAAGACGGTTTTGTCTGAATGCGAACCCGAAGTGCTACCCGTACATGTTGTCCACCGTGAGGGTCGGCATGCATCACAACGCGTGCGCGCTTTCCTGGATCTGGCAATTGAACGGTTGAGAAACGACGCTACATTGAATTGAATACCGACGTACCAAATTTGATAAGTGTCACGCCAATAATAGGAACATATCAATTCGCTTGAATATGGTGGCTTTCTGGAGCGCGCATCCGACGATCGAAAATCGACTAACGGGCGCTGAATTCGGCGGGTGCTACACCCGCTAGGGGTCGGTGTCAGCAATTCGAAACCGAAATCCTTCAATGAATTGCCCTTAAGCCCAGTCAAATAAGCGTTAGCAGCTCCCATATTCATAGCAATTAACTGCACAAAGGGGTTTCTCCAATACGTTCAAACCCTATCAACAGGGGAGTCGTGCGGCTGCGACGGGGCAACGAAGCTGTTGGCGGTTGCCACAGAATCCGACCCAAAAACCGCTTTAAGGCAGCAAACTCAAACCACCAACCCTGCTGCCACAAGATGCCGAATGGACACGACGCGGACGCCCGGCAGGCTAGCCAACTACCTCCGAGCGTACCTCCGAGCGCGGTCTCCGACAAAGGAAAAAAGCCCGCACAGCGCAAACCATGCAGGCTTTTATCTCAGGCCGGAAAGGGCCTGGATTGAGCAGAAGACTTACCCCGCAGTAGCCTCTTCCGGTTTCGCCTTGCCCTCCTTCTTCGGCAGCGGCTGAATGTCCAGAATCACTTCGGTCTTGCTTTCGTCCTTGTCGTCCAGGTCCACCGTCAGGCGGCCGCCTTCTGTCAAACGGCCAAACAGCAACTCGTCGGCCAGCGCACGGCGGATCGTGTCTTGAATGAGGCGCTGCATCGGGCGCGCGCCCATCAGCGGATCAAAGCCCTTCTTCGCCAGATGTTTGCGCAGCTTGTCGGTGAAGGTGACGTCCACCTTCTTCTCGGCCAGTTGCGTTTCCAGCTGCAGCAGGAACTTGTCCACCACGCGCAGGATGACGTTCTCGTCCAGCGCCTTGAAGCTCACCGTGGCGTCCAGCCGGTTGCGGAACTCGGGCGTGAACAGGCGCTTGATATCGGCCATCTCGTCGCCCGCTTCGCGCGGGTTGGTGAAGCCAATCGTCGCCTTGTTCATGGTCTCGGCACCCGCATTGGTCGTCATGATGATGATGACGTTGCGGAAGTCGGCCTTGCGCCCGTTGTTGTCGGTCAGTGAGCCGTGGTCCATCACCTGCAGCAGCACGTTGAAGATGTCCGGGTGCGCCTTCTCGATTTCATCGAGCAGCAGCACGCAATGCGGCTTCTTGGTGATGGCTTCGGTCAGCAAACCACCCTGGTCAAACCCGACGTAGCCCGGAGGCGCGCCAATCAGACGGCTCACGGCATGGCGCTCCATGTACTCGCTCATGTCAAAGCGGATCAGGTCGATGCCCATGATGTAGGCAAGCTGCTTCGCAGCCTCGGTCTTGCCCACACCCGTGGGGCCGCTGAACAGGAACGAGCCAATCGGCTTGTCACCCTTGCCCAGACCCGAGCGCGCCATTTTCACGGCGCTGGCCAGCATGTCGATGGCTTTGTCCTGCCCGAACACCACGTTACGCAAATCGCGCTCCAGAGTTTTGAGCTTGCCACGGTCGTCATTGGACACATTGGCGGGTGGAATGCGCGCAATCTTGGCTACGATCTCTTCGACCTCGGCCTTGCTGATGATTTTCTTGCGCTTGCTCGGCGGCAGGATACGCTGGGCAGCACCGGCCTCGTCAATCACGTCAATCGCCTTGTCGGGCAAATGGCGGTCGTTAATGTATTTAGCGCTCAGTTCGGCAGCGGCCTGCAGTGCAGCCACGGCGTATTTGACGTTGTGGTGCTCTTCAAAGCGCGATTTCAGGCCTTTGAGAATGTCCACGGTCTGATCGATCGTTGGCTCGACCACATCGACCTTCTGGAAGCGGCGCGACAGCGCGGCGTCTTTCTCGAAGATGCCACGGTATTCGGTGAACGTCGTCGCGCCAATGCACTTGAGCGCGCCGGAACTCAAGCCCGGTTTCAGCAGGTTGGACGCATCCAGCGTGCCGCCCGATGCTGCGCCCGCGCCAATCAGCGTGTGAATCTCGTCGATGAACAAAATGCCGTTGGGCTTGTCCTTGAGCGACTTGAGAACACCTTTGAGGCGCTGTTCAAAATCGCCGCGGTATTTGGTGCCTGCCAGCAGCGCACCCATATCGAGCGAATACACCACGGCTTCGGCCAGAATTTCGGGCACGTCTTTTTGCGTGATGCGCCAGGCCAGGCCCTCGGCAATCGCAGTCTTGCCCACACCGGCCTCACCCACCAGCAGCGGGTTGTTTTTGCGGCGGCGGCAAAGAATCTGGATCACCCGCTCGACTTCGTACTCGCGGCCAATCAGCGGGTCAATCTTGCCGTCTTTGGCCAGCTGATTGAGGTTGACGGTGTACTGCTCCAGGGGGGACTGCTTTTCGCTTTTCTCGCCACCCGACTCTTCGGCTTCCGGCTGGCTTTCGCTGGATTTGCCGGTTTCCGGCGGGTCGCTTTTCTTGATGCCGTGGGCTATGAAATTCACCACGTCCAGGCGTGTGACGCCCTGCTGATGCAGGTAATACACGGCATGTGAATCTTTTTCACCGAAGATGGCAACCAGCACATTGGCACCGGTGACTTCCTTCTTGCCGCTGCCGGTGGACTGCACATGCATGATGGCGCGCTGGATCACCCGCTGGAAGCCCAGCGTGGGTTGCGTATCCACATCGTCGGTACCGGCGACTTGCGGCGTGTTGTCCTTGATGAACGTAGCCAGCGATTTGCGCAGGTCATCGATATTGGCGGAGCAGGCCCGCAATACCTCGGCCGCGCTTGGGTTGTCCAGCAAGGCAAGCAACAGGTGCTCGACGGTGATGAACTCGTGGCGCTGTTGACGCGCCTCGACGAAGGCCATATGCAGGCTAACTTCCAGTTCTTGCGCAATCATGTAATTTCCTTCTGCCTTGCGTTGATGTCTAACTGTAATCCGATTTCAATGTCGGTCCCGGGCAGCGGTTATCTGCCTAAAACTCAACGGGTTCGCTGATGCACTTCAAGGGATGTCCCGCTTTCGCAGCTGCATCCAGAACCTGATCCACCTTGGTGGCCGCTACATCTTTCGAGTAGACGCCACACACCCCTTTTCCATCCAGGTGAATTTTCAGCATGATCTGGGTGGCAGCCTCCAGATCCTTGCCAAAAAATTCCTGAATCACCACCACCACAAATTCCATCGGTGTGTAGTCATCATTGAGCATGACCACCTGGTACATCTGTGGCGGCTTGACCTTTTGTGTCCGCCGCTCCATGACGACCGAGCCGCCATCATCGCCCTTTGGAAGCTGTACGGGCGGAGTTGTTGGAGTTGCAGGAAGTTTCGTTGCCATGAATTTATTCTAGCGAGCGTGAACTCACTCTGCCGTTCAAAGGTGAATTGGTGGCGCTTTTCCTACATTCAAGCCACAAAAGAGAAAAACCGCCCCGACGGTTAGCCGGAAATGGAGCCCCGATCGCAAAGGAGGGGCAGGCGGAATTCTATGTGCCGGTCTGGATGGATGTTTCCAGCAATGGCGGCATAGTCAAAAAGGCATAAATCGCGTGGTAAAAACGGGCGCGATTTACGCCCAGCGGTGCTGTGTGGGCAAGTCCGGCTATTTTCACGAATTGTTTGTCCGCATTTGGCAGATGCTGGTAGAAAGCCATTACATCTTCGTCGGTGGCGATGCCATCGTGTTCGGCCCGGATGATCATGACTGGGCATCGCAACAGAAGGGGATCCACTACAGGAAGCTTGGTGCACATGTCGATGTAAGTCCCCGTTGGCACGGTATCGCCATATTTGAGCTCGGCTTCAGCTACTACATCGGCAATCATTGCCTCTGATGCACCGGGGTGGTCCCGGGTGAAGACGGTATGAAAAAAGGCGGCGTCAATCTTGCGGACGTTGCTGCTCTGCCACTTCGGCAGCAACTTGGCCCTTTGAATGAGCGTGGGAGCATCTTTGCCAGTCCAGACAAAAGCGTCGATAACGAGGCGTTCTACCTGATCTGGATGCATATTGGCAAACCGCGCGGCGCGAAGAGCGCCTGAAGACTGCCCAAAAAAAGCAGCCTGATTCTGACCGGTGATACGCGCTACAACGGTCATCGCGCACTCGATATCGGCTACTCCACTGGCAATGTCAGAAAATCCGGATGTCCGGTCCGAATGGCCGTAGCCTTCATGATCCATGGTCCAGACATCAAAACCACGCTCCGCGAAGTGGTCCATGAAGGAGTAACCGGTACGCCCTGGAACGTCCAAGTCGAACATGGTCTTGCCCGAGTACGACGAGCCATGCACAAGAAACAGCACTGGGCGACGCTGATTGTGGTCACCCGCGTATTTGCGGTAAACCCACAACTTCACGCCGTTCTTGTGGGTCCAATATTCCTCTGCATGGAGACTTATGGAGTCGTCATTCCTAGTTTTCATATAACAACTGATACCCGAAAGTGAATTTGATGGTTTATTTGAGGTCCGGCGATCCAACCGGTTCAATTCCCGCGCTCTTTTAGCCTCTTGACCATACGCATGGCAAACGGTGTAACTACGGCAATGACCGTCATGGACATCAAAATAGCGGATATGGGGCTGCTAACAAAGGTGGAAAGGTTGCCGTCAGATAGCGTCAGAGCCTGCCGAAAGGATTGCTCCATGATGCCGGCCAGAACCAGAGACAAGACAAGAGGAGCGACAGGAATCTGTACCTTTTCGAACAAGTACCCCAGCACCCCGAAGAAAAGCACCAGATACAACTCGACCATGCTGGCGTTGATGGCATAGGTGCCAATCACAGAAATTGCAACAATCAGCGGGTAGAGAATGCCGCTTGGGATGTAGAGCAGGCGAACAAACAAGCCGATCAGCGGAAGGTTCAACACCAACAGCATGATGTTGCCGATGTACATGCTGTCGATCAAGCCCCAGACCAGATCGGGTCGACTCTGGAACAGCAAAGGTCCGGGCTGGAGCCCATGCATCATGAAGGCCCCCAAAATGACCGCAGTAGCCCCTCCGCCAGGCACACCGAGTGTCAGCAGCGGTACCATGGCACCCGCAGTGTCCGAGTTATTGGCCGCTTCGGGGCCGGCCACTCCTTCAATCGCGCCTTTGCCGAACTCCTCCGGGTGCTTGGAGAGTTTCTTTTCGACTGCATAAGACATGAGCGAAGCTATAGTCCCGCCTGCACCGGGCAGCACGCCAACTATAAAGCCAAGCACCCCACCCCTCCATATGGGGCCTACAGAGCGCCTCCACTCGGCCCGAGTTAACCAAAGCTTGCCGGTTATACGCATTGGCTTGGGTGCCGTGCCCCGCACCATGTGCTCCAACCCGCGAAACACCTCGGCCAACGCGAACATGCCTACCACTACAACGATAAAACCAATCCCATCCTGAAGCTCTGGGATTCCGGCTGTGAAGCGTTGCTGGCCACTCTGCAGATCAATCCCGATCGTGGCAATCATCAGGCCCAGCACCGTGGATAGCAGTCCTTTCGCGGGCGACTTGCCAGCCAGCGCCGCCACCGAAGTGAGAGCGAAGAACATTAGACAAAAATATTCAGCAGGGCCGAACTTCAGCGCAAGTGAGGACAATGGCAAAGCAAATAGAGTGAGGGCCACCACTCCGATGGTGCCGGCCAAAAACGAGCCAATTGCGGCCACAGCCAGAGCAGCACCGGCACGTCCGTTGCGCGCCATTTCATATCCATCGAGCGTGGTCATGACAGATGAAGCTTCGCCGGGTGTGCGAATCAATATGGCCGTGGCAGACCCACCGTACTTGGTACCGTAGTAGATGCCCGCCATCATGATCAGACCAGAAGTCGGATCCATACCAAAGGTCATGGGAATCAACAGCGCAATGCTGGCCGAGGGCCCAATTCCCGGGAGTATGCCCACGATGGTGCCGATTAGCACGCCGACAAAGGTGTACCAGAGATTGATCGGCTGCAGGCAGACGCTGAAACCGTTGAGGATGTGACCAAGAGTTTCCATGTTAGAACGGAAGTAAGCCGGGGGCCAACTGAGCACCGAAGAGTTTGGTGAACATGAAATAACTCGCGAAGCTGAACAACACAGATGTCAGCACGTTCATCGTCGCTCGGCCACGGTTGAAACAAAAGGTCAAAATCAGAAGGTAAATACTGGTAGAAATGGCGTAGCCCAACAGCTCGAATACCAGAAAATACAAAATCGTCAGCACCACGATCGCACCAACCGCCCAACTGTGTCCCCAATCTTCAGGCGTCGCATCCTCTTGCTTGGCGCCACTGTTCTTTTTGGCAAAAACCATTTCCAGTGCGAGCATGCCAACGGAAAGCAGCAGAACCACCCCGAGAATTCGAGGGATGGCCTTGGGCCCGAGCGGATCGCCAATATCTCGCGTGGGAATTTGCCCAATAGCAAAAAAGTAAAGGGCGGCAAGCAAGACCGCGCAAACTATGATGGCACGGTCGCTTTTCATGTTTTATGTCTCACCCACTTTTTTCTCAACCATTACTTGGTCATGCCCAACTCAAGCAGCACTGCCTTGGTGGCGATATAGTCCTGCTCTAGGTCCTTGCGAAATTGCTCGCCGGAAGCAAAGTCGCTGCTCCAGAAATTGGTGGCGAGATCTTCTTTCCACTCTTTGGATTCAGCCACCGAGCGCAAGATTCCTTCCCAAGCGGTGATCTGATCCTGAGTCATACCTTTCGGACCCATGACAGCTCGCCAATTGCCTGAAATGAAGTTCACGCCTTGCTCTTTCCAGGTTGGCACTTGAGCAAAAACGCCTGGAAGGCGCTGATTCGAAGCGACGCCTAACACGCGTATCTTTCCACTCGCCACATGCGCGCTCACATTACCCGCAGCCGTTGTGACCATGTCGATGTGACCACCCAGTAGCGTGGTGACAGCTTCGCTTGCCCCCTTGAAAGCAACCACTTTGAGCGCCTTGACATCGCCACCGATGGCCTTCATCAGTAAGCCCGCGGCTATATGGTTATGAGTGCCAAGTGCAGTCGCAAAGCCAATGCTCACGGATTTCGGATCTTTCTTCAACCTGTCAATAAGATCCTTGCCAGTCTTGATTGGTGAGTCGGCGTTAACAGCGTAAACGACGTAGTCATTCACCATTGAAGCCAGCGGCGTGAAGTCCGCAAAGTTTTGAGTACTACTGCCAGTAATATGGTTGGTCAGCAGGGTCGGTGTCGTCACCATCAGAAAGTGTGGGTCGCCTGAATGCTGCGTCATGTACGCAAGCTGTATATTGCCGCCACCGCCCGTCTTGTTCACCACCGTCATGGTCGTGTTGATCAATTTCTTCTCGCCAATAGTCTGCTCGATCGCGCGTGCGGTTTTGTCATTGCTCCCACCCGGAGCCGAGTAAACGACGATCTCGACATTTTTTTGGGGAGTCCATTTTTGCGCCCAGGCGCCAGTGGCCCCAGCCAGCAAAATCAGGGGAACCGTCAAAAATGCAACGGGTTTGAAGTATCCGTATTTCATGGGTCAGTCCTTGTTAATCATTGACAAACTAGCGGCCGACCTCCCGTAAGAGGCCAGCATCCCCAAAAAAAATGTCAAGAGCACGCGTGCGAGAAAGGCTTAGATAACCTTGGTCGTGATACCACCCACACCTGCGCAGAAGCCTTCCATCACGTCACCACGCTTAATGGCTCCCACGCCAGCGGGAGTGCCAGTCATGATGAGGTCGCCAGCCTTCAGTTCGAAGATTGTGGACAGGTGTTGGATAATTTCCGGCACATTCCAGATCAGCTGGTCTAGATCGCTCTTTTGCTTGACCTCACCATTGACCTTCAACCAGATGTCACCTTTGGACAGGTGACCACAGGAGGCCACAGGCACGATGTCGGTCATGGGAGCACTGTGTTCGAAGGCCTTGCCGATTTCCCAGGGTCGACCGGTTTTTTTCGCCTCCCCCTGCAGATCCCGACGGGTCATATCCAAACCCAACGCATAGCCGTAGATGTGATCCAGTGCCTTGTCAACCGGGATATCCTTACCACCTGTACCAATGGCTAGAACCATCTCGACTTCATAGTGCACGTTGCTGCTTTGTGGCGGGTACGGAAAGTCTCCATTGTCCAGAACCAAGTTATCGGGATTTTTTTGGAAAAAGAATGGCAATTCCCGGTCAGGGTCATGTCCCATTTCACGGGTATGTTCAGCATAATTTCTGCCAACACAGTAAATCCGGCGCACCGGGAATCTAGCAGACGTGCCGCGCACCGCCACTGACACCTCTGGCATTGCAGGAATAACAAATTCAGTTTGATGATGACTCATTTCAATTTTCCTCTTTAAAAAAAACTAACGGGAAGCGGCGTAATAGCGAACCGACCTTTCAGCCCAAGCGAGCAGCTCATTGATAACAAAAGCGAATGCAAAAATCACCAGCATCACGGCCCATAGATGCTCCATCAGAAAGTGCGCCAGATAAATCTCGAACAACGTGCCAAATCCAACCACGGAAATCAGCAATTGGCCGATGATTACGCCCTTCACGGCACGGATCAGACCCAAACGGATACCTGCGATGATTTCTGGCAAAGCAGCCCATAGGTAGATGTGTCTAAAGCTCTGGGGGAAAGAAGCACCGAAGCTTCGAGCCATCTCAACCAGAGATGGCGTGATGTTGCGTACACCGGCACGCGCATTGAGCATGACGATCCAGACAGCAAATAGCACCACCGTAAGGATCATGGTTGTCTCGCCGATTCCAGCAATCACCATGATCACGGGGACCAAAGCAGACAAAGGTGCAGACAAAAATACGTTAACCCAAGGAAGCAGTAGGTCGTCAGCGATCTTGGAGCGCCCCATCAAGACACCCAGTGGTATGCCGATGAGAATAGAGATGAACGACCCGATGAAAAAAGCTTTGCCCGTGATGATCAAGGCCTGCAGGAATGCCTTCGTTGGCACTATCTCGAATATCCGCAATGTGATAGCGCTCAGCGGGGGCAAAATCAACTTGGCATCGGTATGCCCGATGATCTCCCAAAGAATGGCCCAGATGACGAGGGACGAAAACAACGGAAGGCGATAGCCGAAGACGTTCATGGCCAGCCCCTGTCAGTCAAGATACTGCTTGAGACTTTGCCAGATATTCTCGACCGCATCGAGGTACTCTGGCTGCCTGCGAATTTGCTCGGGATCGACATCACGGGAAATATTTGGCTCAATAATCGCATGTACTCGGCTGGGCCGGCGATGTAGCAGCACAATGCGATCCGACACGTACACAGCCTCTTCGATACTGTGAGTAACGAAAATAAAGGTCTTGCGTTCATTGGCAACCAATTCGAGCAGTTCCTCCTGGAACTTACGACGAGTCTGTTCATCTACGGCAGAGAACGGCTCATCCATCATGAGCACCTTGGCATTCACTGACAGTGCCCTGGCCAAGCCGACCCTCTGGCGCATGCCACCCGAGAGTTCGTGGGGGTATTTTTTCTCAAACCCCTTGAGACCTACACGCTCAATGTAGCTCGAGGCTACCGCTTCACGCTCGGAGCGCGCCACTCCACGCAGCTCCAGTCCAAATGCAACGTTACGCATCACATTAGCCCAGGGCATCAGGGCAAAGTCCTGGAATACGAAAGCCCGCTCAGGGCCAGGCCCAGCAACAGTACGTCCTTCAACCAAAACCTCACCGCTGGTGGCGGACAAAAGTCCCGCGATGATCTTGAGCAATGTGGTCTTGCCGCAACCCGACGGACCAAGCAAAGTTGTTAGCTTGCCCTCAGGAAAGTCAAGTGAAATATTATTCAGCGCCTCAATGCCGCCAGGGTAGGTTTTGTGCACGCCGCGCACACTAACAATTGGCTCGGGAGTGTGGATCCGGGACGGCGTGGCGACTGCAGAAGGAAATGTCATATGCGTTTTTCTGGACGAAACAATGTCTTTTCGACAAACTCAATGCCTTCGATGAACAACACCGAGGCAATGATGATGGAAAGAATGGCGGCGTACATGCTGGGATACTCAGCCACCGACTGGTTGTAGGAAATCAGATCCCCTATTCCAGTTGGGGTAATCAGCAGTTCAGCCAGGATCACCCCAATGAAGCCGGATGCACAGCCCAAACGCAGCCCCACAAAGATCATCGGACTGGCCGCCGGCAGGACAATATTCCAGATGACCTGGCGCCGCGTGCCAAGAAACGATTTACCCATTTCGATTAAAGATGCAGGTGTGTTCCTAACAGCACCCAGCGCGTTGATAACAATTACAGGCATGGCCATGATGCACACCGTCAGCACCTTGGCCGTGAGTCCGATACCGTAAGCAAAAGTCAACACTGGAATCAGTGCCGCGAGCGGAGCCGCCTGCGCAACGATAAACACCGGGGCGAACAGCCACTCTGCCGACTCTTTAAGCCCCATCCAGACACCCAGACCTACGCCGAAAGCCACCGATATGAACAGCCCCATCAGCAGTGGTTCAAGCGTCCGTCCGAAGGCCTTGAAAAGCGACCCATCGGCCGCCATACCCCACAAAGCGACAAAGGTTTCGGAGAATGACGGAAATGCTGCGCTGAGGCCGATCGAACCTGCGAACTCCCAAGCCCCCAAGACGACGGCAAAGGAAACCAGCCGCATGAATAGTGGATGAGTCAAATACATGAATAGTGTTCGTTGAAGGGTCATGCCTTCTGGCATGACCCGGAAACGCCCGCTCGAAACGGGCAGCTTGATCGACAGGCCGGTCGTCTATTTGGCGATAACTTTCCGGGCACGCTCCAATGGCCCGAGGTACCAGAAATCCTCAATGTTCAAACTTGCGGCGGGACCCTGCATCTGGCCAGCTTCCACATAGAACTCGAAGTCGCTCTTAGCCACTTCGGCGCTGCCACCACCCGGAGCATAGATACCCTCCTTGGTCGAGGTCGTGTAGAACGACGTAACTTTGGTCAACACTTCCTTGGGCTGCTCGGCCATCAGGTTTCGCTTGACGCGCTCACGCTCAATGACAGACGGATCAGCATTCATCTCGGCCCACAAACGTGCGAATTCCGTGACGATGATGTCGACCTGCTTCTCATTGGCTTTGATCCAGTCCACATTCCCGAACAATGTCTCATCGGACGCTGGGCTGGAAACACCCGGCAACACGTGAAACTTGTCACCGGCCTTTTCCATCAATGTGTTTTTGTTCGCCAGATCAACAATCGTTGCCTTCATCTGCCCCTTCATCATGGCGATGATGCGATTCTCAGAGCCAGGGACATAGCTTCGGTCACCGAACTGGATACCTTCACGCTTAGCAATGATGTTGCCAATCGCCTCGGTCCCAGTTCCGCGCGCATGAAAGGTGAATGGTTGACCATTGAGGTCTTTCCATGTTTTATAGGATTTATCAACAACCGGAAAGAACACCAGCCGCGTTCCCTGAAACAGAATACGCAAAGGGGCTTTGCTCTTCTGAATTACTGAGTAAGGAGTGCCAACTCCCAGATCTGCCTGACCGTTAATGACCGCCTGAATCGCTAACTCCTCTTTGGCGAGAAAGGTGATCTCATAGTCAACACCTTTTTCCTTTGCCCGCTCCAACGCGATCACCATAGACACGGTTTCGGTGGAAAGTACATCACCAAATGCAACGCGGATCTTCTTTTGCTGAGCATTGGCGACACCCAAACCCGCAACGAGCGTCAAACCAACAAATACTGAACATACTGCCCGACGGGACGTCGAAAAGGACTTAAACATGATTTGTCTCCTGGTTAATAAAAACGATTAAATGCGTTCGATCTTTAATTTGTCGATTAAATTGGTAAACGTATGCTAGGCCTTTAGCAGACCCGTAGTTACGGGGTTTTCCCTATGCGGCCATAGTCGCCAATTTATGACACCGACTTGGCGTCAGGTGCACGAATGGTGCTCAAGTTCGCAAATATTGCGGTGCGGTTCAGCAAGGGATTCTTGGTTGAAGGAAAGACCGCCCTGCGAGAACGCAACCTATTGAGATGGGGGAGATAGGCTGGCTAGACAACGCTTAGCCATAAGGACCTCCAAGCACATACCAGTGCACGAGACCGGTTCAGCTTGACTGATGAAGTTCTATTGTCGAAAAAGGAAGCTCCCCGCAGGGTAAGCCTCCACCAAACAGGGCATCAAGATACCGCTGTTTGGGTCAGGGCCGCAGTGTGTCGGTAGTGAGCTTCCAGCAACCTCACCGCAGTATCCTCGTCTCCGCTGATGCAGGCATTGAAGATACCAACATGTTCCGCCTCATCCCGCCGCGAGTAATTGCGAGAAGCAGCTACCTGCCTGAAACGATAAGCATCGTCAGTCAGCGATACACAGAATTGCCGCAACCAGCGGGAGGCGCAGTTTGCCAGCAGTGCCTGATGAAACTGTGCGTGCAACTCTTCCCATGCCGGGTTCAGCACGTACTTGTCAGTCGCCAAGGAGCGGGGAGCCTTGGACAACCGATGCACCAGTAGGACCAACCTTTCTTCCCACTCTGAATTTCGACGCCTGATCGAGTCGCGTAGCGCCAACGCCTCCAACTGACAACGCGTTTCAAGGAGTATGGGCAACTCTGACCAGTCGAGACTGGCCACACGAAAACCCTTTTGATCGATACGCTCAACTAAACCCTCAGAAGACAATCGGCTAAGAGCCTCCCTGACGGAACTGGCACCCATTGCGTACCGGTTACTGAGGGCAACCATGGTCAGTTTCTCGCCTGGGCTGAAAGCGCCATGCAACAAGTCTTGCTTCAACAAGTTATAGAGAACGGAAGAACGGGATAACCCATCGACCATCTCACCAGAAGAAGGCGATACGAGACTGAGTGCGGGTTTCCTGGCCATAGTTTTCAGATTTTGAGGGATTCTACTGGCCAATGAATGATAAAACTAAAGGCTCTGAGGGCGCACGCTACCCCAAGAGCCGGAATAGAAACTACCAGGTATTTGGATCAATCGAAACCTTGACCAAAAAAAATCAGCGCGAATCCCAAGTCCGCTGCTGGCTGCGGCAGATCACATGTTGTCGATCATCACCTGGCCAAAGCCGGAACAACTCACTTGGGTAGCGCCGTCCATTAGGCGGGCAAAGTCATAGGTTACCTTCTTGCTCAGAATGGATTTTTCCATCGAGCGGATGATGCAGTCAGCGGCTTCCTTCCAGCCCATGTGGCGAAGCATCATCTCGGCAGACAAGATTTCGGAACCGGGGTTCACATAATCCTTGCCAGCGTACTTCGGCGCTGTTCCGTGGGTGGCTTCAAAGCAGGCCACAGTGTCTGACATGTTTGCGCCAGGAGCGATACCAATGCCGCCGACCTGGGCAGCCAGTGCGTCGGAAATGTAATCACCGTTCAGATTCAATGTTGCTACAACCGAAAATTCGGCCGGGCGCAACAAAATTTGCTGCAAGAAGGCATCAGCGATGAAGTCCTTGACGAGGATGTTCTTGCCTGTCTTCGGGTTCTTGTAATTGCACCATGGTCCACCGTCGATTTCCACAGCGCCAAACTCCATTTTCGCCAGCGCGTAGGACCAGTCACGGAAGCCGCCTTCGGTGAATTTCTGGATGTTGCCCTTATGCACGATGGTGACATTGGGCTTGTCGTTGTCAATCGCATACTGAAAGGCTTTTCGCACCAGCCGCTCGGTTCCTTCGATAGAGACTGGCTTGATGCCGATCGCTGAGGTGTTGGGAAAGCGGATCTTCTTGACACCCATTTCTTCAGTCAAAAACTTGATCACCTTCCTGGCCTTTTCACTGTTGGCTTCCCACTCGATGCCCGCATAAATGTCTTCCGAGTTTTCGCGGAAGATCACCATATTAGTCTTGTGCGGCTCCTTCACGGGTGAAGGCACGCCAGCGAAGTACTGCACTGGCCGCAGGCAGACGTATAAATCCAGTTCCTGTCGCAGCGCCACATTCAGTGAGCGGATGCCGCCGCCCACGGGCGTGGTCAGCGGGCCCTTGATGGACACCACATATTCACGCAGGGCCGCCAGCGTTTCCTCCGGTAGCCAGACGTCCGGGCCATACACCTTGGTGGATTTTTCACCGGCATACACTTCCATCCAATGGATTTTCTTCTTGCCACCGTAGGCCTTGGCCACGGCGGCATCCACCACTCTCAGCATCACAGGGGTGATGTCCAGACCCGTGCCATCGCCTTCAATAAAAGGAATGATCGGTTCGTCGGGCACGTTGAGCGACATGTCCGGATTGACGGTGATTTTCTGGCCTGATGAGGGCACCTTGATGTGCTGGTACATGGATGGCGGTCTCGGTGGAAATAGCTTGTTGGGCGCTGATTGGGACAAACACAAAGAGTTTAGCTTTAAAAAATTTCGCCAAACTGTCAACCAGTGGAGTTACAGGCCCGTTACGGTAGGGCTTCCACAAAAGGAAGAAATTTAAATAAATAACGTTACTCTAGGAAAATCATGAACAAAGTTCTCGCCGCCTTGATCGCTGGTCTGTTTGCTGCTGGTGCATTCGCCCAAGCTGCTCCTGCTGCTTCCGCCGCGAAAGCCGCTGCTCCTGCAGCAGCTGCCGCGCCAGCAGCTGCCGCCGCACCAGCTGCTGCTCCTGCCAAGGCTGCTGACGCCAAGCCAGCCATGGCTGAAAAGAAAGTCATGAAGAAGGCCAAGAAAGCCAAGAAGGCCAAGAAGGCTGCTTCTGCTGCCTAAGTCTTTTTGACTTTGCGCCAAAATGCCCGCTCGCGCGGGCATTTTGTTTTGTGTGCCCCATTTCTGCGCCGATGAACCATGAAGAACCAGGAATTTGCCATGAAGCCGCTCTCAATCATCACTCACTATGTCCGCCTCGTATCCGGCGCGGCATTGCTCTCTCTGCTCGCAAGTACCCTACCTGCTCAGGCCCAGGACGCGCCCCAGCTCAACCTTCCACGCGCCAAGCTTTCAGCCGGGATGCACCTGATTGACGCCCAACTGGCGATGACTGGCGAACAGCGGCAGATCGGGCTGATGTTCCGCAAGGACATGCCACAGCACGAAGGCATGCTGTTTGTATTCGAGCAGCCCACGGTGCAATGTTTCTGGATGAAAAATACCATCCTGCCTCTGACTGCCGCCTTCGTGGCGGACGACGGCACAATCGTCAACCTGGCCGATATGAAACCGCAGACAACCGATTCGCATTGCTCCGACAAACCCGTGCGCTTTGTTCTGGAGATGAATCAGGGCTGGTTTGCAAAAAAGAACATCAAGGCCGGCTTCAAACTGGGCGGCAAGCCGTTTGAGGCTACGAAGTAAAGGCTGGTGCAGCCGCTTAGCTTGCGGAATGTGCTATATATTTTGTAGCTACTCACGCACAACCGACGCTATCTGGAGGCCAGGAAAACAAAAACAAAAACAAAGCCACCTTTCGGTGGCTTTTTGCTTTCCGCAGGCAATACCCGCGGGATCAGACCAATCAGGCGAAGTTGGCTTCGGCAAAGCCCCAGTTCACCAGTTTGTCCAGGAATGTCTCGACGAACTTGGGGCGCATATTGCGGTAGTCGATGTAGTAGGCGTGTTCCCACACGTCCACGGTAAGCAGGGCCTTGTCGGCGGTGGTCAGCGGCGTGCCGGCGGCGCCGGTGTTCACGATGTCCACGGTGCCGTCCGGCTTCTTGACCAGCCAGGTCCAGCCGGAACCAAAGTTGCCCACGGCGCTCTTGACAAACGCTTCCTTGAACGCGGCATAAGAGCCCCACTTGGCGGTGATGGCGGCAGCCAGTTTGCCGGACGGCTCGCCACCACCGGCGGGCTTCATGCAGCTCCAGAAGAAGGTGTGGTTCCAGATCTGGGCGGAGTTGTTGTACACGCCACCGCTGGACTTCTTGATAATTTCTTCGAGCGTCATGCTCTCGAACTCGGTGCCCTTTTGCAGGTTGTTGAGGTTGACCACATAGGCGTTGTGGTGCTTGCCGTGGTGATATTCCAGCGTCTCTTTTGAGTAGTTGGGGGCCAGGGCGTCAATCGCGTACGGCAGTGCAGGCAGGGTGTGTTCCATGATTTCCTCGTGAAGGTTGTTGTTCGAAACTGGTGGGCGAAACGACGATTGTAGGAACTTTGCCTAAAACCCTGCCCGCTTCGCATCTAATGTGGTCGGGCCACGGTCAAATCCACCGAGCCGTCGGCCAGCGTGGCCCGTACATCTTGCCCGGGGCGCATCTGGCTCACGCTGGTGAGTGCCTGGCCTTGCGGGGTGGCCAGCCAGGCATAACCGCGCTGCAGCACGAGCGTAGGGTCCAGCAGGCCCAGGCGCACGGCGGCGCGGTCCAGCCGATCACGCTGGCGCTGCAGGCCCTGCTGCAACTGGTCGGGCAACCGGGTCTGCAACTGGTGCACATCCTGCTTTTTCTGCCGCAAAAAAAGTTGCGAGGCATATGTCAGCCGGTGTGCATTGGACGCCAATGCCAGCCGCTGACGGGCTGCCAGCGCGGAGGGGCGACCCAGACGCGCCGTGGCGGTGTCCAGCCGCTGGCTTTGCGTATCAATGTGGCGTTGCAGGGCATCGGTCAGCCGATCCTGCATGAAATCCACCGCCCCCAGCCATACGTCACGCGGCTGGCACACCAGCTCGGCAGCGGCGGTGGGTGTGGGCGCACGCAGATCAGCACAGAAATCGGCAATCGTGAAATCAGTCTCATGCCCCACCCCGGCAATCACCGGTACCGGGCTTCGCACAATGGTGCGGGCAA
>JAKQJK010000362.1 GCA_029561195.1 Pseudomonadota bacterium
GACTGGTGGGAACCCACCGCAGAGTCGTATCTTGATCTGGTGCCCAAGACCAAACTGGTGGAAGCGGTCACCGAGACGGCCGGTGCGGAAGTGGCAGCGGCCATGCTCAAGATGAAGAAGGAAGGAGCGGTGGCGCATGCCCAGCAACATCTTCAGGGGCGTCGCTGGTTGCCAGCACCCTTGCGTGCGGTTGAAGCGGTCAGCGCATAAGCGATGGACGTAGCCTGAAACACCCGGTGGGACCGGGGTTTCGGGTCGGTCGTCAGACTCTCGGGAGAGAGAGTAGGGTGCCTGCGGCGCGAATCCGCTGCTCATCAAGGGGCGTCAAACCCGTCATGGCCGGAACGCTACCATGCGGGACCAACCACGCCTCCGCAAGGCTGATCCCCGAAGTCCCCGCACGTCCGTGCTGGACATGCATAGCGATTATTGAGGTTGATTCTGTTGTTGTGGTTGTTTTCGCTAGTTCTATTGCTATGGTTTCTATCTTTTACTGGGTTGTTGATCGGCATCGTGTAGCTCCGTGAGTGCGATCAGGGCTGACATGACCTGGGGTTTGAACCCCACTCGGGTTTTTTCCACGCCGTCACCGCCACTCATGATTAGCTTCTGGAGGTAGTTGGCGCATTCTGGTTGGCCCCAGAAGGCGTCGATGGTCCTGGCAATACGTTCATGCTGCCGGCTGATGATGGCCATTTGCCGTATGCGCCTGTCCATCAAGGGGATATCTTTGAGAGGCAGGGGTCTGGTTGCCAGAAAGCCTGGACTGGTCGAAGCCGGGAATCCGGATTGGGCTTGCATCTTGGTCGTCTTGCTGTCCATCATTTGTCCGTGTCGGTTGTTATGGGGTCAGCTTGCCGATGGCTTATCGGCTGGGGTCTGCCCGTATCCCTGTTTCGGCATTTCTGCCCAATACTTGAGTCTGCATGCAGACTTATGAGTCGTGCTGAATTCAGATATCGATTACCGAGCGGTCCCGAATTGAACCTCGTGAAGTTCAAGTAACAACATGAATGCAGCTACCGTTTCCACTTTGAACCCCACGCGCGTTTCTACTGCGACATCGCAGCAATCGAGGATCATCTTTTGCAAGTACTGGCTACATTCAGTACGGCCCCAGAGTGACTCGA
>JAKQJK010000376.1 GCA_029561195.1 Pseudomonadota bacterium
GCCTTGGCACGGATTCGGGAGTTGTCCAAAACGGTGCCTATTACGCTGTACACGGGCAAGGTCGTGAGTGGTGAAGCCAGTCTTCACGGGATCACTGACGCGTTGCAAAGATTTGATGTGGACTATGTGGCCAAACCGGCACCGGCCGCCATCATTGCTACCACGTTGAAACGCGGACTCGGACTTCTTTAGGCACGTAACCGGATTTCCGACATAAGAAACCTTCGGAGCATCAACCGCTACAGGTCGTACAGGGACTCCATCTCGAAGTGGGCTCCTTCCACACCGCCGATACCCGCCAGTGCTTCCTCGGTCGCAGTCGTCTGGGCAGCGATCCAGCGCTGACCGCGTTTCGTGCGCAGGTTGCGCTCCGGGGCGTCGTGGGCTTCATACAGGTTCTGTTGCATTAAGCGTAAACGACAATCCCGGCCAAGCTTGATTTGCGCTATCCGAGGAGATGATGCAGGAGCGCGGTGTCTTTGTGGATCACGTCACGGTACGCCCCTGGGCACTCAAGGTACTCCAGGTTCTTGCCGCAGTGTTCCGTCGGCGTAAGCAACCACTTGGTCGAAGCTGGAGGATGGACGAAACCTACTTCAAAATGGATGGCCAGTGGAAGTATCTCTACCGTGCGGTAGATCGCGCTGCAGATACAGTCGATTTCTTGCTTACTTCCAAGCGGGATTTGGCAGCGGCGCATAGGTTCTTGGAGCGCGCCATCAACCTGCATGATCTGCCAGAGAAGATCAGTATCGACAAGAGTGGCGCCAACACAGCCGCCATCGAAAGCGTCAGGGAGGACGCCTGCGTCGACATCATCATGCGCCAGTCCAAATATTTGAACAACATCGATGAGTAGGACCGCCGGGCCATCAAACGGATCATCAAACTCCTGCTGGGTTTCAAATCTTTCTGGAGCGCCAGAGTCATCATCACCGGGATTGAGATCATGCAAGTGATCCGGGAGGGGCAGAAGTACTGCCTCGGCGACCAAACCACGTGGGCGGCCAACCAGTTCTACAGTTTGGCCGTTTGATCATCAGCCAGATCGCGCAACACTTTTCAGCCTGATCTCACTAATGCAAAAGAACCTACCAAGGGTTATCCCTAGTTCAAATAGAAATCCAAAGAAATTATGATTTCATCAAATGTCTGACCTCTGACGTCAAAGCAAGAGGTTACGACCGCCCTCCAACGTGCATCCACCCATTTCTCAGTAGGAGACGCAATGAACCGCACTTTCTTTGTCGCTATCGCAGGAGCCCTGACCTTGATTACCTCCCTGTCCGCATCCGCTCAGCAGTGGCCCGATTTTCCTGTTCCGCTGAAGCTCGGGGCTAGCGCCCGGGTCGGAAGTCAAGTGTTCGCGGGCATGGGCTCCGCGGGGACATCGTGGTTTGCGCTGGACATCAAGGCGAAAGAGCGCGAGTGGAAGAAGATGGCCCCCTACCCAGGAGCACCCCGCGACAACCCCAACGCGGTCGCATTGGGGAACCACATCTACATTTTTGGCGGACAGTACGCGCCGGCCGACATGCCCGGCGGACTGCGGGTGGACGACACGGTCTACCGCTACGACACCCAAGCCAACACCTGGGAAGCGTTGCCAACCCGGGCTCCGTTCGGCTTGCTGGCCACAAGCGCCGCAACGCTGGACAACAAGACCATCGTGTTTGTGGGCGGTGTCAGCAAAGTCGTCTTCGACACCTTTTTTGAAGAAAACGTCCGGGCCGGCAGCAACGCTGAGAAGAAGGCCCAGATCGCAGCCGCCTATCTGGACAAACCTGCGAGAGACTACTTCTTTATGACAACCGTCTTGCAGTTTGATCCCGCCAACCTCAGCTGGAAAGCGCTGGCACAAGACCCGGGACCGGTCACCATCGGCGCAGCCGTCGCGGTCAAGAATGGTCGGCTCGACATGGGCTCGGGTGAACTCAAGCCCGGCCTGCGGTCTCGCCATGCGCGCCAGTTCTGGCTCAACGCGGGGGGGCAGGCGCAGTGGAGTCAAGAACCCATCGGCGGCATTCCATGGGAGCAACAAGACGGCTTCGCCGGCGGGTATGCGGGATACAGCGGAGACACTTTGCTCATGGCAGGAGGCGCCACCTTCCCCGGTTCTTCGGCGCAGTATGAAAAGGGGCAGTTCTGGGCACACAAAGGCTTGAAGAAGACCTGGAGTGACACGGTCTATGCCAAGACCAACGGCAAGTGGAGCGTGGCGGGCAAGCTGCCCGAGCCGATGGGCTACTCGCCCTACGTCCAGCTGGACGACGGCGTGCTCATCATCGGCGGAGAGCTGCAGGACGGCAAACCCTCGGCCCGCAGCTTCTTAATGCGCATACAGAACAATACACTGTTGATCGAGGACTGACCCCACAGCATGAAAACATCTACCCGAATCCCCGCCTACAAGCTCGCCGCTCAGGAGATCAAGCGTTTCATCGAAACCAACGGTCTCACGGTGGGGCAGTCCCTGCCGCCAGAACCCGCGATGGCTCTGCAGCTGGGGATCAGCCGCCCCTCTCTGCGCGAAGGTATCAAGGCGCTGGAGTCGGTGGGCGTGCTGCAGTCCCGCCATGGTGAGGGTGTCTATGTCGCGAGTTTTTCGTTTGACTCCATCGTGGACAACCTCCCGTATTCCATGCTCGCAGACCGGGTGCAGCTCGGCCAGCTGCTGGAGGTGCGCGAAGCACTCGAAGTCGGCATGCTCGGCAAGCTCACAGAATGCATCTCAGAGGCTGAAGTGGCGACGTTGCGCAGCCTTGCGGAAACGATGATGGTCAAGGCACAAGCGCAGGAGTCCTTCGCCGAGGAGGATCGCCAGTTCCACGCCACCATGTTCGCTTGCATGCACAACCCCTTCCTCGATCGCCTGGTAGATCTCTTCTGGAATGTGTTTCAGAAGATGGCACACACCCTGCCCAAGTCCAGTCCGAGCTCCGGTCTGCAAACCGCCAGGGACCACCTGGAAATCGTCGAGCGGATTGAACAAAAGAACAGCGCCGCCCTCACAGCGGCGCACATGCGCCACTTCAGTGGAATCCATCAAAAACTGTTTGCGCCAACCACGCAATCTCATTAGGACATCAAAAAATGGTGTCTCCTGGGGATCGTTTACAGCCCGGCCCCGGCACCACCAAACCACAAGGGCTGTTGGAGATACACACATGAAGATGATCCAAGTTATCCGGATGGCCATGGGCGCGCTGGCGATGGCTGTCACAAGCATGGCCGTGGCCCAAACCACGCTGCGTATCGGCACACAGCTGCCCGAAACACACCCGTCCTACCTGGGCACGCTGGAGGTCAAAAAGAAACTCGAGGAGCTGTCCAAAGGTTCCATGACCCTGCGCATTTTCCCGAACTCCCAGCTGGGGGACTTCAAAGCCATGGTGGCCCAGGTGCAGGCCGGTGAACTCGACGCCGTCTCCGCAGGCTACCCCGACATGAGCTACATCATCCCGGAGCTCAAGCTGATCGGCGCGCCCTATGTGATTGCGAACTACGACCATTTGAAGGCCGTCGTGAAAGGTCCTTACGGCAAGAAGATGGACGCCAAATTTCAGGAAAAGGGCATCCGCGTGCTTGACGTCTGGTACGAAGGCGCCCGTCACACCACGGCCAACAAGCCCATCAACAGCATTGACGACATGAAGGGCCTGAAGCTGCGCACACCCAATGTGCCGTTCCTCATCGCCTACGCCAAAGCGGTCGGCGCAACCCCTGCCCCTGTGGCTTTTGCCGAGGTCTACCTGGCGCTGCAGACCAAACAGGTCGACGCACAAGAGAACCCGTTGCCCACCATCGAGTCAGCCAAGCTGTACGAAGTGCAAAAGCACATCGCACTGACCGGTCACTTCATTGCCAGCTCGGCCATGCTGCTGAGCGAGAAAACCTGGGCCAAGTTGACCCCCGAGCAGCGCAATTGGGTCACCGAAGCGACGCTGGTAGGCGGCAAGTTTGCCAGCCAGATGGTCGCTGACAAGGAGAAGTCATTGATCGACGGATTCAAGGCCCGCGGCATCACCTTCACCCAGCCAGACACCGCGCCGTTCCGTGCCGCCATGAAGGGCTACTACGACGAGCTGGAAGCCGAATTCGGCAAAGGTGAAATCCAGAAGATCGTGACCACCAAGTGATGAGCACCCAACCCCAAGAGCGACCGGACGACGGGTCCACCTTGGGGCTGGGCAACAGCCCTCTGTACTGGGAGGGGTGGATCGCCGCAGCCCTGCTGATGGTGCTGACCTTCGTCATCGCCTTGCAGATCGTGGGCCGCTTGGGTGTATTGCCCGGGCAGGTCTGGACTGAAGAACTGACACGCTGGTTGTGGGTCTGGGCTGCGCTCATTGGTTGCGCGGCCACACAGGCCCACCAGCAGCACCTGCGCATGGACGTGTTCAGCAACCATTTGCCGCCTGCCGCTCGCCGGGTCAGTGATCGCCTGCAGCAACTGCTTGGGCTGGCCGTGGTCTGTTATTTGGGTTGGCAGGGCTGGCGCGGCGTCCTGCGGACATGGCATAACGAATCGGTCACGCTGCCAGTGACCGACGCGGTGCTTTACGCAGCGCTGCCACTGGCGATGTTGCTGTGGGCCGTGCGCCTGCTGCGTGAACTGTTTACAAGGCAGAGCAAGCAATGACTCTCACTCTATTCATCGCTGGCTGGCTACTCTTGGTCATCCTGGGCACTCCCATCGGCATGTCCATGGTGGTGAGCTCACTGGGCTACTTCCTGTACGCCGGAACGGGCCTGGGATTCTCGGCGCAGCGCATCGTGGATGGCCTCAACAGCTTTCCGGTGATCGCCGTTCCACTGTTCATCCTGGCCGCCAACCTGTTCAATGTGTCGGGCATCACCAACCACCTGTTTGGTTTTGCCAGTTCACTGGTGGGGCATGTGCGGGGCGGCTTGGGACACGTCAACATCCTGGCCAGCCTGTTCTTCTCCGGCATGTCCGGTTCGGCCCTGGCCGACGCTGGCGGGCTGGGCAAGCTCGAGGCCAAAGCCATGCACGACGCCGGCTACCCGCAAGACTTGTCTGCAAGTCTGACAGCGGTGTCCGCGCTGCTGGGGCCGCTGGTGCCACCCAGCATTCCGATGGTCATCTACGGTGTCATCTCGGGCGCCTCCATCGGCGGGCTGTTCCTGGGCGGCATCATCCCCGGGCTGTTGTGCACGATCGCCATGATGGTGATGCTGTACATTGTCGCCGGACGCCGGTCGCTGCCCGTGGAGCGTCGTACGCCGGCCCGTGAAGTGGCGCGCCTGTTTGTCTATTCCTTGCCTGCGCTGCTCACCCCGGTTGTCATCATCGGTGGCATCTTCAGCGGCCTGTTTTCGCCCACCGAAGCCGCCGCCGTGACCGTGGCCTATGCCTTGCTAGTGAGCAGCCTGATCTACCGGCAGATGTCGTTCAAGAAGTTGTGGAGCTGCTTCTATGACACCACGATTGTCTCGTCCGCCATCGCCTGGAACCTGGGCGGCGTGGCCATGATGGGCGTGGTGCTGGCGATGGAAAACGCGCCAGCGCAAATGACGGTGCTGTTCACCACGTGGGCCGACGGACCGGTGGTGTTCTTGCTGCTGGTTTGCCTGTTGCTGCTGGTGCTGGGCTGCTTCATTGATCTGCTCGCGCTCTTGCTCGTGCTAGTACCCTCGCTGATCCCGGTTGCGACCACGTTCGGCATCGACCCGGTGCACTTCGGTGTGGTGGTGATCCTCACGCTGATGATCGGAACCATCACCCCGCCCATGGGCATGGTGTTGTTTGTAGTCGCGCAGAGTCATGACTATCCGGTGCACAAACTGGCGGTCGCCATCCTGCCCTGGCTACTACCCCTGCTGATCGTGTTGGTGGCCATGGTCTTGTACCCACCGATCGTCACGTTCCTGCCCAACCTATTCATGGGTACATAGCCGCACCCGGACCCATTCGAACGGGGATTGGCGACCGCCATCCCTGCCCTATCTCCTTCATTCATACCCTCAAACTCCATGTCCAAATCCAAAACCTTCCTTCACGGCATCGTGCCCCCTGTGGCCACGCCTTACACCGCCGACAACCAGATTGACTGGAAAAGCCTCAGTCGCCTGCTCAAGCACTTGCTGGACGGTGGCGTGCACGGTCTGTTCTTGCTGGGATCGACCAGCGAATGTGTCTCCCTGTCTCCTGACGAGCGGGCTCGCCTGCTGGAGTTCTGTGTGAAGGAGGTGGGTGGGCGCGTGCCACTGGTCTCGGGCATCATGGATCCCACCACCGACAGTTGCATACACCACGGCCTGCGGGCCAAGGCCGCCGGTGTGGATGGTCTGGTGGTCACCGCACCGTTCTACACCCGCACCAACCAGACGGAAACCATTGACCACTTCCGCTACATCCGCGAAGCCACGGCGATGCCACTGGTGGCCTACGACATTCCGGTGTGCGTGGGCATCAAACTGCAGCGCGAAACCTTGCACACCTTGGTGGAAGAAGATCTCATCGTCGCCCTCAAGGACAGCAGCGGTGACGATGGCACTTTCCGCATGCTGCTGCAGGACTTCAAGTCCAAGCCTGGATTTGCCCTCCTCACGGGGTCCGAGATAGTCGCCGACAGCGCCATCCTCGCTGGGGCCCATGGCTGTGTGCCAGGCCTGGGCAATGTGGACCCCGCCGGTTATGTGCGGCTGTACGAAGCTGCCAGCCAAGGGCGCTGGACAGAGGCCCGTGCAGAGCAGGAACGTTTGATCGCATTGTTCCAGATGGTGTTCTGGAGCGCGCCACGCCTGAGCGGCGGCGCGGCCGGTGTGGGCAGTTTCAAGGTGGCCCTCAAGCACATGGGTATTTTTGAAAACGGTGACATGCGCCGGCCCAACCGCCCGGTTCCGGAAGATGTCAGTGCCCGCATTGCCGACCATCTGAAAGGCATGGGACTCATGTGAGCACCAACCCCCTCGAACTGCCATGCAAGCACCCATGCACACCCCACCACCCGCGCAGGACGGTTCGTCATGCACCCATCGCCCGTGGTGGGGTTGGTATGAAACAGTTTCCGAGCGGGCGGGTAATAAGGTTAAGCGGATCCTGGTGCACCCGGGGCAACAACTCAGCCTGCAAAAACACCACCAACGAGCTGAACACTGGGTCGTTGTGCAAGGCCAGGCACGGGTTACCGTGGGTTCGCAGGTTGTGGATCTCGGCGTTGGACAGCACGTCGATATTGCGCTTGGCGAAGTTCACCGACTGGCGAATCTAACAGACGCGCCTGTCGAAATCGTCGAGGTGCAGTTTGGTGAGTACCTCGGCGAGGACGACATCGTGAGACTGCAAGATGACTACGGTAGAACGTGACGACGCTGCAAACACCACCTCCCTTCGATGCGTGCATCTACGGTGGGGTGCGGCTCGTTACCCGTTCGTAAAACCACATTGACCATGATTTCCAAAAAAAAAGTACTTGATCAAATCGAAAACGGCTTGGTAGTGTCCTGTCAGTCATTGCCCGGCAGTGCCATGGACCGAACCGATATTGTCGTGGCGATGGCACAGGCTGCCGTGGCAGGGGGCGCCTGTGCTTTGAGAATTGAGGGCGTGGCCAACGTCCTGGCAGTCACTTCGGTTGTAGATGTACCCGTGATTGGGATTGTGAAACGGGATCTGGCGGATTCCCCCGTGCGGATCACGCCATGGGTTCAAGATGTACTGGATCTCGGGGCTGCAGGCGCAGCGATTATTGCCTTCGACGCCACCATGCGGCATAGGCCCGAACCATGCAGTAGATTGCTGGAGGCGACGCGTTCCGCTGGATGTCTGTCCATGGCCGATTGCGCAACCGAAGCGGATGGATTGATGGCATGGAACATGGGGGCCGACCTAGTTGGTACGACCATGTCCGGCTACACGGTTGAGACAGAAACGGACGCCGAAGGCCCGGATTTTCCTCTCATTGATCGCTTGGCAAAACGCGGCTGTCGTGTGGTCGCCGAAGGACGGTTTCGGACGCCTCAGCAGGCTGCACAGGCGTTACGCCATGGCGCATTCTGTGTGACGGTGGGCTCCGCGATAACGCGCATTGAACATATCACTGGCTGGTTTGCCCATGCCATGTCCAAGGTGCAATCGTGATTCTAGCCATTGACATCGGCGGAACAAAGATTGCTGCGGCCAACGTGATCAACGGGGAATGCCAGGATCGTCGGCAGCTTCCTATGCCAGCGACCGAGGCAGCATTCTTGCAGGCAATCCAAGAACTGGCCAGCGACCGGCCACAGCCCACTGGTGTTGCAATAGCCGTTACCGGATATGTTGATGGGTGCGCGGTACGTGCCGTCAACCCGCAGACCATACCCTTTTGGGATGCCTATCCATTGATCCCACGTTTAACTCAGTTGCTGGGTTGCTCAGTGGTTGCCATCAACGACGCCCAGGCCGCCGCATGGGGTGAATACTGTTTACGTCATCAACAATGTCAGGATTTGCTCTTCATAACCCTGTCCACCGGCGTTGGAGGAGGCTTGGTGTTAGGCGGTTCACTACGTGAGGGAACCCACGGATTGGCCGGACATGTCGGACATGCGGCTGTCGATGTGGCACCGATCGATGCCCCGTACGCTTGCGGCTGTGGTCGGATGGGTTGCCTGGAAGCCGTTGCCTCCGGCACCGCCCTGGCGCGTCAAGCCGGGCACCACTTTGGACATTCCCTGAGCAGTACTGAACTATTTGACATGGCCCGACTTGGCGATCACGATGCCCTGCAGCTCGTTCAGCGTGCTGCCCGAGCCGTGGCCAGTGCAATTGCGAGCAGTCATGCACAGCTTGATTTGGAACTGGTGGTGCTGGGTGGCAGCGTAGGGCTGGCACCGGGCATGCTCGATTGGGTGCAAGCGGCGTTAGCGGAGTTTCCACAGGTTTACCAGTTGCCCATAGAGCGGGCCCTTCTGGGTGCAGATTCCGGCTTGGTCGGGGCCGCAGCATGGCTAGAGCAAAAGGTCAAATCGGAGTAGAGAGTCGCATGACCATTGACCAGATCATCGAGGGGCGAATTCTGACGCCCGAGGGCTTTATCTCTGGAAGGATTCTTCTGAGTGCAGGACGTATACAACTGATCGAAGGGGATCTGGTAGCCACATCGCGCGTGTTGCAGGAGCCTGGTGCCATTTTGTTGCCGGGATTCATCGATACCCATGTTCACGGCGGCGCGGGCTTTGACATCATGCAGGGAGCAGATGCTGCAAGCCAGATTGCACGATGCCATGCTCAGCACGGGACGACCGCTTTATTGGCTACGACGATGACCGCTCCCATGGCAGATATTGAAAAAGCCTTGCGATCATTGGCGCCTGCTTGTCAAACCCGGCCCGCGCAAGGGGCCCGCGTACTGGGGGTACATCTGGAAGGCCCTTATATCAATCCCGGAAAACTGGGTGCCCAGCCCGCTTTTGCGATACCCCTCAGCATGCAGGAAGTGGAAGCATTGCATGCTCTGGCCCCCATACGATTGATCACCCTTGCACCGGAAATCCCAGGTCATATGGCGTGCATAGGTCCGCTGAGCGATGCGGGTTTTCGCGTGCAAATTGGTCACAGCGCGGGTTCCTACGAGGAGGGTCACGCCGCGCTGGAGCATGGGGCTGCAGGCTTTACGCATCTTTTCAATGCGATGTCGGGACTGCACCATCGGGCCCCCGGCATGGTGGGGGCTGCCTTGGCGCATGCGCGCTACGCCGAAATCATTCCTGACCTGCTGCA
>JAKQJK010000002.1 GCA_029561195.1 Pseudomonadota bacterium
ATCCTCGCTCTGCATGAGAGTAGGCACGCCAGTTGACGCACTGGTCAGGTAGTACCATTGCATCGGGTGGATCACGACCGAGTAACGACCGTAGATTTTGTTCCCGCGCATAATAGCTTGTGCGTTGAAGATGTTTGCCCAAGTCAAAGTGCCGCCAGCAGTTCCGACAGTTCCACCGGTCAAACCGGACAAAGTGCCAGCAAGGTTGGTGTCAATGTGAGCGGCAGCGGTTTCGCCCAAGTAACGACCTGCGTCACGTTGTGCGCCGGCAGGATCGCTCTTGATGCGGTTCATAGTCAGGCTAATCTGCTGACCATAGGTTGTAGGCGTGATTGTGCCCCCAGCGGTTGCGCTGAAGGTTGACGCGGTCATATCCGCGGTGCCAGCGATGGCGCTAAAAGTACCGCCGCTGTATTCGCCGTAGACGCGGGGTGCGAGACCCTGATAGTCGCCGAAAGTTGTTACCAGTGGCGCAAGTACGTTACCTTCCTGCGCGGTAAACAGCGCAAGTTCGTAAACGTTCGCGACCAAAGTTTTGATGTCATCATAAGTTGATGCAGCCATAGTGTATTACTCCTTACAAGGGGTTGTCTGGACCCCAGTTGATTCCGCCGCCCTTCCAGATATTCGCGTCACTCCCGACAAGTCTTTCGAGCTTCTGTGCTCGTGTCTCCTCTTTCGAGGCTTGCTCGCCTGGATTGGTAGCACCCGCATTAGGCGCGGCTTTTGGTTTCGGTTGCGCGTCCAGTAGCAGCTTCGCATCAGCTTCCAGTTCTTCCGGCGTCTCGCCTTTCAACCTGTCAGCATAGATTGCGGGCAATCCCACCTTCGCGGCAATGTCATGTTGCAGCCTGCTTATTTCAAGCTGCCTGACTTTCGCTTCAAGTTCCTGCGCCCGTTTATTGGCAAGCTCAATTTCGGTCATCTCGGCCTCTTTGCGCTTTGCCTCTTCCTGTTCGAGCTTTGTCAGTTTCCTGAAATGACGCTCGGCTTCCTCCGCCTTGTTTTTCGCGCGGCGTTCTGCCTCTTCCAGTCGCGCTTTCAATTCCTCCACCGTCTCGGCTTTGTCAATTACTTGCGTTTCTGCTTGTTGTTCTGTGCCTGTCTCAGGCGCTTTCGATTCGTCCACCATCTCGGT
>JAKQJK010000005.1 GCA_029561195.1 Pseudomonadota bacterium
GGGAACCAGCGAGGGCACTAGGACCAGCAACAAGGCCAACACCTCGATAAAGCAGCCCAATACAAGAAGCATGGCGCAAACCATCAGCAAAAAGCCGGTGGGGCCGCTGGCCATGCCAAGAAAAAGAGTGGCCATCTGCTCCGGGGCCTTTTCCATTGCGAGAACGATCCCCATCATGGACACGCCACCCACGATCAGGGCAATCGTAGAGGAGATGATGGCCGTGTCATAAACGCAAGCCCAGAAACGCTTGAGGCTCATGTCGCGGTAGATGAAGCGACTGACCAGAAGGGCATACAAGACGGTAACGGCGGCGGCTTCAGTCGGCGAGAAGAAACCCCCAAAGATGCCCCCTATGATGACCACGGGTGTCATAAGTGCCGGGAACGACTTGACGAATAAATGGCGTACTTCAGAGAATGACTTTCGACTTTCAATTGGCAGCTTTTGTCGTGTAGCCACAATGTAGAGCATCACCATCATGGCGAGGGTGCACAAAAGACCGGGCACAATGCCGCCCAAAAAAAGTCCTCCAATTGATGCGCCAGAGACTACGCCGTAAATAACCATCGGAATGCTGGGTGGAACCAGTGGACCCAGGATTGACGACACTGCAGTCAAGGCGCCCGCAAGTTCAGGTGGATAGCCTACCTTGTGCATGGCTTCTGCCTCCACCTTTCCCAAGCCGCCAGCGTCTGCCAACGCTGACCCTGACATCCCCGAGAAAAATAGACTGGCCAGAATATTCACGTGACCCATACCACCCCGAATATGGCCAACCAATGAATTGGCAAATCCGAAAATATGGTGAGTAATTCCGGAAGCGTTGAAAAGGTTGGCGGCCAGAATAAATAGGGGCACGGCTATGATGGGGAAACTGTTCAAGCCATCCACGATTCGCTGGGCCGCAAAGTTCAAACCGACCCCGTTGTATACAAAGTATCCCAGCGAGGAGACGATCATGGACACACCAATTGGTGTACCGATGAGGACTAGCACGAGCCAGCCAACAATGAAAACAGTCAATACCATTTCGTCCCTTTAAGTAAAGAGCGGAAGCACAGTCATCTTCATCACTGAGGAGTCACGAGACGACGTATCAGCCGATACGCCCACCATGCCATTCCCATAGGCAGAGCTGCGTACAGGAATGCATCGCTCACTGGCAAAGTGACAGATTCATTACTCCATGTTCTAAGCACGCCTTTGTAGCCCTGCCAGCACAGATATAGGGCCACAACGGCGGCTAGCAGGTCCTGGAGTCGATTCATTGCCGATTGCACATTGCGTGGAAAGAACGAGGTGAATATCTCCATCCGGAGGTGCTGTCGGTGAGCTTCTGCGGCTGCACACCCGATCAGCACCATCCAGACCCACATCCAGCGCGTGAGCTCTTCGGTCCAGACCTGCCCTGGGAAAACCCCAAAACGCCCCAGAATTTGCAGGAAGATGATCAGGCAAAGCGCACAAAGCAGTGCAGCACTTACCTGACCTTCGAAGTTCTGTGTGAAACCAGGATCGGATTCACCCTCTGGTTGTTCCTGCATGCTTCAACTCCTTCAAACCAGTGCCGGGATGTTAGCCATCTACTTCGTAGCGATGATTTTTTGAATCTCGCCTTTTCCAAACTCCTCTTCGAGCTTGTCGTAATAGGCCTTCATGGCTTCACGGAATGGTGCCGTATCAGGGCTGGAAATGATCAATCCTTTGCCTTTGAAGAAGTCAATCAGCTTGACTTCGGCATCCGCAACCAAGCCGCTGCTCACCACACCGCCAGCCTTAACTGCGTCACTGACCCATTTCTTCTCGGTGTCGGACAGCCTCTTCCAGGACTTGTCACCCATCAAAATGGATGAGCTGGCAATGAAATGCCCGGTCAACGCAATGTACTTTTGTACTTCATATAGCTTGGCGGCCTCGATCGTCGGCAATGGGTTTTCCTGGGCGTCGACCTGCTTCGTTTGCAGGGCAAGGTAAACCTCGGCAAAGGCCACTGGAGCCGGCGTGGCGCCCACTGCACGCGCATATTCGATCAAAAACGGCACATTTGGTGTGCGCATCTTCAAACCCTTAAGGTCGCTGATTGACTGAATGGGCTTGTTGGCCGTGGTGTGCCGTGCACCCTCATACCAGACATCGGCCACCCGAATTCCTTTTTCCAGAAACTTCGCGTCCATCTTTTGACCGTAGGGACCCTTAAGCACCGCTTTGAGATGGTCATAGTTGGAGATCACATAGGGCGCCCCGATCAATTTGAGTTCAGGGATGATGTAGCTCATGTCAGGGTACCCCGTCATGGCCATGTCGAGATCGCCCGCCTGCACCTGCCCCACCATGGCTTTGAAGTCACCCAGCTGGGAGTTCGGGAAGATCTGCAGTGTCATCGCGCCCTTCGACGCCTCTTCGAGTTTCTTCTTGATTTCCAGCGCACCCTTATATGACGGATGGGTTTCGGGCAACTGCATGCCCAACTTCAGCGTGGTTTGTGCGAACGAGACACCAATGGCACAGGCCAGTGTCACAACTGCAAACAATCGAGAGATGCGCATGATTTGTCTCCTTATGGCCAACATAAATCCTCGTTCAGCCTGGGCCATCTTCAAGTTCAGGCTGGCGGGTGAAAAACTAAACCTCAGCTTTAGCAGTGCGTTTTCGTGTTCGGTCGGCGGCCACTCGCCTTGCAACCGGGACTACAACGCCCGGCCGATCGCGAAGCTTCATGATTCGCTTGTGAATCTCTTCAAAATGCCGCTCATGAGCCTGCTGCAGGCTTGCGCCGTCTCCACTTTCCAGCTTCTCGACGATGGCAATGTGTTCGAGGGCAGTCTGTCGCCTCGAACTGGAGTCTGACTTGGGCAACGAGTCCGACATGCGATGAAAAACCTGCCAGAACAGATCCACAAGGCGATTCAGGAATGGATTGTTCAGACACCCAAAGAGGGTTGCATGGAACTCGCGATCCTCACTTTCGAAGCTGAAGTCCTTCAGCGCTAGTTCATACATGCGAGACGCCAGTTGTCTCAGCTTGACGATGTCTTGAGCAGGAATGGTGTGAACGATCTTGGGAATCATGCCAACTTCGAGTGCAGTTCGCACTTCCAGCAGGTGCAAAAGCTGCGCATCATCTGCCAGCAGGGAGTAGGGCAAGTTATCGACGATCGGGTCGAATGAAAAATCCGCGACAAAAACGCCTTCACCATGTCGAGATTCCAGAATACCGACAGACTGCAGCGCCTTAACTCCCTCACGTAGAGAGGGCCTGCTGATTCCCAACTGCTGGGCAAAAGCGGCCTCTGCAGGCAAGGCGTCACCCTTCTTCAAACCGTTCGATTCGATGAACTCCTTGATGGAAAGGGCAACCAACTTGTAGGCGGGAAGGCGGGGCGGGAGTTTCACGGATTTCTCAAGTCAGAGGTCAGAGGTCAGAGGAGTTAGCAAATTGTGACTCGACTATTACTGCCAGTAACTAGGGGAATCCCTTGGTATCAAGAGTTGCCGCTGTCATTTAGTCATCGCCCGGTGGGGGCATAGACGCTTATTCGATTCAGATTACTTGTTGAATCGCGATTTCTTCGGCATCTGCTCGCGTGGCATCGCGCCGCGAAACTTCTCCGTGATTTCAACCAGTTTCTCGCGGGCCAGTGTTTCACCGCAATGCTCAGACAACATGGCCATCAGGTCTGTGCGCAGGTACCACAGGGTTTGAATACTGGTGGCATAAATCACCTTGTTCCACACTGGTGGTCGGGTGGTCTGGCCCTTCAGGGCATCCAGCATGGCCGATACCATGGCCACGCGAATGTCTTTGGTGAGACTTGCCGCGTCTGCTTCGGTCAACCACCCGCCCAGCTGACTCATCAGGCTGGAGGTAAAACGGGAAATTGTCGCTTTCATGTATTTATGGCATCTATCTGGACTGGCCCACGCCATTGATTGTTACACTTTGTAACTGTACCAGACACGCCTGCAAAATTCCGCCGAATACCGGTAGTTCTTCACGCCTGTCGAGCGGGATTCTTCTGACCACGTCGAGGGCGATTGGGCCGTGCATCAAACTCTGCTGTAAGCACTGAAAACAATGCAGCTGGGTTCAGTTCCAGGGCGCGTATCCAGGCGATGAATTCCACAACATCGAGGCGGCGTACACCCGATTCGACTTTGGACACGTGGGATTGATGTTTGCCTATTTTTTCAGCAAACTCCCTTTGCGTGAACCCCGCAGCGAGCCGGGCATCTATCAAGTGGCGCTGCATGCTTCTGTGAATGGAAGGGTTGATTGAGTTCACGGCAAAGGCAATTTGCAGAGCAGATAGACAGGCGCCCAAAAATCAGTGGCTGAACGGCCCTGGCTTCGGCATTTGATCGGCTGGCAAAGCACTCCTGAATTTTTCGGAGATGGCCGCCAGCTTTTCGCGGGCCAGAATCTCACCGCAGTGCCCACACAAGAAGGCCATCAAGTCCGTGCGCAAATACCACAACGTTTGAAGGCTTGATGCATAAAACACCTTGTTCCAGATAAGCGGCCGGTTGTCTTCGCTGGCCAGATGCACCGACATGCAATCAAGCATCGCTTGCCGTATATCTGTGACGAGCTCTTCGATTTCGGGATCCGAAAGCCATTCGTCCAGAAAACCCATGAGGGTAGTTGTCAGACGGGATATGAAGTTTTTCATTCGAATCGATCCACAGAGCCTGACTCCGTTCTGCCTTCATTCAACTCAGAGCAGCGCCTTCTCAATCTCTGCAAAGGTTGTGGCGATTTCGGTGGTCACCACGGTTTTACCCAGTTGACGCTCGAGCTGGGTGAGCGATATCACGCCCCGAATACGCGCGGGTGAGGTGACGGTTGCGTTTTGCACGACCAGTAGATGTTTGCGGCCGAATTTCTGGAACGTGGCAATTACCTGCCCCACGTTGGCTGATTTCAGGTTGTCGAAATCCAGTGCATCGAGTTGGGGCAACTCTGTCATTACATCGGCTACGCAAAGATCGTCATGATGAATATTGCGTTGATTGACCAGGCGCATTGGCTTGTCACCAATGAGGTCACTGGCGGTGATCAGTCCCTCCACACACGGGAAGTTACTGACTACAAATAGCAGTCGAATGCCCTGGTGAATCATCACCTGCTCCGCTCGGGAAAGGGTTGTCTCAGGGTCAATCGTAGAAGCTTTCACCAGAGCCAGATCAGTCATGACATCAAGCCCGGGGGAGGTTAGCGTCACAGCCCCCAAGATCTGCGGTTGGGCTTGCGGAATGCAGATGTTGTCCGGAAGACGAAAAGTGGGCAGCGCCAATACGTTCATGATGTCTGACTCCTGAATCGCCTTACAACTGGCCGTCAATCAACGCTGTCAGCTGTGCCTTGGTAACTGACCCCACCTTAGTTGCCTTAAGCTCGCCGCCCTTGAAAATCAAGAGTGTAGGAACACCCCTAACACCCAGTTTGGCTGGAATCAATCGGTTTTCGTCAACATTGATCTTGACGACTTTGAGCCTGCCGTCATAGTTCAGGGAAGCTTCGTCGAGCAATGGCGCAATGGCTTTGCAGGGTCCGCACCAAGTGGCCCAGCAGTCCACCAGCACAGGGCCACTGGATTGCAGAACGTCTGTTTCAAAAGTTGCGTCCGTTGTGTTGGTGATCAGGGCTGCGCTCATATTGACTCCTGAGTTTTACTTTGCTATTTTTGGGATTATTTCCCAAATTATTAACGAATACTGATCGATCTTTCCGTTAATTTGTATCCAGTTGTTAACTCGCCGCCGTATGTTTTTTTGTATTTCCCGAATGGGATAAAGGTTTTTTTTGGCCCTGGCACGTCCGCCGGGCCTTGAAAACCAGCGGAAAACCATTATCATTAGCACTCTATGGTTATGAGTGCTAGCAGCATCCAGAACCTTAAGTTAATGAACGCCAACTTGCTCAATGAGTTGGTGTTTTTGATTTATCAACCCTGTTTCAAAAACTCAAGGAGATCCTATGAAACTTCGCCCTCTCGCCGATCGCGTGATCGTCAAACGTGTGGAAAACGAAACCAAAACCGCATCTGGCATCGTCATTCCTGACAGCGCTGCAGAGAAGCCTGATCAAGGTGAAGTGCTGGCCGTAGGTCCTGGAAAGCGCAACGACAAGGGTGAACTGGCCGCATTGACCGTGAAGATCGGTGACCGCGTGCTGTTCGGCAAATACAGCGGCCAGACCGTCAAGGTTGACGGCGACGAGCTGTTGGTCATGAAAGAAGACGACCTGTTCGCAGTCGTTGAGAAGTAATTTCTCAATCACTTCAAGTCTTATCAATCAACTGAATCTGGAGTCATAACATGGCAGCAAAAGACGTAATTTTCGGCGGCGAAGCCCGCGCACGCATGGTCGAGGGTGTGAACATCCTGGCCAACGCCGTCAAGGTAACCCTGGGCCCTAAAGGCCGCAATGTGGTGCTGGAGCGCTCATTCGGCGCCCCTACCGTGACCAAGGACGGTGTGTCCGTGGCCAAGGAAATCGAACTCAAGGACAAGCTGCAAAACATGGGTGCGCAGATGGTCAAGGAAGTAGCTTCCAAGACTTCTGACATCGCTGGAGACGGCACCACCACCGCTACCGTGCTGGCCCAGTCGATCATCCGCGAAGGCATGAAGTATGTTGCCGCCGGCATGAACCCGATGGACCTGAAGCGCGGTATCGACAAGGCTGTAACCGCCCTGGTTGCCGAGCTGAAGAAAGCTTCCAAAGCCACCACCACCTCCAAGGAAATCGCACAAGTTGGCTCTATCTCCGCCAACAGCGACGAAACCATCGGCAAGATCATTGCTGATGCGATGGACAAGGTCGGCAAAGAAGGTGTGATTACCGTTGAAGACGGCAAATCACTCGAGTCCGAGCTCGACGTGGTTGAAGGCATGCAGTTTGACCGTGGCTACCTGTCACCTTACTTCATCAACAACCCAGAGAAGCAAGCCGCTCTGCTGGACAACCCGTTTGTGCTGCTGTACGACAAGAAGATCAGCAACATCCGTGACCTGCTGCCGACGCTGGAATCCGTGGCAAAAGCTGGCCGTCCTCTGCTGATCATTGCAGAAGACGTCGAAGGCGAAGCCCTGGCTACGCTGGTGGTCAACACCATTCGCGGCATCCTGAAGGTTGTGGCTGTCAAGGCTCCCGGCTTTGGCGATCGTCGCAAGGCCATGCTGGAAGACATCGCCATCCTGACGGGCGGCAAGGTCATCGCTGAAGAAGTGGGCATGTCGCTGGAAAAAGTGACATTGGCTGACCTCGGCCAAGCCAAGCGCATCGAAGTGGGCAAGGAAAACACCATGATCATCGACGGCAACGGCGCTGCTGCTGACATCGAAGCCCGCGTCAAACAAGTGCGCGT
>JAKQJK010000019.1 GCA_029561195.1 Pseudomonadota bacterium
CCTCAGCAGTATCATGGTCGCGAGTGATTGGTTTCACCTATGCAATCTCTATCCAAGGTACCAAATAATGGCTGCTCACACGCTGACTGAAAGCCAACAGCAAGCGTTGCTGCACGCAGCCAGAGCGGCGCGTCTGAAAGCCTACGCACCCTATTCGACGTTTCTGGTGGGTGCCGCAGTGCTGGATGACCAGGGCAACATCCACGCCGGTTGCAACGTGGAAAACGCCGCGTATCCCGAAGGCGTTTGCGCCGAAGCCGGTGCGCTCAGTGCGATGGTACTGTCCGGTGGCAAGCGGGCGCAGGCCGTGCTGGTTTTTGGAACGGGCGGCGCCTGGATCACACCCTGCGGCGGTTGTCGGCAAAAACTGCGCGAGTTTTGCGCTCCCGATACGCCCATTTTCACTGCCAACGAAAACGCACTGGGCCCGCGCTACACGCTGGTGCAATTGCTGCCTGACAGTTTCGGTCCCGATCACTTGCATTCGCCATGAGCGATCTGCCGGCCCTGCGTACCATCCAGCGTAGCGCGCCTGGCTTCAAACCGCGGATGGCGGTGGTGCTGGGTTCCGGCTGGGGTGATGTGACGCAGCAGGTGCAGGACGCCATTCGCATTCCCTATTCCGCGCTGGACGGGTTCCCCCACGCCACCGTCGCCGGGCACACCGGTGAGCTGTGGCTGGGTCGGATAGGTGCGCAGGACGTTGCCGTAATGAGCGGGCGCAAACATGGTTATGAAACCGGGGCGGTGGACGGCATGAAGACACCCATGCTCGTGCTCCGCTCGCTCGGTTGCGAGGTGCTGGTGCAGACCAATGCAGCGGGCAGCCTGCGCCCCGGCATCCCGCCGCAAAGCCTGATGGTGATTACCGATCACATCAATTTCCCGCAGCGTTCGCCACTGGTAGGCGAGTTGGGATCGGAGCGTTTTGTCTCCATGGTGGATGCCTACGACCCCAACTTGCGCGAGCAGGCCAAAGCCATTGCCGCTCGACGCGGCGTTGTGTTGAAGGAGGGGGTCTACGCATGGGCTTTTGGCCCGCAGTTTGAAACGCCAGCCGAAATACGGATGATGGTGCAGCTGGGGGCGGATAGCGTGGGCATGAGCACGGTGCCGGAGACCATTCTGGCGCGCCATGCCGGCATGCGGGTGCTGGCACTGTCGCTCATCACTAACATGGGTGCAGGACTCTCTGCTGAGCACCTGAGCCACGCCCACACTCTGTCGCAAGCGCAAGCGGGCGGCGCAGTGGCCAGCCAGGTGCTGGCCGACATCATCGAACACATGACGATCCCGGCCCATACTTCCACAACATGAACGCGCCGCTGAACCCTTCCTGGAACGCTGACCCGGTGGCGAGTGCCCGGCTGGCGCTGGCATGTCTGGACCTCACCAGCCTGAACGATCAGGACACGCGGGCCGACATTTCCCGCCTGTGTGAGCGTGCGCAAGGCCCTTTTGGCCCGGTGGCGGCCGTGTGTGTGTGGCCGCACCTGGCCGCGTTTGCGCGAAGCCAGTTGCCGGCTCACATTTCGGTGGCGGCGGTAGCGAATTTTCCGGATGGGAGTGCGGACGTTCAGCGTGCCGTGCGCGACACCGACAACATCGTGCAAAGCGGCGCGCAGGAAGTGGACGTGGTGCTTCCTTATGCGCAGTTGCTGGCCGGGAACGAAGCGGTGGTGGCGCAACTGCTGGCTGCTGTGCGAAAGGCTTGTATGGGGTTGACGCTCAAAATCATTCTGGAAACCGGCGAACTGAAGGATTCGCGGCTGATTGCGCGCGCCTCTCACCTGAGTCTGGACGCCGGTGCCGACTTCCTCAAAACCAGTACCGGCAAAACTCCTGTCAGCGCAACACCTGAAGCAGCCCGCACCATGCTGGCGGCCATTGTTGAACAGGCAGCTGCGGACCCGGCCACGGCCGGTCGCGTTGGCTTCAAGCCGTCAGGCGGCATCCGCACGGTCGCTGAAGCCACGACCTACATGGCGCTGTGCAGTGAATACCTGGGGCCGCAGGCGCTGAACCCGAAACGGTTTCGAATCGGTGCCAGCAGTATTCTGTCAGACATTGAAGCGATTTTGGGCGGGAAAAATGCACCACCCACTGGCGCTGCAGGCACCTACTGAGGCTAACCATGCTCGCGCAGGAAATCATCCGCCACAAACGTGATGGTCTTGTGCTAGAGCGTGCGCAGATCGACGCCTTTGTGCAGGGCCTGGTGGACACCTCCTGGAGCGAAGGCCAGGCAGCCGCGATGGCCATGGCGATGTTCCTCAAGGGCATGAATCCGGCCGAGACCATTGGCCTGACGCAGGCCATGACCCGTTCCGGCATGGTGATGGACTGGGCCAGCGCCCATCTGCCCGGCCCGATTCTGGACAAACACTCCACCGGCGGTGTGGGCGACAAGGTAAGCCTGATGCTGGCGCCTATCGTCGCTGCGTGTGGCGGTTTTGTACCGATGATTTCGGGTCGCGGTTTGGGTCACACCGGTGGCACGCTCGACAAATTCGACAGCATTCCCGGCTACTGCAGCACGCCCGACACCGCGCTGTTGCGCCGCGCCCTTCAAACCGCAGGCTGCGCCATCATCGGGCAGACTGCTGAGCTGGCCCCGGCGGACCGGCGGCTGTATGCCATTCGGGACGTCACCGGTACGGTGGAATCCGTGGCGTTGATCACGGCCAGCATCCTGTCCAAGAAGCTCGCCGCGGGTTTGCAGGGGCTGGTGATGGATGTTAAAACCGGCAACGGCGCGTTTGCCGCATCCAGCAGCATGGCAGTTGAGCTGGCCACGTCGCTGGTGAAGGTCGCCAATGGCGCGGGTTTGCCCACGCGCGCCTGGATCACCGATATGAACCAGGTGTTGGGCGACAGCTGCGGCAACGCGGTTGAAATGGTGGAGGCCATTGCGTTTTTGAAGGGGGAGCGGCAGGAGCCGCGCCTGCTGGACATCACACGCACGCTCAGTGCCGAGTTGTTGCTGATCGGGAAGCTGGCTAGCGATCACACGCAGGCTTTGCTACAGGTGGACGCCGCTTTAAGCAGTGGCCGTGCGCTGGAACATTTCGCACGGATGGTGACGGTGCTGGGCGGCCCGGCAGACTTGATTACACGACCCGCCCACTACCTGCCTGCGGCTCCGGTACAGGTTCCGGTGCTGGCGACCCGCGCAGGATGGGTCTCAGGGATGGCAACGCGCGACATCGGTTTGCTGATCATCGAGCTCGGTGGCGGCCGGCACCGAGCCAGCGACGCGGTGGACGCCAGCGTGGGATTTACCCAGTTTGTGCAGACCGGGCAGCGCTTGGAGGTGGGTGATGTGATCGCGACCGTGCACGCCGCGGACGCTGCTGCTGCGCGCATGGCACAACAGGCGCTGCTACCCCTCATCCACATTGCGGACCAGCCGCCGGTTCTTGCGCCTGCGTTGATCACCCGGCTGGGCGCCTGACGCCTGGCTTTTGACGCAGATCAAACTCTGTTCTCCCCCGTCTTGAAGACTGCGGGGTCGCTACCTACATAAAGGTTATGGCGGCGCCGGGTTGGCGCTGCCTCAACCGTGCATGAAGGAGTTTGAACATGAATTCATTGATCAGCCGAGGCAACCTGTTTGACGACTTTTTCCGAGACGTGGCTCCCGGGTTTTATGTGAAGCCGCTGCATGGTGACCCGCTGCCCACGCCTGCGAGCATCAAGATTGACGTCAAGGAAAACGACAAGGCCTATACCGTGCAGGCGGAGGTGCCCGGCGTTAGCAAGGAAGACATTCACGTGTCGCTTGAGGGCAATGTGGTGACTGTGCGTGCTGAAGTCAAACAGCAGGATTCGCAGAGCAAGGACGAAAAAAGTCTGCGTACCGAGCGCTATTACGGGGCGGTTTCGCGCAGCTTCCAGTTGCCGCAAGACTTTGATCTGAGCAGCTCGAAAGCGAAATACGACAACGGCCTGCTGACGTTGACCTTGCCCAAGAAAACGGGCGGCAGCGCCCAGCGACTGGCTATTGAATGACGGGCGACACCGTGTAAACGGGGCTTGCGGCGGGGCTCGCGGGTGATACGCTTGGCGCTTCACCCGCTAGGAGAGTTGTTTTGCAGTTTTCCCCGTTCAAAGCCAACCCGCCGCCCTGGGCCTTGCGCCTGGGTTATGCGGGCTTGATTCCGTTTATTTTTGGCGCGGCGCTGATCTGGCTGGTGGAGGCTTCGGCATTGCCGTTTGTCATGCTGGCACTCGCCGGGTACGCGGCTACCATCGCCAGTTTTCTGGGTGGTATCCATTGGGGCCTGGCCATGCGCGAGGGCCAGGACGGGGATCTGTTCCCTTACCTTTGGGGCATCATTCCCGCGTTGCTGGCTTGGATTGCGATTATCATGCCGCCTTGGGCCGGGCTGGTGGTGCTGGGCGTGTTGCTACTGATCTGTTACGCGGTTGATCGGCGGCTTTATGGGCGCTATCACCTGGAAGGCTGGTTGCCGCTGCGTTTTCGGTTAACCCTCGTGGCCAGCCTGAGCTGCTTCTTTGGGGCTTCCGGGCTATGAAAAGCGTCTTTTTTGCGTGAAATTGGCCTCCAGCCCGCATCAGTTATCCGGGAGTAGCCATTATTTGAAGAGCGCAATAGCTGTCGATGCGCTTTTGAGGCGAACAAACATAAGTTTGTAATATATACTTTTGTTTGTGACTGAACGCGAACAACAAATCCTGGCCATCCTGCGCGATGAGCCGCTGATTGCCCAGCAGGCACTGGCGGATCGCCTGGGCATTAGTCGCCCTGCGGTGGCGGGCCACATCATGAATCTGACCCAGAAGGGGCACATTCTGGGCAAAGGTTACGTCTTGGCCCGCCAGCAGTTTGTGCTGGTGCTGGGCGGCGCCAACATGGATATTTCTGGTGCGACCGAACGAGTGCTCGTGGCGGGCGACTCCAACCCCGGGCAAATTCGTTGCGCACCCGGTGGCGTTGCGCGCAACGTGGCGGATAACCTGGCGCGTCTGGGCAACGATACCCGTCTGATTACCGCGGTGGGCGACGATTTATATGGCCGAAGCCTGCTGGAATCGACCCAGAAAGCGGGTGTGGACGTGCAGGGCTGCTGGGTGCTGGCAGGTGAATCAACCTCCACCTATTTATCGCTGCATGGCCCCGACGGCGACATGGCAGTGGCGGTGAACGACATGCGCATTCTGGAGCGCATCACGCCCGAGCGGCTGGCCGCGAACACGGACCGGGTGCGCCACGCCGCCGCAATGGTGGTGGACTGCAACCTGATGCCGGACGCACTGGCCTGGCTGTTTGCGCAGCGTCAGACCACACCGGTTTTTGTGGACTGTGTGTCCGCCTTCAAATGCCAGCGCATCCTGCCATGGCTGGGCCAGGTGCATACGCTCAAGGTCAACCGGCTGGAGGCGCAAGCCCTTTGCGGCTCGCCGGTGGATACCGATGAGTCCATCGAGCAGGCCGCGCGCTGGTTGCATGCGCGGGGCGTCCAGCAAGTCATCGTGAGTCTGGGTGAGCGGGGTGTTTACTGGAGCGACAAGGATGCAGGTGAAGGCTGGCAACACGCGCTGGTTGCCGAGGTGGTGAGCGTTACTGGGGCAGGCGATGCGCTGATGGCCGGTGTGGTGCACGGCTTCCTGAATCACCAGACCCTGCCTGACGCCATTCCATTTGCGATGGGGTGCGCGGCGCTGACCGTCACGTCAGCTCTGGCCAATCACCCGAGCCTGTCCGTGGTTTCTGTTGAACAACTGCTTCGCTGAGTCTTTGCCTTTATGACCAATCCCTATCTCGACATTCACCCCGACGTGGCCCAGGCCATTGCCCAGCGGCGCCCTGTGGTCGCGCTGGAATCCACCATCATTTCGCACGGCATGCCGTATCCGCAAAACGTGGCGACGGCCCTGCAAGTTGAGGCTGAAGTGCGGGCATACGGCGCCGTGCCGGCGACCATTGCCATCGTCAAGGGTCGCCTGAAAGCCGGGCTCACCGCTGCGGAAATTGAAACGTTGGGCCAGACCGGGCGCAGCGTGGTGAAGGTCAGCCGCCGGGACATCCCGTTCATCGTGGCATCAGGCTCTACCGGCGCCACCACGGTGGCCTCGACCATGATCATCGCGGCCATGGCGGGCATTCGTGTGTTTGCCACTGGCGGCATTGGCGGTGTCCATCGCGGTGCGCAGCAGAGTTTTGACGTGTCGGCCGACTTGCAGGAGTTGGCGCAGACACCCGTGGCAGTGGTATGCGCCGGAGCCAAATCCATCCTCGATTTGCGTCTAACACTGGAGTATCTGGAAACCCATGGCGTACCGGTGGTGGGCTACCAGACGCCGTGGCTGCCGGCGTTTTTCACGCGCGACAGTGAGTTTAAGGTGGACTACCAGCTCGATACCGCGGTAGACATCGCCCGGGTCATGCATGCGAAGTGGGCGATTAACCTGCACGGCGGCATGGTGGTAGCCAACCCGATACCCGAAGCCTTTGCCATGCCACGCACCGCCATCGATGGCGCGATTGAGCAAGCTTTGAGGGAGGCGCAGCAGCAGGGCATTGGCGGCAAGGAATCAACCCCTTTTTTGCTGGCTCGGGTGAACGAATTGACCGGCGGCAACAGCCTGTCGTCCAATATCCAGCTGGTGCTGAACAACGCGCGGCTGGCGGCGGCTGTTGCCGGTGAATACGAGGCTTTGTCGGCCAGCAAACCAGCCTAGAGATCGCGCGATTGGCTGTCCCAGCGGCTCATGACCTGCGTCGCGGCCATGCGGACGTCGGCGGGCATGAAGGAAGCCTCCGCAGCCTGACACATCATGTTCCCGATTTGGGCGAGGGTGATGCCGTGGATGTCGTGTATCGCTTGAAGCTCCTGGCTGAGTGTCACACCGGACATCAGCCGGTTGTCTGTTGAGCAGGATACCGACAGCCCGGCCCGCACCATGGCGCCAATCGGGTGCGCAGCCAGCGACGCCACCGCGCCTGTGTGTACATTGCTGGTGGGACACACTTCGAAATGCAGGCCCAGCTCCCGGGCCGCCTTCACTTGTTCCGACTGGCCGTGCGCACCCGGCGGCAGCATGATGTTGACACCGTGGCCAATGCGCGTGGCGCCCACCGCTGCTGCTTCCAGCACACGCGCCCCAATATCGGCTTCGCCCGCATGGCAGGTGAGACCCAGACCCGCTTCGCCGGCAATGGCAAAAGCGTCGGCATGAAGCCCCGGCGGAAAGCCCCGTTCCGCGCCGGCAATGTCAAAACCAATCACCCCCTGGCCCTTGTACCGTGCGGCCAGCCGGGCGGCACGGGCGGTTTCCTGCGGGCTCTCCATGCGCATGGCGCAGACAATCAAGCCGCAGGGCAGGGGGCTTCGAGCCAAACCACGTGCCAGGGCTTCCACGACGACTTCCCCCGCCAAGCCAAATGCTTCCAGCAAAAGAGGTGCCATTCGGAACTCGGCCAGCACACAGCCGTCCAGTCGCGCATCTTCCGCCGCTTCAAATGCCGCGCGTTCACAGGCTTGCGGTGACGCCATGGCGGCGACTGTCAACGCAAAACCCTGCAGGTAGCGTTCCAGGCTCCCTGAATTGGCATTGGCCTGTATCCAGGCTGCCAGCGCGTTGGCATCTTCAGCGGGTACTGCCAGGTTCTGCGCCCTGCACAGGTCGAGCAGGGTTTGCGGGCGAAGGCCACCGTCGAGGTGTTCGTGCAGCAAAACCTTCGGCAAAGCCCGCCAGTCAAGTGCTGTCGTGTGGGTGTCGGTGAGGACTGACGTCATGATGGGATCATTGTCGATCAAGCTTGAATCAGTTATTCTTCATACCGCATCTTAAATTTGCTCCCCCTTTTCTGAAAAACCGAAAGAACCTATGAACATGAAACTCAAACCCACATTGAGCCTGATTTCAGTTGTGCTGGCAACAGCACTTGTTGGCTGCGGCAAAAAAGAGGAGGCAGCGCCTGCACCTGCCGCCGCACCAGCATCCGCCCCTGTAGCGGCTGCGCCAGTCCCTGCCGCACCTGAGCCAGCCATCATTTTTGACATGGGTGGCAAGTTTGACAAATCGTTCAACCAGGCTGCCTACGACGGCATGGAGCTGTGGAAGAAGGAAACCGGAAAAACTTACCTTGAGTTCGAAATCGCCAATGAATCCCAGCGCGAGCAGGCAATCCGCCGCATGGCTGAGCGTGGTGCCAGCCCGATCATCGGTATCGGTTTCGGTCAGGCAGAGAGCATCGAAAAAGTAGCCAAAGACTTTCCGAATTTGCAGTTCGCCATCATTGACATGGTTGTCAATCAGCCCAACGTGCAGTCGGTAGTGTTCAAGGAGCAGGAAGGCAGTTTCCTGGTTGGCGCCATGGCAGCCCTGGCCAGCAAATCGGGCAAAGTCGGTTTTGTGGGTGGCATGGACATTCCGCTGATACGCAAATTCCAGTGCGGCTACGAGCAAGGCGCCAAGTTTGCAAAACCCAAAACACAGGTTTTTGCCAACATGACTGGCACCACGGGTGCAGCATGGAACGATCCTGCACGGGGTGGCGAGTTGGCCAAAGCCCAATTCTCCAAAGGCGCTGATGTCGTGTTCGCAGCTGCTGGTGGTACGGGCATGGGCGTGTATCAGGCCGCTAAAGATGGCAAGAAGCTGGCAATCGGCGTCGACAGCAATCAGAACCACATTCAGCCCGGCACCATGCTGACGTCCATGCTCAAGCGAGTGGACGTCGCGGTCTATAACGTGGCCAAAGGCCACACGCCCGGCGTTTCCGTTCTTGGCCTGAAAGAAGGCGGCGTTGATTACGCGATGGACGACAACAACGCCAAGCTGGTGACAGAAGACATGAAGGCCAAAGTGGAAGCTGCCAAGGCTGACATCATCAGCGGCAAAATCAAAGTGGCTGACTACATGGCCGATAACGCCTGCAAATACTGAGACTGAGGCGAAAGGGCACAAGCAGACCAGGGCCGGGGATCCGCTTCTGGTCTTTTTGACTTTGACCGCATGACGACTACCCAAGCCGCGCCGACCTTTGATGTCGGTAGCGCCAACGTGTCTGGCATAGCCGTAGAGATGCTGGGCATCGACAAACGCTTTGGTGCGGTGCAGGCCAACAGTGAAGTTGATTTAAAAGTTATGGCTGGGACCGTTCACGGGATCGTGGGCGAAAACGGTGCTGGCAAGAGCACCTTGATGTCGGTTCTGTACGGTTTTTACACAGCTGACACCGGCACGATCAAGGTGGCAGGGCGTGCAGCGGTGATCCGCAATGCCCATGACGCGATTTCCTTGGGCATCGGCATGGTCCACCAGCATTTCATGCTGGTGGATACGCTGACTGCGCTGGAAAATGTGATGCTGGGCGCAGAGTCCAGTTTTCTACTTTCGCGTTCCGAAGGTACCGTTCGGAGCAAGCTCAAGGAGTTGATCGACTCCACTGGTTTGAAGGTGGAGCTTGATGCACAAGTGGACAGTCTGCCCGTGGGGGACAGGCAGCGACTGGAGATTCTGAAAGCCCTTTACCGCGGCGCCAAAATCCTGATTCTCGATGAGCCGACGGCCGTACTGACACCGCAGGAAACCGAGCAGCTGTTTGGCGTGTTATCCCGGCTGCGGGAGCAGGGCACCACCATCCTGTTGATCACGCACAAACTCAAGGAAGTCATGCGCCTGTGCGACCATGTGACGGTAATGCGGGGTGGCCGTGTGGTGCAGGAAGTAGCCATCGCGCAAACATCCATTGAAAGTCTGGCTGAGGCCATGGTGGGGCGTAAGGTACACATGGGTCGCCAGGGTGATGCCAGCAAACCAGCTGGCGATGTGCTCCTGCAGGTCAAGGGTGTGGTGGTGCGTGACGCATTGAAAGTGACTCGTTTGCATGGGCTGGACGTGAGCCTGAAGGCGGGCGAAATTGTGGGTATTGCAGGGGTTTCGGGTAATGGCCAAAGCGAGATGCTGGAAGTGATGTCCGGTCTGCTGGCTCCGCAAGAAGGACATATGGAGGTGGGCGGCACTTCGTTTGATGCGGGCGCGTGGATGGACCCCCGCACGGCCCGCAAACTGGGTGTAGCCCATGTTCCGGAGGACCGGCACGAGCGGGCAATGGTAATGAGTTTCGAGGCTTGGGAGTCCGCCGTTTTGGGCTATGAGTGGTTACCACAGTATTGCCATGCAGGCTGGATGCGCCGTGACGACATGCGCAAGGCCACGGTGGACATGATGGAGCGGTTTGATGTGCGTCCGCGAAATGACCGGTTGCTCAGCGCCAGTTTCTCGGGTGGCAATCAGCAAAAACTGGTGCTGGCGCGGGAATTGGGGCAGGCGCCCAAAGTGCTGCTGGTGGGGCAACCCACCCGAGGTGTAGATATTGGTGCCATCGAGTTCATTTATTCGCAGTTGCGTTCCATGCGTGATGCAGGATGTGCGGTGCTGGTTGTATCCAGCGAACTGGATGAAATTCTGGCGCTCTCGGATCGGGTCATTGTGTTGAACCAGGGACGGGTTACCGGCGAGTTACCAATTGACCAATGCACCGAGTCCAAATTGGGCATGCTCATGTTGGGAAGTGCCACATGAGCGCGAACCAGCCCATGTCGCGTTGGGTCGAACTGGGTGTGCTGCCTGTGGTCAACCTCCTAGTGGCGCTGCTGGCTGCGGGTGCGGTGGTGGCGCTGGTTGGTCAAAACCCGGTTGATGTGCTGACCTTCTTGATCCGTGGGGCATTTGGTACGCCGCGCGGTTTGAGTTACACGCTGTACTACACCACAACATTCATTTTCACTGGTCTGGCCGTGGCGGTGGCCTTTCACGGTGGATTGTTCAACATTGGTGGTGAGGGGCAGGCCATCATGGGGGGGCTGGGCGCTGGGCTGGTGGCGTTGTGGCTGTCCTATAGCCAACCAGCATGGGTGGTGTTGCCCGTGATGCTGATGGCGAGCATTGTTTTTGGCATAGCCTGGGCCGCGGTGCCTGCCTACTTGCAGGCTTATCGTGGCAGCCACGTGGTGATCACCACAATCATGTTCAACTTTCTGGCCAGTACCTTGCTGGTTTATTTGCTGGTCAACCACCTGAAGCCGCCCGGTTCCATGTCGGTTGAAAGCTCCGTGTTCGGACCTTCGGCCAAACTCACCAGTATGCGCGACTTCCTGGGTTGGCTGGGGCGCGATTGGCCAGCTTCGCCGCTGAACATCAGCTTTTTCCTGGCCTTGCTGGCTGCAGTGGGCGTCTATTTTCTGCTCTGGCACACCCGGATGGGCTACGCGCTTCGTGCGGTCGGGTCTAGCGCCAATGCAGCGGCGTATGCTGGTATCAAACCCAAACATCAGGTCATGATTGCCATGGGTTTTTCGGGCGCGCTGGCCGGCATGGTGGGTATGAACGAGATCGCTGGCGTTAATGGCAAGCTGTTGCTCGAATTTGTCAGTGGTGCCGGCTTCACGGGGATTGCCGTTGCCTTGATTGGGCGGAATCATCCGATTGGCATTGTGTTGGCAAGTGTGTTGTTTGGGGCGCTGTTTCAGGGCGGAGCTGAGGTCAGCTTCGAGATCCGAGGGTTCAGCCGCGATATGGTGGTGATGTTGCAAGGATTCATCGTTTTGTTCTCAGGCGCCATGGCCTACGTCATAGCGCCCTGGGTCAACAAGGGAGCCGTGAGCCTTGTGAGCCTCCTGTCACGATCACGCCATAAGGAAGAACCGGGAGCATCACATGGATGACGCCCTGATTGGCGCTCTGCTGGCTTCCACCTTGCGGGTTTCAACACCGCTCATTCTGTGTGCATTGGCGGGATTACTGTCGGAACGCTCCGGTGTTATCGATATCGGGCTGGAAGGAAAAATGCTGATCGCAGCTTTCACGGCTGGCACGGTGGGCGTCACCACGGGCTCCACTGCATTGGCCTTGCTGGTAGCCATGGGTGTGACCGTGGTGTTGTCGTGGCTGCATGGGTTCGCCTGCGTGAGCAACAGCGGTGACCAGGTGGTCTCGGGAGTGGCTATCAACATCATTGCAGCGGGCATGACTATTGTGCTTGGTATCGCCTGGTTTCATCAGGGCGGACAGACTCCAGCGGTCAGTGCAGAGGTTCGGCTGCTGACCATCATGCCGGGGTTGGTTGCGAAGTTGCAGGGTATCCCAGTATTGGGCACCATCGTAGGAGAAGGCTTGCTCAGCCACAACATCATGGTGTATTGCACATTGCTGCTGGTGCCCGCAGTCTGGTGGTTGCTGTATCGGACCCGTTTTGGTTTGCGCCTGCGCGCTGTGGGTGAAAACGCGCACATGGTGGACGCCGCGGGCGTATCGGTCAAAGGCATGCGCTACGCTGCGCTCACGCTGAATGGTTTGTTGTGCGGTTTGGCGGGTAGCTACCTGGTGCTGGCTCAAAACGCGTCGTTCGTGCCGAACATGACTGCTGGACGAGGCTTCATGGCACTGGCGGCCATGATTTTTGGCAAATGGCATCCGATTGGCGCTTTCTGGGCGTGTCTGCTGTTTGGTTTTCTGGATGCCGTTGCCATCCGTCTGCAGGGAGTGACTTTGCCGGGTATTGGCGAGGTTCCCGTGCAGGCGATTCAGGCGCTGCCCTATCTGTTGACCGTGGTGTTGCTGGCGGGCTTTATTGGCAAGGCTGTTGCGCCACAAGCGCTCGGCAAGCCGTATCTCAAGGAACGGTGATTGGCTGCTGAGCTGCGTCAGGCTTCGCTTTTTTTCAACGCCAGAGCGGCATCATATAAGGTGTTTTTCGGTGCACCAGTGATGTCTGCTGCTAGTTTCACAGCCGTTTTCAACGGTAGTTCGGCCAGTAACAACTTCAATATCCGCTGGTCCTGATTCGGCCTTGCTTCAACCTGTGTGGGGTGCAAAACCAGTACAAACTCGCCACGGGAACGATTCGGCTGGGCTGCCAGCCAGCCCGGAAAATCACCTGTGCTGATGGTGGTGATTTCCTCGAACTGCTTGGTCAGCTCCCGCCCGATGGTGATGTGCCTGCTTCCCAGCGCCGACAAGGCCGCCGCGAGTGCTTCGATCCGGTGAGGAGCCTCCAACAGGACGATGCAACGAGGCTCTCCGGCCAGCGCTTCGACAGCAGCCGTCCGCTCCGTTGCCTTGGACGCAAGGAACCCCACAAAAATGAAAGTGCCTGCAGGTGATCCAGCAACGTCAGAAATGCCCGCTACGCTTAACGCCGCTGTGATGCTGCTGGTGCCCGGTACTGGGACGACGGTCAAAGCACTTGCCTGAACGGCCGCTACCAGCCGGGCGCCAGGATCGCTGATCGCCGGGGTACCCGCATCACTCACGTAGGCCACGCGCTGGCCTTGCCTTAGCCTGTCAATGACTGTCCCGGCAGCCTCGGCCTCGTTGTGTTGATGAACCGCAAGCAGCTTTGACGAAGGTTTGTCGATCCCGTAGGCACGCAGCAGGGTTTGCGTGTGGCGGGTGTCTTCGCAGGCAACGGTGTCAGCCATGTTCAGCACGTGCAGTGCGCGCAACGTCACGTCTGCAAGGTTGCCAATCGGTGTTGCCACCACGTACAGAGCGCCTTGCGGATATTGCTGGTTTGAAGCCGCGTCTCGGGCAGCAGCCAGGGCTTGGGCGTAGGCAGTAGTCACTCAATAATTCCTATGTTCAGGGCGATGGACAACACCCCCCAGTACCAAACAGGCGGGCGATGGTGCCGAAGATGAAGCATTGCTTCACCTCCAGCAAGCAGGGTTGCGTCTGATCGAGCGCAATTATCGGACGCCCGGGCGCGGTGGCGGTGAAATTGACCTGATCATGCGTGATCGTGACTGCACAACCGTGTTCGTAGAGGTCAAAAAACGTCTGAACATCCGTTGTGGCGGTGCAGCAGCCAGCGTTGGCCCCATCAAGCAACGGCGCTTTGTTTCTGCTGCCCGGCACTATCTGATGCGTCTGTGTGAGCGACCACCATGTCGCTTTGTTCTGGATGCCATCTCTCTCGATGGCATCCGGTGGCTGCGCGGTGCGTTTGATGCGGTTTAAGCGTAACGAAATGTGAACCAGACGCTTTGTATTGCACGGTTATCATCACTACCATGCTTGAGCAGCGCATACAGCAACACTTTATCGAAAGCGCAGACCTGAAATATCAGTCTGCCGAGGTCCTCAGCAAACCCATTGCAGCCGCCGTGCAAGCCATGCTGGCTTGCGTAACCAGCGGCGGTAAGGTGCTGGCTTGTGGTAATGGCGGTTCTGCGTCCGACGCGCAGCGCTTTGCCTCCAAGTTCGTGGGTCGTTTTGAACGCGAGCGTCCTGAATTGGGGGCCATCGCGTTGTCAGGCGACAGCACGCTGCTGACCGGTATTGCCGATGAGATCGATTTTGACGCTGTCTTTTCACGTCAGGTACGAGCACTGGGCGCCGCAGGAGACGTGTTGCTGGCTATCTCGACGGCCGGCAACTCGTCCAACGTGCTGGCCGCCATAGAAGCCGCCCATGAGCGCGAAATGATTGTGGTGGGTCTCAGTGGGCGGGGTGGTGGCAAAATGGCTCAGGCACTGCGGGATACAGATGTACACATTTGCGTACCCCACGAGCGGATCGCCCGAATTCAGGAGGTCCACGTTTTGACTTTGCATTGCATTTGCGATGCAGTTGATGCCCAGTTATTGGGTGAACAGGAAACTTCAATATGAAATTGGCTAATCGAAAATTCTGGCTTTCTCTGGCTATTGCCGGTTGTGCATCAACCTCCCTTACGGCCTGTTTTCCGCTAGTCGTGGGCGGTGCTGCCGTAGGTGGACTGGTTGCAACGGATCGTCGCTCGTCCGGGACCTACCTGAACGACGAGGGGATCGAATTGCGTTCCTCCAGCCGTATCCGTGACAGCCTGGGCGAACGTGGACATGTCAACGTGACCAGCTACAACACACAGGTGTTGCTCACCGGTGAAGTACCCAGCGCGCAGGACAAGCAAATGGTCGAGCAGGTTGTACGCAAGGTTGACAACGTCAAGGCCGTCGTGAACGAGATTGAGGTGATGGGCAACTCGTCACTCACACAACGTTCCTCCGACTCGCTCGTCACGGGCCGAGTGAAGGCAAGCATGGTGGATGCCAAAGACCTGTTTGCGAATGCATTCAAGGTCGTCACCGAGCGGGGGACGACTTATCTGATGGGTCGCGTGACACAACGCGAGGCTACCCGCGCAACAGATATCGCCCGTGGTACCAGTGGCGTGCAAAAAGTCGTTCGGGTTTTTGAAATCATTACCGAAGAAGAACTGCAGGGATTGACGCCAGCCGAGCCGCCCAAGAAATAATCTGAGCGCGGGTAGGGCGCCCCCTACTTCATGCGTTTGATGAGGCTTGAAGTATCCCAGCGGCGTCCGCCCATTTGCTGCACGTCTGCGTAGAACTGATCGACCAGGGCCGTGACGGGCAATCGGGAGCCATTCCTTTTGGCTTCATCCAGCACCAGGCCCAGGTCTTTACGCATCCAGTCCACGGCAAAACCGAAATCAAACTGGTCTGCCACCATGGTTTTGCCACGGTTGTCCAATTGCCAGCTTTGTGCCGCGCCTTTGCCAATGACCTCCAGCACCTGATTCATGTCGAGGCCAGCGTTTTGCCCGAATGCGATGGCCTCACTCAAGCCCTGCACCAGTCCGGCAATGCAAATCTGATTGACCATTTTGGCCAATTGACCAGAGCCACTATCGCCCAAGCGAGTGAATGCACGGGAGAACGCCATGGCAACGGGCCGCACTGTATCAAAGGAGGCCTGCTCACCCCCGCACATGACGGTGAGGAGACCGTTTTGTGCACCGGCCTGACCGCCCGACACGGGGGCATCGACAAACGCCAAACCCAGTTTGAAGGCTGCCACCGATAACTCTCGGGCAACATTGGCTGAAGCCGTGGTGTGATCCACAAAAATGGCACCTCGCTTCATGCCGGCAAACGCTCCATCTGCACCACCGGTCACGCCGCGCAGATCATCGTCATTGCCGACACAGCAGAAAACGATATCACTTTCAGCCGCGGCTTCCCTTGGCGTCAAGGCGGCTCTTGGCGCGTTAGCCCCTGCAAAGTCCTCGCACCATGCAGCTGATTTTGTTGCGGTCCGGTTGTAAACGGTGACTTGATGACCGGCGCGAGCCAGGTGGCCAGCCATTGGATAGCCCATAACACCCAGACCCAGAAAGGCAACTTTGTGCGACGGTGTTGATTCGTAGGTTTTGGGATTGATTGTGGTCAAGAGAATTAAACGATGGCAAAGTTTTCAGTTCCTGCGGCGAGGTCGGTAGAGCGCCCACGTTGACTATTGAGCTTGATCTGCAACCGCAGGTCGTTCAGTGAGTCCGCATTGCGCAGCGCATCTTCGTAGGTGATCAGGTTACTTTCATAGGCATCAAACAACGCCTGGTCAAACGTCTGCATACCCAGATTGCGGCTCTTTTTCATGATTTCCTTGATCTCGGACACGTCGCCCTTGAAGATCAAATCGGAGATCAGCGGTGTGTTGAGCATAATCTCAACGGCTGCCGTACGGCCTTTGCCATCCTGCATCGGAATCAGTCGCTGGGATACCAGTGCCTTCAGGTTGAGGGACAAATCCATAAGCAGCTGCGCGCGCCGCTCTTCAGGAAAGAAGTTGATGATGCGGTCCAGTGCCTGATTGGCACTGTTGGCGTGCAGTGTAGCCAGACAAAGGTGTCCGGTCTCCGCAAACGCCACCGCGTGCTCCATGGTTTCACGATCCCGGATTTCACCCATCAAAATCACGTCAGGTGCCTGGCGAAGGGTGTTTTTGAGTGCAATCTCCCAACTGTCCGTGTCCAGACCCACCTCGCGTTGGGTGACCACGCAATTCTTGTGCATGTGGACAAACTCCACCGGGTCTTCAATGGTAATGATGTGACCAAACGAATTCTCGTTGCGCCAATCAACCATGGCCGCCAGAGTTGTGGATTTACCCGAGCCCGTCGCACCTACCAGAATGCATAAACCACGTTTGGACGTCACCACGTCTTTCAGAACCTGCGGCATGCCTAGGTTGTCGATGGTGGGCAGCACTGCCGGGATGACCCGAAGCACCATGCCAACCTTGCCCTGCTGGATGAATGCATTCACGCGGAAGCGCCCTACGCCAGTCGGTGAAATGGCAAAGTTGCATTCCTTGGTACGCTCAAATTCGGCAGCCTGCTTGTCGTTCATGATGGAACGGGCCAAGGCCATGGTGTGCGCGGCACTCAAGGGTTGTGGAGACACCTTGGTGACTTTGCCGTCAACCTTTACGGCGGGGGGAAAGTCACCCGTGATGAACAAGTCGCTGCCATTGCGGCTGATCATCAACTTGAGCAGATCATTGATGAATTTTGTAGCCTGATCGCGTTCCATGAGGTCAGTTACTCCCGGGCTTCAGGTGAGTCATCATTTGCGGTCACTCAGCCTGGCGCTGACGACGCGCAGACGAAGCGACAGCTTGCGAGCCAGTACGGCGATGAGCCGGGCCGCCAGTGAGGGGTCTGCCGTCATCATCTGGTCCATCGCCTCGGTGCTCAAAATGGCGACTTCACAATCGGTGATGGTGGTGCAGGCCGAAAAGCGAATTCCGCTGTCAAGCAGCGACATTTCGCCCAGAATATCGCCAGGCCGGGTTTCTGCCAGCCGCATGCGTTCACCCCAGGGCTGCAGGCGGTCTACAGCAATGTTTCCATTGAGCAGCACCACCATAAAGTTGCCGTATTCGTCTTGCCGGATGATGTCACGGTTGGCTGGAACGATGGCAAATTCAAAGAACATCTGCAGGCTGTGGATGGCGTGGTCATCCAGATGGCTCATGTATTTGTCTTTGGCCCACAAGGTCTGCAGGACTTTGGTCGCCCGTTCGGCATTCAGTTTTTTTGCGCCTACCTCAATGGCCCGTGCTTCCCAGGGCACCAGCAGAGAAGGGTCTACACCCTGGTCCGCAAATGCAGTGGTAAACATCACGGAATCGAGTTGCTCCTCGCCGGTTCGCTCCGATTGGGACCGCTGTCGCAAGAGTCCGAGAATTCCCTTCATTAAATACTCCTGAAGTGTGTTTGTTTTTATCAGCCGGGGAAGTTTTCCGGAATTTTCGCTTTGCTGCGCGCCTCTGCAGCGCTAATCACATTGCGCTTGACCAAGTCTGTCAGGTTCTGATCAAGCGTCTGCATGCCCACGCTGTTGCCAGTCTGAATGCTGGAATACATCTGTGCCACCTTGGCTTCGCGGATCAGGTTGCGGATGGCGCTGGTGCCCAGCATGATTTCGTGCGCGGCGACTCGGCCCTGACCGTCTTTGGTTTTGCACAGGGTTTGCGATATGACGGCCTGCAGCGACTCGGACAACATGGCACGAACCATTTCTTTTTCGTCTGCCGGGAACACGTCGATGATCCGGTCGATGGTTTTGGCGGCGCTGGACGTGTGCAGCGTGCCGAACACCAGGTGCCCGGTTTCAGCGGCCGTCATGGCCAGGCGGATGGTTTCCAGATCGCGCATTTCACCGACCAGAATACAGTCCGGGTCCTCACGCAGTGCCGAGCGCAGGGCTGCGGCAAACGAGAGCGTGTGTGGTCCCACTTCACGCTGGTTGACCAGGCATTTCTTGGACTCATGCACAAACTCAATCGGGTCTTCCACGGTCAGGATGTGGCCAAATTCGGTCTCGTTCAGGTAGTTCACCATGGCGGCCAGTGTGGTGGACTTGCCCGAGCCCGTGGGCCCGGTCACCAACACCATGCCACGGGGCTTTAAGGCCAAGTCTCCAAAAATCTTGGGAGCGTTCAGTTGTTCCAGCGTCAGGATCTTGGACGGAATCGTCCGGAACACCGCGCCCGCGCCACGGTTGTGGTTGAAGGCATTTACCCGGAAGCGCGCCAGTCCGTCAATCTCGAACGAAAAATCGATCTCCAGGAATTCTTCGTAGTTCTTGCGCTGGGTGTCATTCATGATGTCATACACCATGGCGTGAACGGCCTTGTGGTCCAGCGGTTCCACGTTGATGCGACGCACGTCACCATGAACACGAATCATGGGTGGCAGGTCAGCCGACAGGTGCAGGTCCGATGCTTTATTCTTGACGCTGAAGGCCAGCAGTTGGGTAATGTCCACAAATCCCTCTATGGTTTGGTAGGCTAGACTGATTATGACCATGATTTCCGACAATCTCCAAGGCGTGCGGGCCCGCATAACGGCCGCTTGCACCGCCGTTGGTCGCCCGGCGGATGCCGTCAATCTGCTCGCTGTTTCCAAGACCTTCGGGCCCGATGCGGTGGCTGAAGCCTTTGCGGCGGGCCAGCGCGCGTTCGGCGAGAACTACATTCAGGAAGCCGTGGAGAAGATGGCCGCGTTGCGTGAGTTGCCCATCGAATGGCACTGCATAGGGCCTGTCCAGAGTAACAAGACCCGTCTAGTGGCTGAAAACTTCCAGTGGATACACACCGTTGACCGGCTCAAAATCGCGCAACGTCTGAGTGATCAGCGACCCGCGGACATGCCCCCGCTGCAGATCTGTTTGCAGGTAAATGTGGACGGCGGAGCCAACAAGTCGGGCGCACCGCCGCACGATGTGGCGGATTTGGCGCTGGCTGTGGCAACTTTGCCACGGTTGCGTCTGCGGGGTTTGATGTGCATTCCCGAGCCCGCTCCTGATTTCGTAGCTACTCGCGCACTGTTCATGAGGGCTAAAGCCCTATTTGATGCTCTAAATGCGCAAAATATGGGGCTCGACACCCTTTCGATGGGCATGAGCGCCGATATGGAGGCCGCCATTCACGCTGGCAGCACGATGGTGCGGGTGGGCACCGCCATCTTTGGTGGCCGGCCTCGACCTGTCTGACTTACTTTTTTGGGATGACGATGGGCTTGATGTTGCCGCACTCGGCAGACAAAAATTTGCCCGTAGCATCCATGTTCATCTTCTCGGCTTTGCCTTTGACCGTACTGGTGATCGCCATCTTCATCGTGTAAGCCTCAGGGCTCACAAAGGTCACCTGACCCTCACCGCTGGAAGGGGGTTTGGAGCAGGCAAACGAAAATTTCATGGTGTTGCCCGTGCGTGACGAGTTGGTGGTCTGGCAATCCCCCTGCTGTGTGGCGACTTCGTTGCGCTCCACCATGTCTTTGGTCAGGCACACTTTGGCGGACATGGCCCCCGGGCTGGCGCCCATGCCAACACCTTGCTTGGCCATCATGTCTTCCATCATCTTGCGTTGCTCGGGCGGCATGTTGGCAAGTTGCTTCTGCATCTCGGCCAGGCCTTTTTCCATCTGGCCCGAGCCACCCGACATCTTGTTGCTGACCTCCCAGAGACCGGGTTTCATGGTCTGCGCCGTGGCGAAACCTGTATTGGCGATAAGTGCAACGGCACTCAGGACACGAGACAACGCTTGCATGGCAAATTCCTTTGTGTGGGATGTGGTCGACATACGGATTGTCATCCTATCGGTGCACCTTGGAAATCCTCCAAAGGCAGTAGATGGCCATCTATTGAACGCCCACGCCGCTACCCGATTCAGGTCCGCGTAGCGTTCAACGCAGCGGCAAATGCGTCGAGTTTTTCACCTCTTCCATCACGGCGTAGGTGCGTGTTTCGCGCACGCCAGGCAGTTGCCACAGCACGGTGCCGGCAAACTCACGATAGGCGGTCATGTCGGCCATGCGGGTTTTGAGTAGGTAGTCAAAGCCGCCGGCCACCATGTGGCACTCCATGATCTCGGGGTACACCTGCACCGCAGCCTTAAAGGCGTCAAACACATTGGGCGTGGTTCGGTCCAGCAGCACCTCCACGAACACCATCATCCCGGCACCCAGCTTCAGCGGGTTGAGCCGAGCCTCGTAGCCCAGGATGTAACAGTCCTTGGTGAGGCGCTGCACCCGCGCCAGCACGGCGGTGGGGGAGAGGGTGACGGTTTCCGCCAGCTTGAGGTTGGAGATACGGCCGTCCTCTTGCAGGGCGTTGAGGATTTTGAGGTCGATGCGGTCGAGATCGGAAAGGGCGTCGTTCATGGGCTCCTCATGACAGGCGGTAGGTTTGCAGGTGGATGCTGGTCTCGGTGCTGCTGATGCCGCGCACCAGCCGGATGCGCTCCAATACCTGTGAAAGCTCGGCCAAGTTGGCTGCACGCAGCTCGGCCAGCAGATCCCAGCGGCCATTGGTGTCGTGCAGCGTGGCCACGCCGGGCTCGCCCAGCAGGCTGGCAATGACGGAGCGGGTCTCGTTGCCTTCCACCGCCACACTCATCCACGCCTTGATCTCGGACGGCTGCGAATCTGGCCGTAGCCGCACGGTGTAGCCCACGATAATGCCCGCGTCCTCTAGCTTGGTGACCCGGTTGGTGACCGTGCCGCGCGACACCCCCAATTTCGTCGCCAGCGTGGAAACGCTGGTTCTGGCGTCTTTGCGCAGGAGGGACAACAGTTGCTGGTCAGTGGCGTCCATATTGCTATTTTGACATTATTGCTTATCTAAATGATAAATTTATGTCAAAAAGCAGGCAAGTTTGACGATTTACATTGTCACGCAGCCTTGAGACACTGCCTCCAATAAACCGGAGCCCCCCATCATGAAACGCACATCACTTGTCCAGACCCAGTTCCTCAGCGCCCAGGATGTTGCCAGCGTGGTCACCCAAACCGGCGTGGCCGCCACGCTGCACGGCATAGCCGATTACATCTTTGACGACTACCTCC
>JAKQJK010000034.1 GCA_029561195.1 Pseudomonadota bacterium
TCAGTATATAGCCCCTGATGGGGCCCTCTTGACCCGCCTGTGCAGGCAGACAATTTCAAAGGCTTTATGAAGCGAGCTGGCAAACAAATTTTGAAAAGTATGCGTCTGGCGGCCGTTGCGGCCTGCTTGGTGGCCACCTATGCCCATGCCGACGACTACGGCGATGTCGCCCAACTTGTACGCGCTGGCAAGCTGCCCGAGGCCATGACCAAGGCCGACCAATACCTGGCCACCAAACCACGTGACCCGCAAATGCGCTTCCTCAAAGGCGTGATCCAGCGCGATTCCGGCAAACCGGCCGATGCCATTGCCACGTTCACCAAACTGACTGAAGACTACCCAGAGCTGCCCGAGCCCTACAACAACCTGGCGGTGCTCTACGCTGGTCAAAGCCAGTTTGACAAGGCGCGCACCGCGCTGGAAATGGCGATTCGTACCAACCCGAGCTACGCTACTGCCCATGAGAACCTGGGTGACGTGTATGCCCGTCTGGCCAGCCAGGCCTACAACAAGGCTTTGCAGCTCGACACCACCAATACGGCGGTTGCGCCCAAACTGGCGCTCATTCGCGAACTGTTCACCCCCAATGTAAAAGGCCAGGCGCGCCCAGCTGCGACAGCAACGTTGCCGACAACACCAGCCATGCCTGCCGTCGTTGCGGCTGCGCCCGCAGCTCCAGCAGTACCGGCTGCCAAACCAGCGCCTGTCACCCCTGCGGCGCCCGTGGCTGCAGCACCGGCAGCAAAACCCCCGGTAGCCGCACCAGCAGCCTCAGCAGACGCCAGCAAGGATGCCGAAGCTGCCGTACGGGCGTGGGCAGCAGCATGGGCCAAGAAAGACATGGCTGGCTATCTGGGATCCTACGGAAAAGAATTCGATCCACCTGGCAATCTGTCCCGTTCTGCCTGGGAAGAGGAGCGCCGCGCCCGCATAGTTGGCAAGTCCAGCATCAGTGTCGGGGTGGACAACCTTGTCATTTCGGTGAATGGCGACAAGGCCGTAGCCAAATTCCGGCAGTCCTACAAAGCCGACGCTCTCTCCGTGTCGAGCCGCAAAACACTTGACCTGGTCAAAATGGGTGACCGCTGGGTGATTGTGCGGGAAGCCGCCGGGGCCTGAGAAACCGGACCAGCGACATCAGGCCAAGGCGTGATGTCCAGCAACTTATGACAAGAAGACTCCTGTCCATTTTCTGGCTGGCAGGCGCGGTGCTTTCAGCAGCACCCGCGCTAGCGTGGGCGCAGGACAAGGCAATTCGGCAGATATCGCTTGTCACACGAGCCAAATCAATCCCTGCGACACCCGCTGCCGGAGTCGCCGAAGCCCGGCTGATAGACGTCTACCGCCTTGTCGCAAAGGGGCAAAACAGGGATGCGCTGCTCAAGGCGGAAAGCCTGATTCGGGACTACCCCACCTTCCTGCTCGCGCAGTTGGTCTATGGCGACTTGCTGGCTGCCCGAACCCGTCCACTGCAGGCTCTCGGTGACGTGCCGCCCGATATGGCCAGAGCTTCTGGGACGGCCCTGACTGACCTGCGGGATGAGTCCCAGCTGCGCCTTAAAGCCCTGAGGGAACGGCCACCTGCGGGCAGCATCCCTTCCCAGTTCTTGTCGCTTTCACCGCGCAACAAACATGCCATCGCAGTGGATACGTCTCGCGCTCGGCTGTATCTGTTTGAAAACACGGCAACCGGGCTTTCGCTGGTCGCAGACTATTACGTGTCGGTCGGCAAGTCGGGAACCGAAAAGTCAATGGAAGGTGACCTGCGTACACCCCTGGGCATCTACTTCATCACCAGCAACCTCGACCCCAAAACCCTGCGCGACTTCTATGGAGCAGGTGCCTTGCCGATCAACTATCCCAATGTGCTGGACACCAAGCGCGGAAAAACCGGCAGCGGCATCTGGTTGCACGGCAACCCGCCGGACCAGTTTTCGCGTGCTCCCCTGGCCACCGATGGCTGCGTGGCGCTGGCCAATCCGGATCTGGACCGCATCATCCGAACCGTCGAAATCCGCACCACACCCGTGGTCATCGCCTCGCAGTTGCAATGGGTGCCGGCCCACTCGGTGCAAGTTGAAGGCAAACCATTCGCTGACGTGTTGCTTGCCTGGCAACAAACAAAATCAAGCGGCAACATCAACAAGCTGCTCGACTTTTACACGCCTGATTTCAATAGTTTTGGCAAGACGCTGGATCAGTGGTCCCCATCGCTGCGCAGTGAGGTCTCCAGGTTGGGCGGAAAACCCATTCAACTCAAAGACCTGTCGTTCCTTCGATGGAAAGATTCAGCAGACACCATGGTGGTGACCTTCGGCGAGGTGGCCGAAGGCGCCCAATTGGGACCGGTAAAGCGTCAATACTGGGTTCGGCAAGGTGACCGCTGGAAGATATTTTTTGAGGGAGTGATTGGATGATCTCAGGTTTTTTAATTGCAAACCGTCGCGTGGCCCTGACAGCCGCATGCGCCACGTTGACGGGATTTGCAGCCATGCTGGCTGGACCAGTTCTTGCGCAGGATGCACCAAAGGTAAAGTTTTCCACAAGCGCCGGTGACTTTGTTGTCGAGGTATATCCCGACAAAGCGCCCAAGACCGTTGAGAATTTCCTGCAGTACGTCAAGGACAAACACTACGACGGCACAGTCTTTCACCGTGTGATCGACAACTTCATGGTGCAAGGCGGCGGCTATGACGCCAAATACGCCGAGAAGAAAACCCGCCCGCCCGTGGTCCACGAAGGTCGTGAGGCGCTAGCCAAGGGCGGTGCAAAAAATGTGGTGGGCACGCTTGCCATGGCACGCACCAACGACCCCAACTCGGCATCAGCCCAGTTTTTCATCAACGTGAAAGACAACGCCTTTCTGGACCCCACCGTGATTCCACCAGGCGACCCTGTGCCGAAGTTCGAGTACCAGGGCCGTATCTACGAAAACACCCCGCGTGCCAATTTGGTCAACGCACCTCAATTGTTTGGCTACACCGTATTCGGCAAGGTCGTCAGCGGGATGGATGTTGTCAATAAAATGAAGAGCACGCCAACAGGAGCAGGCGGCCCCTTTCCCTCGGACGTTCCGAAAACCCCCATTCTTATCAACTCAGCCACTTTGGTGAAATAAATCATGAGCAACCCACAAGTCGAACTCCACATTGCCACCCTCGGCGTCATCACGCTGGAACTGGACGCCGACAAGGCGCCCAAAACCGTGGCCAACTTTTTGAGCTACGTGAGCAAGGGTCACTACAACAACACGATCTTTCACCGTGTCATCCCCGGCTTCATGGTGCAGGGCGGCGGAATGGAGCCCGGCATGAAGGAAAAGAAGGGCGACAAGCCCATCGACAACGAAGCCAACAATGGCTTGAAGAACAACAACTACACCGTAGCCATGGCGCGCACCGGTGACCCGCACTCAGCCACGGCGCAGTTTTTCATCAACGTTGCCGACAACGGTTTTCTGAACCACACCGCCATCTCCGCCCAGGGCTGGGGCTACGCAGTGTTTGGAAAGGTCATTGGCGGCACGGACATCGTGGACAAAATCAAGGCTGTTAAGACCAGCCGCAAGGGCTACCATGATGACGTTCCCGTTGAAGACGTGATCATTGAAAAAGCAGTCGCGCTGTAAGCAATCTGCTCCCTGTATCGATGACCACTGCCCGACCCTGGCCGGTGCTGCGAGCCCCAGCGCACTGGCTGGCAGTGGACTTCATCTCCGATCTGCATCTGCAGCCAGGCGAACCGGGTACGGTGGAGGCCTGGCAACGCTACATGGCCAGCACGCCTGCAAACGCTGTCTTCATTCTGGGTGACCTTTTTGAGGTGTGGGTCGGTGACGATGCTGTAGTGGGCCACCCATCAGCAGACGATCAGAACCCAGGGTTTGAATCACGCTGCGTGGAAACTTTGCATGCAGCCAGTCAGCGCCTGGACGTGTATCTAATGCACGGTAACCGCGACTTCCTCATGGGCCCTGCCCTGATGGCACGGTGTGATGCCCATTTGCTCGATGACCCCACTACGCTGGCATTTGCGGGTCAGCAATGGCTGCTGACTCATGGCGATGCGCTTTGTCTGGGTGATACGGATTACATGAAGTTCAGGGCGCAGGTTCGCAGTGATGCGTGGCAGAAAGCCTTTCTGGCCAAACCACTTGAAGAACGCAGAGCAATAGCGCGAGACCTGCGCAGCCAGAGTGAAGCCCGCAAAAGCGGGAGTTCAAAAGAAGATTACGCTGACGTGGACGCAACCACCGCCGCCAGCTGGTTAAGGTCAGCAGAAGCAAAAACCATGATCCACGGCCACACCCACAAACCGGCCAATCATGATCTGGGCGCCGGCTTGCAACGCATCGTCCTCAGCGACTGGGATACCTTGGCCAACCCGCCCCGTGCGGAGGTCCTGCGCCTGAGCATGGACCCGGCGGCGCCCATACACCGCCTGCCACTGCAATCAGCTATCGCTTGAGCAGCACTTTCAGTACGTTTTGCAGGCGTCGCGCCTGCTCGCCGTTAAAACTGCCCGCGAGCACCTTGGCCGCATCCTGACCCCAGGTCTGTGCGGGTGCTGGATCGTTCCTTTTGGTCAGCAACTGCAGTTGCAGCATGCGACGGGCGTTGAGGTGCTCGGCAGGTGTCGGCACTTCAGCCGCCATTTCCAGGCGCAACAGGGCGGTGTCACCCTCTCCTGCTGGCGCGCCACTCAGGGCCTGGGTCCACGCCGTTCTCACGGCAGGCGCCACGCGATTACCCAGCTCCTGCGCGTTGGGCAGCAATGCCGGGTCGCGTTTCTCCCACGCGGTAAGCAACTGACCCAGGGCCTCGCCATGGGCCTGAGCCGCCAGTTTTTTCAGTGCCAGTTGGGCATGCTCCAGCGCATCACGCTGGGCGCGAAACGCAGTGTCCCCCAGGCGAGGTGCGTCACGCCAGGCACCTGGTGCCGGGCGCTCGGACTGATCACCGCGGCCGCCACGATCCGGGCGATCGGGCCGCCCCATGCGGTCGCCTGTGCCGGGGCCACGTGCAGGACGACCTGCGTCTTTGCGATCACCAAATTTGCCGCGGCTGGGTGCTGCGGGCTCTTCTTTTCGCATACCCGGGCGGTCATCGCCGCGAACAGCCACCACCGGCTTGCGCGGCGCAGCCACGGGGGCGGGCGCAGGCGCGGCAACGGGTTCAGCGGCTGGCGCTGATGAATCACCGTCCACCGACGCATCTGCATTTGCTACGGTTTCCGCACTTGCTTGCGCACTGCTATCGGTGACTACGGGCTCACTTGCCGCTGTACCAGGGTCAGAACCAGGCTCTGAAACCGGTAGTTGATCGGCTGCGGCTGGCTCAGCTTTCACAGCGGCCTGAACCACCGCTTGCGCTTGTGCCTGGCCGTGCAAGGCCGCTTCCAGCGCACTCATGGCGCTACGGATTTTTTGCGCGTCGCCACTGGCGTTAGCGGCTTCCAGTGCTTTGGCGGCATCCAGTACCACGCGGTCGCGCTCGCCCAAAGCGGCTTCGGCTTTTTCGCGCTCCTGGGTTTTGCGGTTGAAAGCATCGTCAATCGGCTTGCGAAACGCATCCCACAGTTTTTGCTCGTGACGGCGGTCCAGCGGCACTGCATGGGCTTCGGCCTGCCAGCGCTGCTGCAGGTGTTTGACGGCATCAATGTGCAGCACCGGCGCTGCGCCAAGCACTTTGGCCTCTTCAATCATGTTGCGGCGCTGCTCCAGACTTAGCGCCTGCAGGGCTTCCAGTGGAGCCGCGGCCGCACCGATAGCGGCCAGCCAAAGGGGTTGCATCTCGGCAAACGCCTTCTCGCTCAAATGGCCCGATTCGCGCCACCGGTCGCCAAACTGATGCAGGATGCGGTTGAACCCCTTCCAGTCATCGTCTTTGGCTGTGGTGTTGTCAGCCGCCCAGGCTTTCACCTCTTCAATCAGCGCCAGGCGCTGGGCCTTGTTTTCTGCCGCTTCAGACTTGATCTTTTCCAGCCAGGCTTCGACCACCTTGTAGGCTTCGTTGCAGGCTTCGTCAAAACGCTTCCACAGGGCGTGGTTGGGCACGCCACCCTGATCGGTTTGCTTCCACTGCTCGCGCAGCGTACGCAGGTTGTCCTGCATCTTGCGCCCGCCAATGGCCTGGCCTTCGGGACGCTTGAGCAGCCCTTCGGCCTTGGCGACCAGCTCTTCGCGCAACTGATCGGCGCGCCAGCGCTGCCAGCCTTCGAGCTCACCGGCAGCGGCCAGCGCAGCGTGCGCCTGGTTTTCCAGCTTGTCGTCAATCAGGCGGCCAAACTCTTTGAGCGCATTGCGCAGGGCAGCGGCAGCGCCAGCGCTGGCTTTGCCGTGGCCTTCAGCAATTTCTTGCTCCAATTTTGATAGCACTTCACGCACATTGGACGAGGCCTGGGTGCGTACTTCGGGATCAATTTTCGGCTTTTGAGGCCGTGGTACGGCTTCTATCGCCACGCCCCGCGCCACGCGCAACTCATCGGCCCACACGGGCACGGGCGGCAGGGGCGCCGATCCATCTTCTGCTGCGGCAACTGCTTGAGCCAAAGCACCCTGAAACGCTTCCCATACCACCAGCAACTGCGCACGCGACGCATCGAGTTGCGGGGGGAATTTCACATCCACGCTGGCCCAGCTTGCATCGGCTTGCAATGAGGTCGCCTGAGCCTGCCAGTGCTCCACGTCGGCACGCAGCGCGTCACCAACCGCCTGCGCGTCACGCCAAGACTTGGTAGACAGCACTTCAATGCGTTGAGCAAGCAGCACCGCTGCCTCGCGCTGCACCTGTACACGGTGCTGCAGGTCTTCAATCACTTTCACGCGATCAGCCAGCTGCACCTTGATGGTGGCCAGTGGCTCCTTGCTCAGCGGCGCACCGGCTTTAGCCGCATCACGTTGCCAGGCCAAGGCGTCGGCAATGTTCAGCTTGCCCAGATCCAGCAGCGCCTGGGCCTTTTGCGCCCACTCTGCCGCCAGCACTTCCTGCCCCTTGGCACGCTTGATGTCGTCGAGCTTTTCGCGCAGCAGCTTGGCGGCGCCCTTGTCTTTGGCACTGAGCTCCCTGAATACTTCCTGCAGTTGCTCAGTTGCAGGGTTGGTGCTGAGCCATTCCCGGATTTTTGAAGCACGCTCACCCGAGGTTGCCGCGGAGAAAGCGCCACCGGTCAGTCTGTCAAGCTGTTGAATATCGTTGTGTTTGGCTGGGGCAGTCGAGGTCACGGTGGGCTTCACATTAAGTTTGGCAGGCCTGAATGCAGCCTGCAACCCGCTATTTTCGCCGGTATTTGCCCCTTGACGAGCCCGTCTGCACATTTCGCCCGATTTGTCGGTCGATATATTCGTCTAATTTGTTGCCAGGCTCAGGTCGGCACGGGGTGTCCACTTGCCGTCAGCGGCCACCGGTTTCGCCGCTCCCAGAAACAGCCGCTCCACCGGCAACTGCTTGGATGCCAGGTAATCCTTGACCACCACGCCCCGTTGCACGGCCAGTTCGCGCATGACGTCCTCCGTGACATTGATGCTTGCCAGCAGCAGTGCCTCCATTTCAGCCGGCGGGATGTCTTTGGCAATACCAATCAGGTTGCGGGGTTTGGGAATATCGGCGCGTTTGTAGACTTCTTTCAGCAGTGCGGGTGCCTCAGCATCGCTCACCGCCGCCACCGCGGTAGCGTTCTGGCCCGCCCCCACCGCAGCCCGCCGCTTTTCAGCCAGCAGCAGGCTTTTGAGGCGTTCCCGTTTGTAGCCATCGCGCTCCAGCTCGAGGCTGGACGCGCCCACCACGGTCATCTTCAGCGCCGGGCGGTCACCCAGCGCCTTGGCCACCTTGTCCAGCCCAGCCTGTGCGGCAGGCGTCAATACGGCACTGCCGGGAGCAAAGCCGACCATGCTGAGCTCGTCGCCACCACCGCCAAAAGCGCTGGCCAGCAAGCTGAAAGGCGAGGTAATGGCCTTGACGATCAGGTTGACGATCACCTTGAAGATGATCGGCCCCAGGCTGAACTGCGGGTCATTCAACGAGCCGCTGATCGGCAGATTGATGTCAATCACGCCATTGCGATCGGCCAGTAGCGCCACAGCCAGCTTCACTGGCAGGCTGTTGGGCGCGCCCTCCACTTTCTCTCCGAAGGTGAGCTGATTGAGAATGATGTTGTTGCTGGCGGTGAGCATGCCATCTGGCTGAATGACGTAAGACACATCCACGCTGAGCTTGCCACGCTCGATGCCGTGGCCAGCGTACTTCACGCTGTAGGGCGACAGTGGTGGCAGTTCCAGATCACGCACCTTGCCCTTGATGTCCAGCGCCAGCGGTTTGGCCAGCGGATTGAGCTTGCCCAGAATTTCCAGCGAAGCCGTTCCTTCTGCGCGCCCGCGCAGCTCCAAGTCAGCCAGTTGCGGCGCGCCCTGCACCGCCACGGATGAGAAGGCACTGAGCTTGCCCGTCAGTTCGCTCAGGTTGGCCGAGTAGTTGGGTTTGACGAACCGGTCGGAGAAGAAAACCTTACCGTTGATCAGGCTGACCGGGCCGATGTTGATCACCGGGGCCAGACCAGCAACCTGAGGGCTATTTTGAGTGCCATTTTGGCCACTAGCTCCCGCCAATGGTGCGCTGGCAGCTACCGCATTAGTAGCAATCTGGGGAGCACTGGCTGATCCCGCGGGTGCCATCGGCGGCACGGCACCCGGAGCCGGTTCGGACGACTTCACCAGATCCTGCAGGTTGATGCGCCCCGTCTCGTTGATGATCAGACGCGCAAAAAAGTCTGTCAGCGCGGTCTCCTTCACATCCACCGTGGTGGCTGTGCCGGGCGCCAGCACCACTTCCAGACCACGCAGGCTCAAGGCTTTCCAGTTCAGCAGCTCTTCGGTGATCTTGAGATCCCCCGTCTTGCCAGCAGCTACCGAATTGGCCCGAAACTCCTCCAGCACGACGTCGCCACTGACTTTGGCTGCAGGACCGCCCTGACCTTCGGCATAACGCACATTTCCCTTGAACCCGGCATCTGCGCGCAACAGCTCTATATTGACGGCGTCACCAAAGTAAGGTTCAAACGCGTGCACGGGCAGCTGTTTCACCAGCAAACTCCCCTGCGCGACCAGCGGAGCCCAGCCGATACTGCCCTTGTAGTCCACTTGCCCGGGTTCACCCTGCGCCGATTTGATACGGGCTGACACACTCAATGGTGAAGGCTTTTTTCCCTCTGGGGTGACATTTTTCATCTGCACCTTGAGCGCAGACACGTCAAACGACACTGGCTTGCCAGGCGTTGCCCTGTCTTCAAAGCTGACCGCGCCACCGTCCAGCAGCAGCTCATTGACAACCACCACCCAGGGCTGGGCTGATGGGACAGGTTTGGTAGCCGGTGGAGAAACGACCTTCTCGGCTTTGGTTTTGCTGCCACTCTGGCCCCCACCTTTAAGCCAGGCCTCAAACATCCAGCGCTTGTCCTCACCCCGATTGACTGCCACTTTGGGCTGCGTGATCGCAAGCTTGCCCACCGCCACACTTTGCTTGCTCAGATCAATCAGTGCCTGCGCTACTTCTAGTTTTTTGATGGATGCCAGCGCAGCCGTTTTCTTAGCTGGCGCGCCCTTGGGCTGCAACCCCAAATCGTTCAGGGTGAGTTGCTTGACGTCCAGCAAAACGTCTGGCGCCTTCCAGCTAACACCCAATTCGGCATTCAGGCTGCCACCGAGCGCAGGCTCCAGGAAACCGGCAAGGTAGGGTCCAGCAATATTCAGTGGCAAGCCATCGATGCTGGTCAGAATGTCAGCTGCCTGATCGGTCGCGGTGCCACTGAACTTCACTGGAGTACCCGTAGCAGCTGCACCTTTTGCTGCACCGGTTGCTTCAGACAGCCCGTTCACTTCCGCAGTTCCGCTGAACTGCAGCGGCTGGGCAAATGGAAGCCCTATTGCTGAGGCATCCAGCGACAGGTTTTGCAGCGCCATGCGGGCAGGCGAAGAGGTGCTGTCATCACTCCAATTAACGACACCACCCCGCAGCACCACTTTGGCAACATCGATCCTCCACGGTGAGGCTGGTGTTTTTGTGGGAGTGGCGGGCTTGGCCGCATCCGGGCTGCCCGACTTCGGGCTACCGGAGAGTTGCTGCAAATTGATCAGTCCGGCCTTGTCCCGCCGAATATCGAGAATGGGCGCCTTCAGTTCGATCTGGGAGATTTTGGCGATCTGCTCCAGCGGACGAATATCGTCCAGCGTGACCTGGAGTGAATCAAAAGCCAGCAAACCCTGCGTTTTGGCATCATTCACCTGGGCGCCCAGCACGTCCACCCGCCCGCTGAGTTTGACGGAAGGCTTGCTGGTTTGCTCAAAAGCCACCTTGATATCTGCATTCAATACGGCGGCCAAAGGTTTGACCGGCACGCTGGCCGGGATGTACCCCAGGTAGGGTTTCAAGTCGAAACCAGTGAGCCGGATGGTGGCGTCAGTCTTTTGCGTCTGGGCAAACGGCGTGGTTTGCGCGGCAGAGTCGAAGTTGCTGCCATTGAACTTGAAAGCGAGTTTGGGCTCGGTCGTCACTTCCCGGCGGGACTCCAGATTGCTCAGGAATGGGATGTTGAGGTTTAGCTCCCGCAATTCATGGGTTTTGTTAACCGAGCGATCCACAAAATCCAGCGAGCCACCCTGCAGCGACAAATTGAACAGGGCGAACTTGGGTGGACCTTCTTTGGGATCTTTTGGCGGCTCGTCCGCCGGTTGGCTCAACCGGGTCAGAACATCGTCAATGTCGTATTTGCCGCCGCCCAGATGGGTGAACTTGACGACAGGAGATTCCATGGTGAGCGCATCCACCACCGGAGCCAGCCGCAAAAGTGATTGCATTTCTACATCTATATAGAGGCGCTTGAGGGCGAACTGGCTCTCGGCACCATCTTTGGTAGAAATGGCAAAGTCTGTAAGTGACAGTTCCATCGTCCAGGGCTTGAAGTCCACCGCACCAACCGTGACCTTGCGGCCCAGTTTTTCGGTGGCAATCGACTGAAGCTGGCTTTTGAGCAGCGGAGGAACTGCCAGCCAGGCTACCACCCATAAAGCGGCAATGCTGCCAACCGCCCATGCCGCCCGTCGAAACCATTTGTTTTGTTTTAGTGTGTTGATCGCCATCCCCTGAGTTTTCAATGGCTCAAGCCAAAGGTCAATCCCGGGAATGTAAAAAAAGCAATCGGCCAAAAAGAAAGCCCGGCGGTCTGGCACAAGTCCAGCCGATCCGGGCTTGACGGCTGACTCGAGGTCCGTGCCGTCTGGGTTCGCAAAGGGGAGCTTGACGTCCCACAGTGCGCTGGAAGCAAGAGATTGCTCCCAAGATTCGTCGGGGCCGCTTTATCAACACCGCTTGTCAGCGGGGACTGGCTACTGCCGACGTAGCGCCTAATTACTCAGGCACATGAAGCATATGCACTCCAGGAGATCATTTCAAATTGGATTTTCAATCGAAAACCGATGGCGATTGTCAAAATAGTGATCCAGAAACAGCCTGAACAAGTGACTGCAAACCCTCGTCACGTCTAGATTTTCTGGAAAGTCAGTCATTTATTAGTATATAAAACCTATTTTATATAGTTGACTGATATATAAAGCCCTCCTACACTTCGTCCAACCCAGTCAAAGACTAGGGTTAACCCGAACCGCTGCCGAACCCGGCATAGTCAACAAACATACAAATTCTCAGGGAGTTTGACCGTAAGTTGATGGCGTACCAACCCAAACGAGGCGCTTGCGCAATGACACTTTAGCAGTGTGATTGGTCAGGCTCTCGCGCAAGAAGGAAGAGCTATGACAGCGTCAGAAAATATCAGCAAGGGCCTTAAGACCTTTGCATCCGATGTGGCGGATGGTTTCTTTGAGATCACCCACAACGGCTTTGCCTTGATCGGCCTGGCCGTGATCTTCTCGGCCATCACCCTCTTCGCCCGCCCCGACCTCAGGGATGCTGGCGAAATGCAATTGGCCAGCTGGCTGAAGTCCCGCCAGCCTGAAGTATTGGTAGAAGCGATGCTTCAGGAAGAACTAGGCGCTGTAGACCGGGCGACCGCAACCGATCCACAAGACCTGCCTAAGCAACAGGCAGCCGTAGCCTATTGGCTTAGCAAAAAATACCGCGTCGCGCCCGAGCCACTCAGCGCTCTGGTCGCCGAGGCATACAGCATTGGCAAGCGTACAAAGCTGGATCCAACGCTCATTTTGGCGATTATGGCCATTGAGTCGGGCTTCAATCCCTTTGCACAGAGTCCAGTTGGCGCGCAAGGCCTCATGCAGGTGATGACGCAAATTCACCGCGACAAATACGACGGTTTCGGCGGCAAACTGGCTGCTTTTGACCCGGTTACCAACCTTCGGGTGGGCGTCAAAGTGCTGCAGGAATGCATTGCGCGAGCCGGCTCCATCGAAGGCGGCCTGAAGTTTTACGTGGGTGCAGCCAATTTGGAGCACGACGATGGCTATGGCGCCAAGGTGCTGGCTGAGTACAACCGCCTGCAAATGGTTGCCACCGGTCGTGTAGTGCCCTTGAGCGAGCCGCGAGAGGCCTCTGCCTCACCGGCCACGCCAATGGCTGTTTCTCTGCCGGAGACCGCGCCTTCGCCTGCGGCCATCCCGGCCCTGAATCTGCCAGCTCAGCCTGAGGCGCTGAAAGACAACAACGCTGCACCCGAAAAGGTTGCCAGCATAGCCAGTTCCTGATCACCTTCCGGCGCAATGGAGGGCGAAAATCCGTTCGCTCCTGCGTCCGGGTATGTCGCGAAGCACCCAGTTTGAAGGCTTTGGTCGGATAAACTCGGGTTGTGCGCGACTGGCGATAGGCTCGAAAGCTACCTCAGCTTTCGGTGCGGAAGTGGGACACCACCGGGAAGCGCACCGCAACAACCCTCGGGGTTGATGTGTTCAGCCGTTCGCCTGGGCAATTCTTGCCACGCACTGTTCCGTGGCAAGAATGGTCGCCTTTCACTTCAAAACGCCATGTACAACCGCAACATCCTCGTCGAACAAACCGATCCTGAACTCTGGGCCGCCATTCAAGCCGAGAACGCCCGCCAGGAACACCACATCGAACTGATCGCCAGCGAGAACTACGCCTCTCCGGCCGTGATGGCCGCGCAAGGTTCACAGCTGACTAACAAATATGCCGAAGGCTATCCGGGCAAACGTTATTACGGCGGCTGCGAGTATGTAGACGTGGCGGAGCAACTGGCAATTGACCGTGTCAAA
>JAKQJK010000066.1 GCA_029561195.1 Pseudomonadota bacterium
GCCGAGATGGGCATGCAGGTGGCGCCGGACGTGCGCATCGAGATCGACAGGCAAGCCAAAGGCCAGCAGGCCAACCAAGTCACGGTGCTGATCAACAAGCCGCTGGGTCTGGTGAGCGGCCAGGCCGAGGACGGCCACGAGCCTGCCATCACACTGGTGCAGCCTCAAAACCGCTGGGCTGAGGACAACGCGCGCTTTTTCTTTCACGGAAGCCAGCTCAAGAGCTTGGTACCTGCCGGGCGGCTCGATATTGACTCCACCGGTCTGCTGGTGCTGACCCAGGATGGCCGAGTGGCCCGCCAGCTGATTGGCGAAGATTCCGTGATGGAGAAAGAGTATCTGGTGCGCGTGATTTATACCGGCGTGCTCAATGCAGCCGCGGCCACGTCGGCGGCAGCGACTTACGCGGCCCGCCCAGCCCCGCCTACCCAGCTCAGCCGTATTGACGATGACGACCCGGTGAGCACTGACGTTCAGTCGGTATTTCCGCTGGAAAAACTCAAGCTGCTGCGCCACGGCCTCAGCCTGGACGGCCAGGCTCTCAAGCACGCCAAGGTGGAGTGGCAAAACCCCGAACAGCTTCGTTTCGTACTCACCGAAGGCAAAAAACGCCAGATTCGCCGCATGTGCGAACAGGTGGGCCTGAAGGTGGTGGGCCTCAAGCGCGTGCGTGTAGGCAACGTGATGCTGGGCAACCTGCCGCTGGGGCAATGGCGATATCTGGCGCCGCATGAGCGGTTCTGATCTGACGCCAGCCAGAGGTTTACATAACTTCAGATAGCAGTCGTGACGCGTTCACATGCATCATGGATAGTGGTCGCATGTCTGAAATAACATTGAAACATCCCCCGCTACTTCATTCCAACTTCCCGCGGCGCAGGTTGATGCTGTTAACCCTATTCGTCGCGTGCCTGACGGTCACCCATTTTGCTCAAGCCAGCTCGCAGCTGGCCCTAGATAAGGGCTGCTATTCCTGTCACGGCACACCGCCCAAGAAAAGCGCGCCGACGTTCGAACAGATTGCTACCGACTATGCCCAATACCGGGGCCAAACCGATGTTGCGGCCAAGCTGGCCGCAAAACTGCGGGAAGGGCATATGTTTGGCGGTATCAATGCGCATGAGCAACTGACAGAAGAAAGCGCCCTGAAGCTCGTGCTCTGGCTTATTGACGCCAAAAAATAAGCCAAGCAGGTCGCCGATGGGACGGTCAGGGCACTGAATTGACGTAGATCTCTACCTTTGAGGCCCGGTGGTGCCCACAATCCCAACATGACTGATGCCGCCCACCCCAAGCAAAAAAGCCCCACCAGGCATTTGCGACCATCTGACCTGCGCGGCGCCGCGCAACTGGCCACACAAGCAACTCTGGGCGTGACCCGCATTGCCGAAGGCGTGCACCAGTCTGTGTGGAGCACGCTGGGGGCACCCGGCGGCAAGGGGCCGGGCCAGGCGCGCGGCATTACTGGCCTGGTTTACAAGGGCGTGCGCGGTGCCACGCAGTTGATGGGCAAAGGGGTTGACACCATGCTGGCCGCCCTGCAGCCGGTGTTTGAGTCTGCCGATGCTCCCCAGCCGGGAACGCCCCAGCGCGAAGCCGTACTGGCTGCGCTCAACGGCGTGATGGGCGACAGCCTTGTGGCAAGCAAGAGCCCCTTCGCAACACCCATGACATTTCGTTATCAGGGCGAGGTGTTCAACCCGCAGGCGCTACCCCCCGGGCTTACGGTCACGGGCAAGGTTTTGTTACTCATTCACGGCCTGTGCATGAACGATCTGGGCTGGCAGACGCTACATGAAGGCCACGTGATGGACCAAGGCGAAGCGCTGGCCTCCCGTTTGGGCTACACGCCGGTTTATCTGCGCTACAACTCGGGACTTCACACCTCACAAAACGGACACGAGCTTGCAGTACAAATGGAGCAACTGCTGTTGAACTGGCCCACGGCGGTTGAAGAGCTGACGGTCATCGCCCACAGCATGGGTGGCCTGCTGATTCGCAGCGCTGTCCACTGCGCGAGACAAGATGGATTGCGCTGGCCAGCACAACTCAGGAACATCGTATTTCTGGGCACGCCACACCATGGCGCACCGCTGGAGCGGGCCGGTAGCTGGGTAGACACCATCCTTCGCAGCACGCCGTTCACGGCGCCCTTCTCCAAACTGGGTCAATTGCGCAGCGCTGGCATTACCGATCTGCGCTTTGGCAATGTGATTGATGCGGACTGGCAGGGCCATGATCGCCACGAGCGTAAGCCCGACCTGCGCCAGGTCGTACCGCTGCCTGACGGGGTAGCTTGTTACGCCGTTGCCGCCGCGTTGGCGCCCAAGCGGGGCGCAATGGCTGACCGTCTGCTGGGTGACGGCTTGGTGCCGCTGCACAGTGCGCTGGGCCAGCATGAAGATCCGTCGCGCAGCCTGGTTTTTGCCAAATCGTCGCAATGGATTGCCTACCGGATGGGCCATCTGGAACTGCTCAGCAGCCCTGAGGTCACGCAGCAAATGGTGACTTGGCTGTCGCCCGAAACGGCTCCTCAAATCGACTGAAACGCGCTCAAAGCTGTCATGGCTGCCCCGAGCATCAGTAAAACGCCAACACCACGCGCCAGTACCTGCCCCGCGCCGGGCTTGGCGGCGAGCCAGCCACTGGCGCTGCCCGCAGCCAGTGCCAGCCCGCCGTACACCCCGATTTGCGTAACGGAAATAATCAGGCCCAGCGCAACGGCTTGAATCCACACGGGGCCATACTCAACACGCAAAAATTGCGGAAAAATGGCCAGCATGAACAGATAAGCCTTGGGGTTGAGCAGGCAGGTCAGCATCGCCTGGCGAAACGTGGCCCACGATGACCGCACGGCAGTCCGCGGCGTATCCTGCCCTGCCTCGCCAGGTTGACTGCGCAGCAGCGACAGACCAATCCAGGCGATATAAAGTGCCCCAGCTAGCAGCATGATTCTCACCATGCCGGGCACCAGCTGAAGCAGCAAGCCCACGCCAAAAGCACCTGCCGCCACATGGCACATTCCACCCGCCACAATGCCCGCCACTGCGACCAGCCCGGCCCGGCGCCCGCTGGTGAGTGAGCTGGCCAGCACAAAAGCCATGTCCAGGCCCGGCAACACAATGATGCCCAGCACCATCAGGAAGAAGAGCCATAGGTGCGAAAAGTGTTCCATCATCTATCTTTCAGTTCAGTTAAATCACCGCCGCCGCAACTGCGCCGAACCAATGAGTGGGGTGAATTTAGGTTCATAACAGGGCGAAATCGGCCCTATTTATGTAAACTGGTGCCATGTATTCACCTACAACACGCGTCTTGACCGTTTTGGAGCTGCTGCAAACCCACAGCAAGATGAGTGGGCCCGAGCTGGCCAACAGGCTGGGTGTGGACGGGCGCACGCTGCGCCGGTATATCGGCAAGCTGGAAGACTTGGGCATACCCGTCACCGCCGAGCGGGGCCGCTACGGCAGCTACAGCCTGATCCGCGGCTTCAAGCTGCCGCCCATGATGTTCGCCGACGACGAGGCCCTCGCCCTATCCGTGGGCCTGCTGGCCGCCCGCCAGTTGGGCCTGGCAGAAGCCGCGCTGGCGGTGGAAAGTGCACAGGCCAAGCTGGAGCGCGTGATGCCCGCAGCCCTCAAGAACCGGCTGCGCGCACTGGCAGAGACCGTAACGCTGGACATGCGCATATCGCCCTTTGCCAATGACAACGCCGCGCTGCTGACCCTGAGCACCGCGGCCCATGCACACCAGCGCGTGCTCCTGCACTACCGGTCACTACATGGGGACAACACCGAACGCGAATTCGATCCCTACGGACTGGCTTGGCGCGGCGGGCGCTGGTATGCGGTGGGCCACTGCCACCTGCGCGACGACATGCGCTCATTCCGGCTGGACCGGATTGCCATGGTGGCGTTGATGGCCGCGCATTTTGAGCCCCCTGCGGCCTTCGACGCCATGGCTTATCTGGCCCACGGCGTCGCGACATTGCCGCGCGCCATCAGTATCCAGGTATTGTTGAAAACAGACTTGAAAACAGCCCGCGACGAGCTGTTTGAAAGTATTGGCGTTTTTCAGCCTTGTGAAGATGGCGTGCTGTTGAGCAGCCAGGCCGATGACTTGCTATGGTATGCACGCCAACTGGCGCGCCTGCCATTCCCCTTTGTAATTGTCAGCCCCAGCGAACTACGTGTGGCACTGGCGACCTGTGCAAATCAGCTGCTGCGGCTGGCTCAAGACGAAGTGCCCGAAGTGCCTGATGGCTTTTTAAATGGCGGAATTTCGGGCAACCCCATGGGTTCGGTGTCTTTGTAGACGGAGTCCTTGAACGCAGACTCTTTGAAAGACGGCGGCAGGGTGTCTTGAGGAGGCATGACGGTTTCCTGCCAGAGGTCCCAGGCGGTGTCCGAATCGCTTTCCACGACCATGTCTGGCTGGGGCAACTCGTCCAGCAACGGGTCAAAAGTCTTGGAGCCAGTTGCTGGCAGGGTAGCGGGTTTCGGCTTGACCGGTTTCATGAATGGCGTCCTCTTTTTTTACCGAATGTAACGTGTCTAGACCTCCATATGAGGCCACAGTTCCAGAATACGAACAATTATTGGCACCAGGCCCCCAACCTTGAAGGCGGCGCTGTCGCCCATAATTAAGGGTTGTCCGCTCCGCCGTCCGGCTCCCGTGCGTGCCATTCAATTTTATAGACTATTCCTTCACTCGATATTGCCCCTATGACCAAGCAAACCCTTTCCTTTCAGGCCGAAGTGGCCCAACTGCTGCATCTGGTAACCCATGCGCTGTACTCCAACAAGGAAATTTTCCTGCGTGAGCTGATCTCAAACGCGTCCGACGCCTGCGACAAGCTGCGGTTTGACGCCATCAACGACAGCGGCCTGCTGGAGGACGCCCCCAATCTGGAAGTGCGCGTGAGCTTTGACAAGGACGCCAAAACGCTGACCATCACCGACAACGGCATCGGCATGAGCACGCAGGAGGCCATTGACCACCTGGGCACGATTGCCAAGAGCGGCACCAAAGACTTTGTAAGTAAGCTCAGCGGCGACCAGAAGGCCGACTCGCAGCTCATCGGCCAGTTTGGCGTGGGCTTTTACTCAGGCTTTATCGTGGCCGACAAGATCACGGTGGAGTCCCGCCGCGCTGGTATGCAAGCCACTGAAGGCGTGCGCTGGATAAGCGGCGGAGCGGGTGATTTTGAGGTGGAAAACATCACCCGTGACAAGCGGGGAACAAGCATCATCCTGCACCTGCGTGAAGACGCAATGGACTATGCGAGCGCCTGGAAGGTCAAGAGCATCATCAGCAAATACTCCGACCACATCAGCCTGCCCATCCTGATGGAAAAGGAAGAGTGGAAAGACGGCGAGTTGATCAACCCGAGCGACGAGCAAGGTGGCCGCCAGCCTGGCGCCATGGTCAAGACCGGAGAGTGGGAAACCGTCAACAAGGCCAGCGCAATCTGGAGCCGCCCCAAGAAAGACATCACCGACGAACAGTACGACGAGTTCTACAAGCAAATCAGCCACGACTTCGAAGCCCCGCTTGCCCGTACCCACAACCGCGTGGAAGGCAGCACCGAATACACCCAGCTCCTCTACATCCCCGGCAAAGCCCCAATGGATTTGTGGAACCGCGAAAAAAAGGGTGGATTGAAGCTGTATGTGAAGCGTGTCTTCATCATGGATGACGCCGAAGCGCTGCTGCCCACCTACCTTCGGTTTGTCAAGGGCGTGGTGGACTCGGCCGACCTGCCACTGAACGTGAGCCGCGAGCTGCTACAGGAAAGCCGTGATGTGAAAGCCATTCGCGAAGGCTGCACCAAGCGCGTGCTGGGCATGCTGGAGGATCTGGCCAAACATGACAAGGCCCAGCTGGCTTCGGCAGATGGCGTGACCGACGTTGTCAGTGCCGAAGACAAGGCAGAAGCCGAAGCCAATGCTGGCAAGTACACGAAGTTCTACAACGAGTTCGGCGCCGTCCTCAAGGAAGGCTTGGGCGAGGACTTCGCCAACAAGGAACGCCTGGCCAAACTGCTTCGCTTTGCCAGCAGCACGAGCGACACCGTTAGTGTGGGTTTTGCCGACTACAAGGCGCGCATGAAAGAAGGCCAGGAGGCCATCTACTACATCACTGCCGACACCATGGCCGCCGCCAAAAATAGCCCGCAGCTTGAAGTGTTCAAGAAAAAGGGCATCGAAGTGCTCTTGATGACCGACCGCGTGGACGAGTGGGCGCTGAACTACATGCACGACTTCGACGGCACTCCGCTGCAAAGCGTAGCCAAGGGCGCAGTCGATCTGGGCAAGCTCCAGGACGAGACCGAAAAGAAGGCCGCTGAAGAAGCCGCAGAAACCTTCAAACCGCTGCTGGCCAAACTGAAGGAAGCGCTGAAGGACAAGGCGGAAGACGTGCGTGTCACCACCCGTCTGGTGGATTCGCCAGCCTGCCTGGTGGTGCAGGACCACGGCATGAGCACCCAGCTGGCCCGCATGCTCAAGCAGGCCGGGCAGGAAGCCCCCGAAGTGAAGCCGGTACTGGAGGTGAACGCCGAGCACGCACTGGTGAAAAAACTGGACGGCTCGGTGCATTTCAACGATCTGGCACACATCCTGTTTGACCAGGCGCTGCTGGCCGAAGGCGGCATGCCAGCCGACCCGGCGGCTTATGTAAAGCGCGTCAACGCGCTATTGGTGTAAGCTGATCCGCATGAACGCACTGCTCACCGTCCGCGTGACGACCATCACACTCATGGGCGTGGGCTTGCTGTTGCTGGCCGGTTGCGCGGGCGGAGTTGGCGCCGGGATCGGCATCGGCATACCGACCGGTATTCCCGGAGTATCCATCGGTGTGGGCGTGGGCACCGGTGGCGTTCGCGCGGGCGTGAATGCCGGCGCTGGGCCGGTGGGGGTTGGCGTGGGGGTAAACCAGAACGGCCAGGTCAGCGCAGGCGCCGGTGTGGGCGCCAGCAAAAACGTGGGCGGCGCCAGCGTGGGCGTGGGCGTGGGAACCAGCACGGTGATCTACGACCCCAACGCACCCAAAACGAACCAGGCTCCTGGAAATGCGTCCGGGAACATCCCTGGAAGTTCACCCTGAATAGGGCCTTAGCCTTAATATCTGCTGCGTGAGTAGCTACTAAAAAAGTAGCAAAACGAGTTATCCATCTGGGTAATTCTTTACAGTTTTTTGAGCAAACCGCGTCCTAGAATGACCGCCTTCTAGCTCCTGGATGGGGGAAATTCACATGTTCAGCAACACACAAAAATGGTCTGCCGAGTTCATCGGCACGTTCTGGCTCACGCTGGGCGGCTGCGGCAGCGCGGTTCTGGCCGCCGCTTTTCCGGGAGTAGGCATCGGCCTGCTCGGCGTCTCACTGGCTTTTGGCTTGACCGTAGTAACCGGCGCCTACGCGCTGGGCCCCATTTCGGGCGGACATTTCAATCCGGCCGTGTCCATCGGCCTGGTGATCGGCAAGCGCTTTTCTGCCGCTGAGTTGCCAGGCTACATCATCGCGCAGGTGCTGGGTGCCGTAGCTGCGGCGGGCGTGCTGTACCTGATCGTATCGGGAAAAACAGGTTTCACAGGCGTGGGTGGTTTTGCCAGCAACGGCTTTGGTGAGAACTCACCGGGTAAGTTCAGTATGGTGTCCGTGCTGATTTGTGAAGTAGTGATGACCGCCATCTTCCTGATCGTCATTCTGGGCGCCACGGCCCGCAAGGCCGCTGATGGTTTTGGTGGCCTGGCCATCGGCCTGTGCCTGACCCTGATTCATCTGGTGTCCATTCCCGTGTCCAACACCTCGGTGAATCCTGCGCGCAGCACCGGCCCCGCCCTGTTTGCGCAGACTGGCGCCATGGGCGACCTGTGGCTGTTTTGGGTGGCCCCGATTGTGGGCGCCGCACTGGGCTCGCTGATTTACAACGCGTTGCTAAGCGACGAATGAAGGCATAGCCGCCCCTCCAGAGAGGCCTACCAGCGGGAAACTCTCTTCTCAGGTTGACGCAGCGCCAGCCTGCTGGGCAGCCAGCGCTTCGTCCAGCGCCTTGCAGGACGGGGCACATACTGCCTGTGATTTGCCCAGCACCTTACGGGTGCCCATCATGGAGCGCACCCGGTGCTTGCCACACATAAAGCAGGACATCGTGGCGCCGCCAAAGGCCGTCGCTGCCGCGAACGGCGAGCCTGATACCTTGGATTTGTAACGCAGACCGCCATCCAGAACGGCGGTTTTGGGTTCAGCTTTAGCCATGGTTCACATCCATGTTCGTGTAGTAGTTCATGTTGAGTCTGATGTAAGGAATGTGGAGTCACTT
>JAKQJK010000090.1 GCA_029561195.1 Pseudomonadota bacterium
GCGCAGCGCGGGATGGCTGGGGTCGAGCTCTGGAATCTCTGGTTGAAAGTAGATGTTGTGCAAGCGCTTGTGCGTATAGGACTGGGTATCCATTAATGGTTTGATTTGCGCTGCTATTTTCTGGACGATGTCCTGTTTGACAAACCCCTCCAGATTGAACATTCCGTTGCCATCCAGCTCGGCAATTGCCTTGTCCACGAGCGCGTGCCACTCGAGGCTGCCCTCTTGGTCCAAGGGGTAGCGGTCAAGATCAAGAATGTCATTCATTTGCATCTCTTTAGAAGTCGAGGTTTGAATTTAAATGAAGAAAAGCTTTTGAGCAATGCCATAAATAGTTCTGCTAGCATAATAAAAACTTTATGAATTCATGTCCATGAGAAAGCTACCGCCGTTAAATAGTGTGAAGGCATTCGAGGCTGCCGCGCGCTTGGGCAGTTTTGTTTTGGCTGCTACGGAGTTGGGAGTAACTTCAGTGGCCGTGAGCCTGCAGGTGCGCAATCTGGAGTTCTATTTGGGCAAACAACTATTTACCCGCAATGGCAACCGGATCACGTTGACTGACGCAGGCCAGTCGGTGTACCCGCAGACTTCGCGCGCCCTGGACGACTTGGCGGCCATGACCCAGCGTATTCAGGAAGGTGAAATGCGCGCATTGCTGGTTGTCAGTGTTCCTTTTTCTTTGGCCGATATTTGGCTGGCCCCCAGGCTGGCGAAGTTTTTTGAAATTTTTCCGCAGATGGCCATTGATGTTCGAGTCGAGGACGACCCGATCGACATGGCTCGTCAAGGCATTGACTTGCGAGTGAGTTATGGCGACTACCATTACCCGGACCTGGACATCACGCGACTGTTTCATGATGAAGTGCTGCCGGTTTGCACGTCCGAATTCAGTTACAGGCACGGCAACAACGCCCTCGACCTTACTTCGGTCCATGAGAGCGCGTTTATTCACACCAACTGGGGGCCAAATTACGCTTCCCACCCCTCGTGGAGTGACTGGTTTCAGATGAACGGTACACCGCGCACTCCTGACCCATCACGCGGTCGTCGGGTGGGGCTATCCAGTTTGGCGATCGCCTCGGCTCGCATGGGTCTGGGCATTGCGTTGGGACAAAAAGAGATGGCTCGCCCGGACCTGGAGGCGGGTCGCCTCATTGCGTTGTCACCACTGGCAATTCGGCTCGGCTACCCTTATTGCGCCTTTGTTCAAAAGTCCAAATCAGATCGAAAGGAAATTAGCCGACTATTAGGGCTATTGGCTGGCTAGGTCCGGACTGCTCCAGAAGCTCAAAAATCCACCAAACTCAACCCCAAACTCAGCACCGTCCGCCGCCGGTTGTAGTCCACCAGCGAGTCGCCGTAGCCACTGAACAGCTGGGTGTGAAAGCGCAGGCCGCTATAGTCGCCGCTGGCAACCGAGCCACCCAGGGTTTTGAGCCATTCCAGCCGTACCGAGCCTCGGGCCTTCGTGCGCAGCGCGTGGCGCAGGGTGATACCCAAGGTGTTGTCCTTGTTGACGTTCCAGAAGCCTGCCACTTCTGCACGGCCGATGTAGTTGCTAATGTCGGGGTTGTCGTCTTTTTCGCTGCTTTCGGGCAAGCGCGCCCACACGCGTGCCAGCACGCGCAGGTCGTCACCTTTTTCCATGCCCGCCATCAGCACTGCGCGGTTCCAGCTGCGCGACAGGGGCAGGCTTTGCCCGTTGGACTGGTGCACGGCGCTGATGCCGCTGTAGCGCAGTCGCCAGCCACCGGGCAGGGGCGCGTCCGTGGGGTAAATGTAGGTGATTTCTGGCTCGTGGTCCGTGGTGCGGAAAGGACGCGAAATGGCACCGTTGAACAGCTGCCAGTTGGATTGCTGCGAATAGCCGAACCACAGCGAATCATTTCGCCCCGACTCACTCTCGGTCAGGATGCCGCGCGCGATCTTGGTCCGTACTGAGAGATGAATGCGGGCCTCGGACGTGCGATAGGCCGTGTGCGTCGCGGTATGGCCTGCGGCTGGCGAGCTGGGCGCGGTGTTAACGCTGTCCGAACCGATCCACGACAGGCTGATGGGCCGGTAGCCGCGAATGCCGAAGGTGCCGCAGTCGCTGGCGGGCTCCAGCTCCCAGAACCGCGACAGCTCAGTTGTCTTGGGGTTGGTGCAGGGTTTGAGAAACGCCTGAGCAGTGGCGGTAGGCTCTGCCGCTGCGGGAGCCGCTGGGGCGGGCGCTGAGACGGTTGTAGTGGACGCCAGGGCTGCGGTAGGCGCAGGCGTTGCAGCGGTGGTTGTTATGGTGGTGGCAGACTGCTGCGCCTGTGCCCAGCGGTCAAAGCAAGCCAGGCGGGCGGCGTTGTCGGTGGTGAGTGCGCTGCACTGCGCCCAGCTGGTGGTGGGTGCGACGGACTGGGCCTGAGCCAACAGCGGCAACAGGAGAGGTGCCACAAGCGGGGCCAGCCAGGCGTTGGGGTTGAATATCGTCATATATTTGCCTTTATTACAAGCATTTAAGGCCTCTAGCAATCGTCAGTTATGCGTTAGTTGCTATGAAATACATAGCAAAAGGATCTGTAAATTTAATGCCCGGGGCTTGAGCGGGCCTAGCTGAACCCGGCTCCTGCTCAAGCCCCGGGCATTGCCGCCGCTGCCGTGGCCGCGTCCAGTGCCTTTTTGGCGAACTCGGCGCGCAGGGCCTTCAGCTTCTCGCGTGGGTCTTCTTTAACCGTGGTTTTATCCAGTGCCATCTCGGCGATGAAGCGGCTGGGTTGCGCGGCAATCATGTCGCGGCCCTTTTTGCGCTTGCGCGTCCAGCTCACGGCCAGGCTGCGCTGCGCCCGGGTGATGCCCACATACATCAGGCGGCGCTCTTCCTGCAGCTTTTCTAGAATGCCTTCGCTCATGGGCCCGTCGGCACGGCCGCTGGGGTTGGCTTCATCACCCAGCTTGAACGGCAGCATGCCCTCGGTTACGCCGACCAGCATCACGTGGGGCCACTCCAGTCCTTTAGCGGCGTGCAGCGTGGAGAGCGTCACCACGTTCTGGTCGGTCTGACGTTCGCTGATGGTGGACAGCAGCGAGATGGTTTGCGCCACTTCCAGCAGGTTTTTCACCTCGGTGGAGGTGGAGACGCCCGCTGCATCGTCAATCTGCCCGCCGCAGCGCGCGGCCATCCAGTCGCAAAACTCCATCACGTTGGTCCAGCGGGCCGCGGCCAGTTTTTCACTGTCTTCGCCTTCGTACAGGTTCTTCTCGTAGTCAATTTCCTTCAGCCAATCAGTCAGGAAGGCGCGTGCCGCCTCGGCGCCTTGCGTGTGGCGGGCGCGAAACTCCAGGTCGTTCACATAACGGCCAAACTCGTGCAGGCTGCCCAGCGCCTTTTTGGGCAACACACTGCCTAGGCTGGGGCTGAATAAAGCCTCAAACAGGCTCAGCTTGTATTGGCCCGCAAACACGCCGAGCTGCCCCAGCGTGGTGTGCCCGATGCCGCGCTTGGGCGTAGTGATGGAGCGCAGGAATGCCGGGTCGTCGTCGTTGTTTACCCAAAGGCGAAACCAGGCGCACAGGTCCTTGATTTCAGCGCGGTCAAAAAAGCTCTGCCCGCCCGACACCTTGTATGGAATCTGCGCCTTGCGCAGTGCCTGCTCGAACACCCGTGCTTGGTGGTTGGCGCGATACAGCACGGCAAAGTCACGAAACTCCTGGTGCTGCGTGCCGCCGTTCACCGTGGCACCGGTGCCCGCGCGAAAGCTCTGGATGCGGGCCACGGTGCGCTCCGCCTCGTGTTCTTCATGGTCCGCGTCCACCACACGAACCGGCTCGCCTTCGCCCAGATCGCTCCACAGGTTTTTGGGGAACAGCTTGGGGTTGGGCCCAATCACGTTGTTGGCGGCCCGCAAAATGGCACCGGTGGAGCGGTAGTTTTGCTCCAGCTTGATGACCTTAAGCTGCGGGTAATCAATCGGCAGCTTTTTCAGGTTGTCCAGCGTGGCGCCGCGCCAGCCATAGATGGACTGGTCGTCATCGCCCACAGCCGTGAAGCGGCCGCGCTCACCCACTAGCAGCTTTAGCACCTCGTACTGAGTGGCGTTGGTGTCCTGGTATTCATCCACCAGCACATGGCCCAGCAGCCTTTGCCATTTCTGCCTGACATGCTCATGATTTTGTAGCAATTTGAGCGGAAGGCTGATCAGGTCGTCAAAATCCACGCTCTGGTAAGCGGTCAGTCGCTCTTCGTAACGGCCCATGATGGTGGCGGTTACGCGCTCGTTGTCATCCTTGGCCTGCGCCAGCGCAGCTTCAGCATTCAGCCCCATGTTTTTCCACAGGCTGATGGCCCATTGCCATTGGCGCGCGGTGGCGGCATCCGTGCTGCCGCCGCAGTCTTTCAGGATGCTGGTGACGTCATCGCTGTCCAGAATCGAGAAGGCAGGTTTCAGGCCCAGCACCTCGCCGTCCTGGCGCATCATGCGCACGCCGAGAGCGTGAAAAGTGCAGATCACCACCTCTTTGGCGGCCTTGCCGATCAGGCTTTTGGCGCGCTCGCGCATTTCGGTGGCGGCCTTGTTGGTAAACGTAATGGCAGCAATGCGTTGGGGCTCCAGCCCGCACTGGATCAGGCGGCCAATCTTGTGCGTGATGACACGTGTCTTGCCGGAGCCGGCGCCGGCCAGCACCAGGCAGGGGCCATGCATGTAGTTGACAGCTTCTTGCTGTGCGGTATTCAGGCCAGTGGCAGGAGCGACAGACATTGGGGGAGGGCGACGATGAGAGGCAAAAACGCAGGAAATGGCGCGTGGCAGGCACGCTTTGAAAACAGATCACAAGCTGGGGAGTGGTTGATCATAACGTCCGTCCGGTAAAGAACGTAACGGGAGGTTACCTATTACTCGCTTTGGTGACATTGGCTCACAACTCGGCTGGACAGGTTGATTTTCATCATGTGATCAACTTGTCCGCGTCACTAATCTCGACTCACAAGCGATGCCAGTGCATCGTATGGAGGGATTAGAGATGAAACGAGCACAGTTCCTGCGCTATGTGGGCGCCACCTTGAGCGCAACTGCCCTGGCGCCGGTCATCACGGCTTGTGGTGGCGGAGGCGACACGGCCAGTGAGACCCCTGTTGGCACGGTGGCAACCCCCGTGACGGCTGCAGTATCGACGCCAGTATCCACCCAACCCCCTGTCGCAACGACTTTGTCAGCCGAAGAAATTGCTGGCTTGAAGTTCATGCGTGAGGAGGAAAAACTGGCCCATGACGTGTATGTTGCCCTTTTTGACGTGTGGGGTGCGAATGTTTTCAGCCAGATTGCCTTGAGCGAGACCACGCATACCGAGACGATATTGGCCCTGCTCACCAAATATGGCATTGCCGACCCGGCAGCGGGTAAAGCGCCGGGGGTCTTTGAAGATGTGGCGCTCCAGACCCTTTACAACACGCTGATCACCATGGGCCAACCCAGCCTGATTGAAGCGCTGAAAGTGGGCGCGCTGATTGAAGAAACCGATATCCACGACATCAACGTGAGAAAGGCCATCACGGACGAGGCGGATATCCTGCAGGTCTACACCAGCCTGCTATGCGGCTCGCGCAACCACCTGCGCGCGTTCAACGGGCAGCTACTCAATCAAGGGGTCACCTATGTGCCCCAAGTGATCACTCAAGCTGAGTGGGACGCAATTGCCAACGCAGCGTCAGAATCCTGCGGCGGCTGACCGCTTGCTAATTCATGTTGCGCCAGCTGCCATCAGCCTGTCGGCAGGCTGTGCCCACAACCTTTTCAAGGCGTCCACCAATAACTGCGTCCACGGTGTACTCGCGGCACGGGCCGCTGGGTGAGTCATAGGTGCGCGTCGGGACCACCGTGTAGGTGTTTCGTGTATCCGGGTTGACCCAACTGGAAGGCACCGAGGTGCGCACATTTTCGAGCGCAAGACTGGCTTTGAGCCGGTCGTTGTCGTCCATGGATCGCCCCACGTTGCCGCCAATGCTGGCGCCAATCACCGTGCCCAGAATAGTGGCAGCCGTGCGGCCCACGCCATGTCCTATTTGCGAACCTACAACGCCACCCAGAATTCCACCGACGACCATGCCGCTTTGTTCCTGTGTAGCAGGTACTGCGCAGCCAGCCAAGGCAATGACCAGCGCGGAACCCGCTGCAAATCGTGATGATAAAAACATGAGACGCTCCTTTGAAACAGATTGGTTCTCAGTCTACGCAAATGAGATCGTCTGGCATTGATGAAAATCAACGCATTGAGCGTGTGAACCTCAGGTCACGCTAGCGGCCAGCAAGGCTGTGAGCCCAAAACCGGCGTTGTAAACCATATGAACCAAAACCGGAGGCCAAACGCTGCCCATGCGCTCACGCAGGTGCCCCAGCACCAGTGATGGCGCAGCTACCGCCAGCGCCCAGGCCAAAGGCTGCGCACGCAGATGCAATGCTACAAAAGCAACAGTTATCAGCACGTTGGCCAGCGTGACAGGCCCCAGGCGGCACGGCTGGCCGTGATGGGTGGTCAGCCGCAGCACCTGCCCCTGCAGGATGCCGCGAAACACCAGTTCCTCTGCGAGCGGCTGCACCAGCACGAACGAAGCCCAGGCAGCCCAGCCGGCCGGTGCGTACATGCGTGGGCCAACTAGCACACCCAGAGTCGCCCACACAGGTATGGCCAGCAGCAGGGCGAGTGCCAGATGAGCGTCGGGCGGCCAGGCGGTGAGCGCGGGCCGGGGCAGCGTCAGTCCACACTCCTGCATCAGGCCAGCAGGCTTGGCGGCCTGGGGCGGGGGCGGAGTGTCAGACGGGGCAGTCACGCTATGTATCTTCCCACGGACTTTAGGCAAAAGAAATTAGGGCATGAAAAAGGCGCCGCCTGTTGCCAGACGGCGCCTTGAGTGGCCTTGATAAGCTTATTTCTTAAGTACGAC
>JAKQJK010000118.1 GCA_029561195.1 Pseudomonadota bacterium
AAGGCAACGTAGCCGTCATTCTCTTTGGTTTTGACCTGGGTCACGCGGTTGTTTGACACATCCACCACCGTCACAGGAACTGCATCCCCGTCATCGGTGAATAGGCGCATCATGCCAACCTTGCGTCCCAGCAATCCCAAGTGATTGCTTTGACTCATTGTTTTCTCCGTAACTTTCACCGCGGCAACTTCAATTGGCCATCGCGTTTTTGCGTGAAAGACTGTTGATAATACTCAGACAGAAACGACCAAGCCGTTTCTGTCGAGCCTTAGAGTATATCCCGAACTTTTCAGCTCGGCAAGCCCCTCAAAGACCCATTTCTCAGTGTTTTCCAGCCAGAGCTGGAAAACAGGGCTTTTATTGCAGCTTGATTTCCACGTCCACGCCAGCGGGCAGATCGAGCTTCATCAGTGCATCAACTGTTTTATCAGTTGGGTCAATGATGTCCATCAGGCGCTGGTGCGTACGAATCTCCAACTGGTCACGACTCGTTTTGTTGACGTGCGGCGAACGCAAAATGTCGAAACGCTTCATGCGGGTTGGCAAAGGCACCGGGCCTTTGACAATCGCGCCTGTGCGCTTGGCGGTGTCCACGATCTCGGCAGCCGATTGATCGATGAGCTTGTAGTCAAACGCCTTCAGGCGGATGCGGATTTTTTGTTTGGTAGCCATGGTAATTCCTTATGTTTGCGAATTACGCAATAATTTTGGCCACAACCCCGGCGCCCACCGTCTTGCCACCTTCACGGATGGCGAAACGCAGGCCTTCTTCCATGGCGATCGGGTTGATCAGCTTCACAGTGATCGACACGTTGTCCCCCGGCATGACCATTTCCTTGCCTTCTGGCAACTCGATCGCACCTGTCACGTCCGTTGTACGGAAGTAGAACTGGGGGCGGTAGTTGTTGAAGAACGGGGTGTGGCGACCACCTTCATCTTTGGAGAGAACATAGATCTCGCCAGTGAAGTGGGTGTGGGGCTTGATGGAAGCCGGCTTGCACAGCACCTGGCCGCGCTCGACGTCTTCGCGCTTGGTGCCGCGCAGCAGGATACCGACGTTGTCGCCCGCTTGACCCTGATCCAGCAGCTTGCGGAACATTTCCACACCGGTGCAGGTGGTCTTCTGGGTGGCCTTGATACCGACGATTTCGATTTCTTCGCCGACTTTGACAATACCGCGCTCGACACGACCCGTGACCACGGTGCCACGACCAGAGATGGAGAACACGTCTTCCACCGGCATCAGGAAGGCGCCGTCAACAGCACGCTCAGGCAGGGGGATGTAGGTGTCCAGCGCGTCAGCCAGCTTCATGATGGCCTCTTCACCCAGGGGACCCTTGTCGCCTTCCATGGCCAGCTTGGCTGATCCGTGGATGATGGGGGTCTTGTCGCCGGGGAAGTCGTACTTGTCGAGCAACTCACGAACTTCCATTTCGACGAGCTCGAGCAGTTCGGCGTCGTCAACCATGTCGCATTTGTTCAGGAACACGATGATGTAAGGCACGCCAACCTGGCGGGCCAGCAGGATGTGCTCGCGGGTCTGGGGCATGGGGCCGTCAGCGGCGGAACACACCAAAATGGCGCCGTCCATCTGGGCAGCACCCGTGATCATGTTCTTGACGTAGTCGGCGTGGCCAGGGCAGTCGACGTGAGCGTAGTGGCGGTTGGCCGTCTCATATTCGACGTGGGCGGTGTTGATCGTGATGCCGCGCGCTTTTTCTTCCGGCGCTGCGTCGATCTGGTCGTAGGCCTTGGCCTGACCACCGAACTTGGCCGCCAAAACAGTGGTGATGGCCGCTGTCAGCGTGGTCTTGCCGTGGTCAACGTGACCAATCGTGCCCACGTTGACGTGGGGCTTGGTTCGCGTGAATTTTTCTTTTCCCATTTTTCAATTCTCCAAAGAGCTAGTTCCCGTGTACAGGTTTAATGTTTGCACAGTGTTGCTTGATCGCCCCGCACGGGAACAGGGCGGCACACCGTCGCAGACAGCTTGAGATTCTTACTTTGCGCGCGAAGCCATGATGGCCTCAGACACGTTACGCGGCGCTTCCGAGTAATGCTTGAATTCCATCGTGTACGTAGCACGGCCTTGCGACATCGAACGCAGTGTCGTCGAGTAGCCGAACATTTCAGACAGCGGCACTTCTGCCTTGATGGCCTTGCCGCCACCAACCATGTCCTCCATGCCCTGCACCATGCCGCGACGTGAGGACAAGTCGCCCATCACGTTACCGGCGTAGTCTTCAGGCGTCTCAACTTCGACCGCCATCATGGGCTCCAGAATCACGGGGCCTGCCTTGCGGCAACCTTCCTTGAAACCAAAGATGGCCGCCATCTTGAACGCCAATTCGTTCGAGTCCACGTCGTGGTACGAGCCGAAATGCAGCGTAACCTTGACGTCCACCACTGGATACCCCGCCAACACCCCTTGCGTCACAGCTTCGTGAATGCCTTTTTCGACCGCGGGGATGTACTCGCGGGGCACCACACCGCCTTTGATGGCGTCCACAAACTCAATGCCTTTACCGGCCTCATTGGGCTCGATCTTCAGCACCACGTGACCGTACTGACCCTTACCGCCCGACTGACGCACGAACTTGCCTTCAGCGTCTTCGATAGTCTTGCGGATCGTTTCACGGTAAGCAACCTGGGGCTTGCCCACGTTGGCTTCCACGCCAAACTCGCGCTTCATGCGATCAACAATAATTTCGAGGTGCAACTCACCCATACCGGCAATCAGGGTCTGGCCAGACTCTTCATCAGTCTTGACACGGAAAGACGGATCTTCCTGTGCCAGACGCTGCAAAGCGATACCCATTTTTTCCTGGTCAACCTTGGTCTTGGGCTCCACAGCCTGCGTAATCACCGGCTCAGGGAACACCATGCGCTCCAGCATCACGATGGCAGATGGATCACACAGGGTTTCGCCAGTGGTAACGTCCTTCAAGCCAATGCAGGCAGCGATGTCACCAGCGCGAATTTCGCTAACCTCTTCACGGTTGTTGGCGTGCATTTGCACAATACGGCCGATACGCTCTTTTTTGCCGCGAATCGGGTTGTAAACGCTGTCGCCCTTGGTCAACACACCCGAATACACACGAACGAAGGTCAACTGACCCACAAACGGGTCGGTCATCAATTTGAACGCCAGCGCCGAAAACTTCTCGCTGTCATCTGCCTTGCGAGTAACCGGATTTTCGTCCTCGTCCATACCCTTGACCGGCGGAATGTCCACGGGTGACGGCATGAATTCAATCACGGCATCCAGCATGCGCTGAACGCCCTTGTTCTTGAACGCCGAGCCGCAATACATGGGCTGGATTTCGCTGGCAATGGTACGGGTGCGAATGCCGAACTTGATCTCCTCTTCAGAAAGGTCACCGCCTTCGAGGTACTTGTTCATCAACTCTTCAGATGCTTCAGCAGCAGCTTCGACCATCTTTTCGCGCCATTCCTTGGCAACAGCAACCAGCTCCGCCGGAATCTCGCGGTAGTCAAACAGCATGCCCTGCGAAGCTTCATCCCAAATGATGGCTTTCATCTTGAGCAGGTCAACCACGCCGGTGAAGTTTTCTTCAGCACCGATTGGGATGACCATGGGAACAGGGCTAGCCTTCAGGCGCAGCTTCATCTGGTCCACGACCTTGAAGAAGTTGGCACCAGTGCGGTCCATCTTGTTCACAAAGGCCAAACGAGGCACTTTGTATTTGTTAGCCTGACGCCAGACAGTCTCGGACTGAGGCTGCACGCCGCCCACAGCGCAATACACCATGCATGCACCATCCAGCACGCGCATAGAGCGCTCGACTTCAATCGTGAAGTCCACGTGGCCAGGGGTGTCGATGATGTTGATGCGGTGCTCGGGCAAGGACTTGTCCATACCCTTCCAGAAACAGGTGGTCGCCGCAGAGGTGATGGTAATGCCACGCTCCTGCTCCTGCTCCATCCAGTCCATGGTGGCAGCGCCGTCGTGCACTTCACCAATTTTGTGGTTCACGCCGGTATAAAAAAGTACGCGCTCGGTAGTCGTTGTTTTACCGGCATCAATGTGAGCCGAAATACCGATGTTGCGGTAGCGCTCAATGGGGGTATGGCGAGCCATGATGGATCCTTGGTTGATCTAAATCTTCAAAACGCCAGCCACCAGGACTCATGGTCTTGGCAGCGTAGCGAGCGGCTTTCAGACTAGGCGCAACCTCGCGGGCAGTGCTAACAGCACCACAAGAGGCTGCAACGACGCATGAAGGCCGCGCAGTAGCCGCTTCTTAGAAGCGGAAGTGGGAGAAGGCCTTGTTCGCCTCTGCCATGCGGTGAACTTCGTCACGCTTCTTCATGGCGCCGCCACGACCTTCGGTGGCCTCCATCAGCTCGTTGGCCAGGCGCAAGGCCATGGACTTTTCGCCGCGCTTGCGGGCGGCTTCCTTGATCCAGCGCATGCTCAGGGCAAGGCGACGAACAGGGCGCACTTCAACAGGCACCTGGTAGTTGGCACCACCGACACGGCGAGACTTCACCTCGACCATGGGCTTGACGTTATTGATGGCCATGGTGAAGGCCTCAACCGGGTCTTTACCAGGGTTCTTCTTTTCGATCTGCTCCAGCGCGCCATAAATGATGCGCTCAGCGATCGCTTTTTTGCCGCCTTCCATGATCACGTTCATGAATTTGGACAGCTCGACATTGCCAAATTTTGGGTCTGGCAGGATTTCACGTTTAGGGACTTCGCGACGACGTGGCATTTTTTCACCTCTTTGCTTCAGTTGATGCTCTTACGAACACCGCGAGAGTTATTCAAACCCTCACTTACTCGACCCAAAATCGGGTCACTACGTTCATTTACCGCGCCACGCAGCAAACAAACACCTTTATAAAACTATCCGAAAGGCTTACTAGGCCCCTGGTTCAAGCCAATTTATTTAGCTTTTGGCTTCTTCGCCCCGTACTTGGAACGCGACTGTTTGCGGTCTTTCACACCCTGCAAGTCGAGGGAACCACGCACAATGTGGTAACGCACACCAGGCAAGTCCTTGACACGACCGCCGCGAACCAGCACCACGCTGTGCTCCTGCAGGTTGTGGCCTTCGCCGCCGATGTAGGAAATGACTTCAAACCCGTTGGTCAAGCGCACTTTGGCAACTTTACGCAGAGCGGAGTTTGGCTTCTTAGGCGTCGTGGTGTACACACGAGTGCACACACCGCGGCGCTGCGGAGAGTTCTGCATAGCAGGACTCTTCGACTTGATGGTCTCGACCTCACGGCCTTGACGCACTAGCTGGTTGATGGTTGGCATTATTGAAAAACGTCCCTAAACGTTTGAAACTTGTGAAAATCGTGAAAACCTGTCCGCAAACGGACATCCCTTCGGAAATTCCGAAAAGCCTTCTACTATAGCAGGTTGAAGAAGCTAACGCAACGCCAGACGCCCTATTGGGCCAGCTGAAACAACGCTGAGCCGTCCCCATTGTCTTTCACCAGCTTGATGCCGGGGTGGTTCGGCACATATTTGACCGCCCCGCTGGCCGACAGAAAGCCCAGATTGACGCCCGCAACTGGCTGGATGCGCCAGTTGCCGTCCGCCGTCGGGTTGACCTGCTTGCCAGGTGTCAGGGCATCAACCAGCGTCAAATACTCGATCAGGACCTGCCGGTTCTCTTCCGGCGCATCAAAAATTACCTTGGCCGCGCTTAAACCCGGGAAATTGCCGCCGCCAAACGCACGGTAGTTATTGGTGGCTACGATGAATTTCGCGTCCGGCTGGATGGCTGCGCCCTGAAATTTCAGGTTTTTCACGCGATTGGCGCCAGCCGCAGCAACCGATCCATTCACCGCATATTTGGCTGGTTGGGTCACATCCAGTTCGTAAGTCACGCCATCAATCGTGTCAAAGTTGAACGACGGGAACGCGTCGTTGATAAGATTTTGCTGCGACGCTCCCTTGGGGTCAATCTGGTTGAATTGCCCCGCAGACATTTCCAGCCACTCTTTGACCTCCGCACCCGTCAGCAGCATGGCTTTCAGGGTGTTGGGGTAAATATAGAGATCGGTCACATTCTTGATGGCCAGTGGCCCGGCCGGAATGTCGGTGTAATACGACCAGCCTTGGCGCCCACCGGATTTGAACGGGGCCGCGGCTGACAAAACCGGGTATTTCTCATAATCCGTACCCTGCATGGCACGCTTTACATAAGCAATTTGCGCGTTGGAAACGATCTGAACCGACGGATCGTCGCTCACCTGGGCGAAAAAGCTATAAATCGGCGCACTGCTGAACGCCACCTTGCCGCGCACATAGGCCAGCGTCTGGGCATGCTCTTCGCCCACCGTTTTCTCCACCATCGGATCGGCTTCGGCAATGGACTTCTTGGCTGCGCGGTCAAAAATCGGGCGGATGGATGACTGGCTACCCACCACTTTCCAGCTCCCGCTGCCGTTATCCAGCGTGAAATCCACCACACCCAGATGGTCACCCCAGCGCCCGGGCATCACGGCGGCCACACCGTTGATGGTGCCGCGCTCCACATCGGACTTGGGGAAAGTGGCAAACGCCTTGCTGGGAAATTCTGCGTGGGAGTGCCCGAACAGGATCGCATCAATGCCGGGAACATCAGCCAGGCGCGACACTGCGTTTTCGGCCAGCGCACCCACCTCACCCTTCTCAAAACCCGAATGCGGGATGGCAATCACCAGTTGCGCGCCTTTAGCCCGCATTTCCGGCACGTATTTTTTGGCCACCTCCGCTATGTCCCGCGTGACCACACGGCCTTCCAGATTCGCCTTGTCCCACTGCATGACCTGCGGCGGCACAAACCCGATCACACCCACCTTGATCGGATACGACTTGCCCTGTGCGTCTTTCACCATGCGGTCCAGCAGCACATACGGAGTGAACGCGTGTTTAGCGCTGGCGGAATCCTTGTCCTTGTCATCCACGTACACATTGGCATTGACGTAGGGAAAGTTCGCGCCTGCGATGGAGCGGCGCAGAAACGGCAGGCCGTAATTAAACTCGTGGTTGCCCAGGTTGCCCGCATCGTAGCCCAGCTGGTTCATAACCTTGTAAGCCGGGTGAAACTGACCTTCTTTCAGTGGATTCACCTTGGCCACCACGTCGCCCAGAGGGTTACCTTGCAGCAGGTCGCCGTTGTCAAAGAGCATGCTGTTGGTAGCCTCAGCTCGAGCAGCCTTGATCAGTGTGATGGCACGGGCCAAGCCATACTGGTCCGTAACCTTGTCCTGGTAATAGTCGTAGCTGAGCAGGTTCATGTGCACATCCGTGGTCTCCAGAATGCGCAGCTTCACCTCGGCCGACCACCCCACCGTACTGGCCATTGCAGCCAGCAACCCTGCTCCGATCAAACGCTTGTTCATACAGCTCTCCGCAGCAAAGCTGTCATCTTAAACCTGAGCGTGAAACCCATTTGACAGATTCGCGACGGAGCTAAATAGCGCGCCTCTCAAAGCGGATTATTTGATCCACAACCGAATGGCGTCCCACGTGCGGCCCAGAATACCGGCCTGCTCAACCGCGTCCAGCGCCACCAACGGCACATCGACCAGCGGCTGCTCACCCACCGACACCTTCAGAGTGGCCAACTGCTGGCCTTTGGCAAAAGGCGCCACCAGCGGATCAGTGCGGGCCACCTGAGTCTTGATTTTGGCCGCACTGCCCGCAGGCACAGCGACCACGATGGACTGCACACTACCGATCTTCACCACCGAATCCTTGCCTTTCCAGACAGCGGGCGTCGTCACGGGTTGCAGGGCATCGAACAGCTTGACCGCTTCAAACGCCGTGTAACCCCAATTCAGCAGCTTTTGCGATTCATTGGCGCGGGCGTTTTCACTGGCTGTGCCCAACACGATGGACAGCAGGCGACGGCTGCCCACCGCAGCGGGCGTGCCGGGAGCTGCGCCGGGGATGCCCAGATTGGGGAAGTCACGCTTGGCAGTGGCAATCAGGCAGTAACCTGCGGCATCTGTATGGCCGGTTTTCAAACCATCCACAGACGGATCGCGAAACAGCAGCGTGTTGCGGTTGCTATCGTTGGCCGCCGGTGTGCCTGCGTAGTGGTATTTCTTGATGGCGTAGTAAGGCACGTAGTCGGGAAAATCATGCATCAACCGGGTGGCCAGAATGCTCAGGTCACGCGCCGTGGTGGTGTGGCCGGGCTCGGTCAGGCCCTCGGGGTTTTTATAGCCAGTAGCTTTCATTCCCAGAGCCCTGGCCTGCTCGTTCATGAGCTGCACAAATCGCTCTGCCGTGCCGCCCACACCCTCGGCCAGCGCCACTGTGGCATCGTTCCCCGACTGGACAATCATGCCCTTGATCAGGTCTTCCACGGGCACCTGCATCTTGGGATCGATGAACATGCGCGAGCCTGGCATCTTCCAGGCGCGTTCGCTCACTGGCAGGGTCTGCTTCAGATCCAGCTTTTTGGTGCGCAGCGCGTCAAACACCAGATATGCGGTCATTAACTTGGTCAGCGATGCAGGTTCCACCGGCGAATCGATGTCTTTCTGGGCCAGCAGCTGGTTAGCGGTGACGTCCAGCAACAGGTAAGAGCGGGCGGCAATTTCCGGGGCTTGCGGCACTTGGGCGGCGGCAGACAAACAAAGGGTAGCGGCAAGAGCCAGCGAGAGGTATTTCAGAAGGGATTTCAAGGAAGGGGATTTCAAAAGGGATGAGAAAGAATGGGGGAAATTCAATGCGAGTTCAGGTGGCGCACCACCAGACTTCTCAGAAGGGGCAATTGTCCGTGAAAGAAATGCGTGCCTCCGGGTACAACGGTGATGGGCAGCGTTTGGGGGCGCGCCCAGTTCATTGCATCGGCCAGCGGCACGGTGTCGTCCAGTTCGCCGTGAACCACCAGCGTGCGGTCGTGGGCGTCGGGGGGTAGCGTTGCGACTGAAAAACGGCTTGCGGCCGTACCAATTAGTACTACTTTTTGAGCCGGGCGACTCGGCCACAGCGCCTGCAACGCATGGCTGGTGACGAACGCGCCAAACGAAAAACCGGCCAGCGCCAGTTCGCCCTGCGGCGCGCTGTCTGCCACCACCGCGAGCAAATCACCCAGCTCGCCATGGCCATCGTCATGCGTACCAACACTGGCGCCCACACCTCGAAAGTTGAAGCGGATGGCGCTCCAGCCGCACTGCACAAACGCGCGCGCCATGGTTTGCACCACCTTGTTATCCATGGTCCCGCCAAACAGCGGGTGCGGGTGCGCAATGACCGCTACGCCGCGGGAAACCGCTCCAGGCGCCAGTGTGGGCTCATCGCGCACAGCCTCAATCTGACCGGCCGGGCCGTCGACTGTAAACCGTTGAGTGTGAACATTCATGGATTAATTTTTGCTATTATTTTGATAGCTACTCGCGCATGTTAGACGAGGGCTAAGTCCCTATTTGGGCATATATATCGGCGAAAACCTGCTATCGACCCACATTGGCAGGCGTTAGCAGCCGCTCCACCACTTTGCCGTTTTTCAGGTGCGACTCCACGATTTCATCGATATCGTCGTTGTCCACATAGGTGTACCAGACGGCTTCGGGGTAGACCACGGCCACCGGCCCGCCTGCGCAGCGGTCCAGACAGCCAGCCCGATTCACCCGCACCATGCCGGGGCCCAGCAGCTTGGCGGCCTTGGCCTGCGCCTTGCAACGGTCAAAACCCTCCTGCGCGCGATGCTGGGCGCATGATTCTTCGCCGCTGCCGCGCTCGTTCAGGCAGAAAAAAATGTGTCGTTCGTAATATGACGCTGGGGGTTTCTGGTATTCACTCATCGGGCTATTTTAGTTTTGTGGCGGTCGTGCACCCGCCAGCGTGAGCACATACACCATCACCGCATAGGGCCACAACCAGCCCATCCACTGCGCCAGCCCATGGAAACGGATGAAACGGCCCTGCTCCCAGCTTTGCAGAGTCTGCGCGAAATAAGGGTCTGCGGGCGCCTGATTCAGCAAGCTGACGTAGACGCCCAAGGCCAGCAGCAGCAAAGCCGCACAAACCCTGCCTGGCAAAAACAACAGCGGCACCGCCAACACGGCGGCGGCACCCAGCCCTACCTGCACTGGCAAAGTCAGCCAAGGCCATGCGTGCTCCGGGCCAAAGGACAGGGCCGCCGACAGGGCCGTCACGCCAACACCCGCCACCAGCACCAGCAACGCAAAAATGGCACGGCGCAGGCGGGAACGGATGATGCAATAACCCAGTAGACAGGGAATCAGAATCCCGAGCATCACACACAACAGTTCGGCCAGTGGCAGCAGGGGCTCCAGTTCCACCTCTCGCAGCGGCAGCCATTCCAGAAACGGCGTGTCTTCCAGCACATCCACTAGCGCCAGTTCCAGCCGCTCCAGAACCTGCCCCAGCCCGAATGGAACCGATGCAGGAAACAACAACGCCACCGGCCATAGAGCCAGCAATACCAGTGCGCCGCGGGCATCCTCAACGAACCAGCGCTGGCGAAGTCGGCTCCATTGCGCAATGGCACCCATCTTTTCCATCAGTGTTGCAGTTACAGCACCCACCCACGCACCCGCAGTATTCAGGGCCAGATCCACATTGGAGGGCACTCGGGCAGGTAAATGGCTTTGCATAGCCTCCATCACCAGCGACAAAACCCCGGCTGCCAGAGTAGCCAGCAACACGGCATGCGTTGCGCGTCCGGCACGCAACGCACTCAGCGCCAGCAGAAAGCCCAGCGGGGCATATCCCACTACATTGGCGGCAACATCAAACCAGGTCCAGTAACGCGTCAGCGGAGCAGCGAGAAATGCCCATGAAGCAATACCCTGGTCGCGCCATTCGGCAAACGGGTATAGGCTGGCGTAAAACACCAGCCCCATATAAGTTAGCGCCAGCGGCCAGGCCGAGGTTTTTTGCACGGCAGTCAGCGCCCGGGTTTCATCAAAATGGCTTGACCACTACCAGAATCACCGCGGCCAGCAGCAGCAGCACCGGCACCTCGTTGAACCACCGGTACCAGACATGGCTGCGATGGC
>JAKQJK010000144.1 GCA_029561195.1 Pseudomonadota bacterium
GGGCTGGAATTCTGGTCGGACGCTGACTGGACTGACTTGCGGGACCAGGGCGAGCGGCCCGCATCCGACCTGGATTGATCCTGGCGCGCCATGGCGCGCCCACGAGGGAGCCCGCTGCGCGATCGGCGCGCCCATGCTGGAGATGCGATGGAATTGAACCTGCGAGATGCGAAGGCCCGGCTGTCACGGCTGGTGGACGCCGCCCTACGGGGCGAAGAGGTGATCATCACCAGGGCTGGCAAGCCCTGCGTGCGCTTGGTGCCGCTGGACTTGCCACCGCGGCAGCCGGGCGCGGCCAAGGGCAAGGCGGCGCTGACACCGGCCTTCTTCGACCCCCTGCCCGACGGCGAGGTGCGTGCCTGGGATGGCTGTTGAAGTGGGCTTGTCCGAAACCGGATACCAAGCCACTGCTGACTCTCCTCTACCGGCATATTCGGCACTTCAATCCCTCTGCCATCAGCATGGATGGATGCTGCTGCCGGCGGCAGACGGCCACCACCGTATCGCCTCCTTCGCGACCGCTAGCGAGCCAACGTCTTGGTGCCTTCAACGCACAAGCATCGGGTTGTGTCTGGATCAGTGGCAGGATATGCTTGCGCACCACATCGGTGTAAAACGGTGCAGAGTGGTTCACCTTGAAGGAGCACGCAATGGACAGCAATCTGGAAAAGCAGCCCAAACCGGACAAGTCACCAAGGCAGTCGGTCACATTCGACCCTGTCACCTATGCCGCGCTTGAAAGGCTCAGCAAGGAAAAGCGAGTGTCCATCGCATGGGTTGTTCGAGAAGCCGCCGTTCGCTATGTCGCTGAAGAGGCTCCCCTTCCGCTGTTTCAGCAGGATCGTTGACGCATGGACCCGCTTGAACATGCGGCACGCACGTCCGCACCCGCCGGACCATTGGTCCTACAAAACTGACCAAAGCAGTAAGGAGATCGTCCGATGCGCAGTGTTGAACTGTTTGCCGGTGCTGGTGGCCTTGCGCTTGGAATGTCTCGCGCCGGCTTTCGTCACGCTGCGGTCGTTGAATGGGACCACGATTCGTGCGAAACCTTTCGCCACAACCAACGCCTGCACGCGCGTGATGTGAGCAACTGGCCTCTCTTCCAGGGCGACGCGCGGTCATTCGATTTCAAGACAGTTGGCGACAACGTGGTTGTCGTCTCTGGCGGCCCACCCTGCCAGCCCTTTTCGATGGGCGGCAAAGCCCGCGGGCACATGGACGAGCGCGACATGTTTCCGCAAGCAGTGCGCGCGGTTAGGGAACTGCAACCCAAGGCGTTCATCTTCGAAAACGTGAAGGGTTTGCTGAGACAGTCCTTCGCTCAATACTTTGAGTACATCTGCCTTCAGCTTTCCCACCCCGAATTGACGCGAAGGCCACCAGAGACCTGGGAGCAACACCAGACGCGCCTGGACCAGCACCACAAAGCACGTCGACAGCGGTCCACCTACACCGTAGCGTTTCGCCTCCTGAATGCAGCGGACTTCGGCGTGCCGCAACGCAGAGAACGCGTGTTCTTCGTCGGCTTCCGCTCCGACCTCGGCACTCGTTGGCGCTTCCCTGAGGCCACGCACAGCGAGGCGGCGATGCTGCGTGACCAATGGGTGACTGGCCATTATTGGGATCGCCACAAGATCGGCAAGAAACAAAGGCCTGAGCCCCCAGCACGTGTGGCTGCGCAGGTCGCCAAGCACCAAGAGCTCGACCTATTCAACACCACGCCCTGGGCCACCGTGAGGGACGCCATCTCGGACCTACCTGATCCGGAAACTGTGCAGCAGCACGGCATTCCCAACCACTCGTTCAATCCAGGTGCGCGTAGCTATCCTGGCCACACAGGCAGCCCGCTAGACCTGCCTGCAAAGACCTTGAAAGCTGGTGACCACGGTGTTCCCGGTGGAGAAAACATGCTGCGCCGGCCTGACGGTTCGGTGCGCTACTTCACCATCCGTGAGGCTGCTAGGCTGCAGACCTTTCCGGACGACTTCGTTTTTCCAGGCTCATGGACCGAGACAATGCGACAGCTTGGCAACGCAGTGCCTGTGCGTCTCGGGGAGCTTGTTGCTCGTTCTGTTTCCGACATCTTGAGCCTGCAAGACGAGAGAGCGGCAGCCTGAGTTTCTGCTGAGCAGAAGGGGAACACTCGATAATTTGTCTCCACGACACGAAGAGTCTGGAGAACTGATTGAGCAAGCCCTATAACCCACTTGAGAAGACCAACCTGGGGGAGAGCATCGCGCAAGCGATTCTGAAATCTCCTGTGCTGCCGCTATCCGAGACATCTCACCTTCGGGGTGCAGGTGTGTACGCGATCTACTACACCGGCGACCTCGCCTGGTACAAGGCGGTTGCGGACAAGAACAAAGGCGGGACATTTGGCCAGCCGATCTACATTGGCAAAGCCATCCCCAAAGGCGGCCGCAAAGGTGGCATCAGCGATGATGCTGCCGCCAAGGGAACCGCACTGCGTGACCGCCTCGGACAGCACTATGCGTCGGTGAACGAGGCCAGCAACCTGAACGCGGCAGACTTCCACTACCAGTGCCTTGTAGTCGACGACATCTGGATACCACTCGGCGAGAACATGCTCATTGAGCAGCACCAACCGGTCTGGAACAGAGTCGTTGATGGATTTGGCAACAAGGACCCTGGCAATCGTCGCAAGGATCAGTACCGGTCGCCGTGGGATGTCATCCATCCCGGTCGCGGATTCGCTGGGAAACTGGCCATGAACCCGCGAACTGTCGACCAGCTCGTGGCCGACCTCAACACCTTCCTGTTGACGGGCAAGGTTCCGAAACGCCCCAAAGCCGCTGCGACAGAGTTGGATGACGTTGACCACGATGACGTGTGATTGGGCGACGTACGGGCCAGGCAACTGCTGTGCGTCACACCGCTCCGCGACAATCGGCCATGACAACGCCGACAACCCTCATCGTCACCCAGAGCTTCACCGACGCTGAAGCCGCCCTGGCCCACGCCGCCACCATCTACAGCTCGGGCATCAACCACCTGCGGCAGAGCCTG
>JAKQJK010000151.1 GCA_029561195.1 Pseudomonadota bacterium
CTGGTGGCGGTGCTGGCCGGTGGCAGCTATGCGAGCATCTTCTTCTCGCGCAAGTTGTTCATTGAAGACTTCAACGTGATGAACAACTTCTACAAACAGACCCTGTTCCTGACCGGCAAGAACGAGCGCCAGAAAGCCATCACGAACTACGAAAGCCTGATCCCATCGTTCCAGCATTTCCAGCAAAAGTACAGTACTTACCAGCCCTATGTATTGAAGGGCGACACCAGGCTGGGCCCAGACTTGGCGCAGGTGTCCGGCATGATTTCAGATGTGAATGATCTGGTGCGCACGGGTGACCTGCAACAGGCGCACCTGGCGCTGGAGAAAGTGCGGCCAGTGTTTCAGGACATCTTCAAACGCAACGGTTTTTCGATGCTGGCGGTTGCGCTGGTCGATTTCCATGACGAGATGGAACTGATGCTGGACGCCGCCAACGCCAAAAATCCGGAGAAACTGATCTCCCTTTACCCGCAGGTCAGTGACAAACTCAAAGCCGTAGAGACGGAAACCAACGACGCCGAAATTCAGGCCATCCGCAAAAATCTCGATGACCTGCTGGGCCTTGCCAAAGCGGCCCAGACCGATCAGTTGCCCGCCAAGGGCGATGCGTTGAAGAGCAGTTTTGTGAAGGTATACCTGCAGCGGGGCTGAGTACTGGCACGCAGCCCCGCTCAGTGTTTGCGGCTTCGGATGACTAAAGTGCTGAGACCTAGAACGAAAAGCACGACGCCTAGCAACAGGCCCACGACGTCGCCTGTCATTTGACCGATGGCTTCCCATTGGCCCGCAAAATAGTGGCCCAGGCCGCCAAACAGCAGCACCCAGGTCACCTCTCCCAGCATGACGGCTCCCATGTAGCGGTGCCATGGGTAATGCGTGGAACCTGCCAGCAGATTGACGGGCAACGCGATCGGCGTCAGCAAAAAGCGCGTCAGGAACACGCTCCATCCACCCCATCGGGTGAATAGTTGCGAAACGCGTGACTGGCCGGTTCCCGTCCGCCAGCGTGCAGGTAACAGTGTGGAGCCGTAGCGTCCGATCAAATAGCTGCAGCCATCACCTGTTATGGCTCCCAGTACCGCTGCCATGGCAGCTCCCTCGATGCCGAGAACACCCTGGCGCGTGAACGCACCCGCTGCCATCAGCATCATCGTGGCCGGCAACGGCACGCCCAGCGCTGCCAGAAACAGGGTGCCACCCAGTAGAGGGTTTCCATAGTTCAACAGCCCTGTCAGCAGCTGATCGGTAAACCCGCTCACTTGGTTGCCGCGCCTAGTGGTGTTCGCCGGGCAAGAATCAGCTTTTCCAGCGCTTGCCGCCCGACCATAGGGTCGATTCCTGCTGCATCAAACCATTGGCGCAGACTGCGCTCTTCATGGCCGGAAGCGGGTACCCCGAGCGCGCTTCGCAGTTCGGCCTCTGGCACCTTGTAAGTTTGGGCAATGTAATGCAGGGTCATCCAGCCCTTAAGGGTTTCGATACGGACCTCACCGCGCTGCACACGCTGGGCAAAATCGATCTGGTGCCAGGTGCGCAGGCCGAAAAACGCAATCAGGATGACGCCTGCGCCGAGTGCCAGCGCGGCGAGCCATTTCCTTTTGCGTTGATTCAGTCCAGTTGCCACAGGCATGTTTTCAGAAATACATCCGCAGGGAAAATTCCAACCTGCGGGCAGTGGCCTTCTCCCCAAATTCGCTGAGCTTGCTGCCGTGCAACAGCAGGGCACGGGCGCGCAGCTCCATGTTTTGCCAGCCGGTATAAACAATCTCCGGCGCAATTTGCCAGCTGTGGTCATCAAGGTTCAC
>JAKQJK010000176.1 GCA_029561195.1 Pseudomonadota bacterium
AGTGTCCTGGTTATTGATACTCGGTTTTGCCGTCCTTTTGGTCCTCGCGACAAAGCTTGCGTTCCTGGGCTGGGGAGTCGGTATTGAATCAATTGATTTCACCGGAATCAGCGGTCATGCCATGTTGTCCAGTGCGGTGCTACCCACAATGGCCGCTCTGTTGACCTTCAAGTTGCGTCCAGCCATCCAGGTGCTGGCTATCGCATCAGGGTTTGTTGTAGCCATCGTTGTCGGCATTTCCCGATTGATATTGGACGCGCACTCCGAGTCTGAAGTGTTGATCGGCTGGACACTCGGCAGCTCGGTCGCTCTGGCCACTCTCTCAGTATTACGTCGGGTCGGGTCGGATTTTGGAAGCCGAACGTCCCCAGTGCCTTTGGCACTGGCGCTGACTGCGATTCTTGCTGTAACCGCGCCTCGCGGTGGACAGCCCGGGCCCGAAACTCACGGGCTGATCGTCAAAATGGCATTGTGGGCATCCGGCAGGACAACGCCATTCGATCGCAACATGCTTCACCGCCAAGCCAGTTAAGCGAGCCAATCACAAACCGAGGCGACCGGGCATAGCCGCCTCACTGGGTGGGATCAAGCCCCAACCGTCGACAAATCTCCAGCGCCGGTGCACTTTGATTCATGGTGTAAAAGTGCAGGGACGGTGCGCCACCCACTTTGAGCGTTTCACACATTTGAGTTACCACGTCCAGTCCAAACGCCCGGATTGAAGCCGTATCTTCCTTGAAGGCTTGCAGCCGCAGTCGGATCCAGCGCGGGATCTCGGCACCACACATGTCGGAGAACCGCATGAGCTGGGATGAGTTGGTTATGGGCATGATGCCCGGAATGATCGGAACGTTGACCCCCATCTTTCTGGCATCGTCCACGAATCGGAAGTATGCGTCCGGGTTGTAAAAGTACTGCGTGATCGCGGAATTCGCGCCACTTTTTACCTTCATGGCAAACGCGTGCAGATCGTGTTCGGGGCTTCGTGCTCTCGGGTGGGTTTCCGGGTAGGCGGCCACTTCCAGAAAGAAGTGATCGCCCGTCTCATCGCGAATGAACTCCACCAGATCACAGGCGTGGCGAAACTCCCCTTCTGAGCCGTAAACGCTGGGCATGTCACCCCGCAAGGCGACCAGTCGTTTGACTCCCATGCTCATGAGAGTGTCCAACTCGGCTCGAACCGAGGCCTTGGTAGCGCCCACGCACGAAAAATGCGATGCAGCCACAACGCCTTCGGACAAAATCTCGGCAACCGCACCAAACGTGCCTTGTTGGGTAGACCCCCCTGCCCCGTAAGTGACCGAGCAGAACTCGGGTTGCAGCACATACAGATCCTTGCGAACGGCGCGTATTTTCTCGGCGCCTTCGGCAGTTTTACTCGGGAAGAATTCCAGGCTGACTGGAAATTTGGATGAAAGCGACATGGCTATCCCCAGTTGTTACTTGCATGAATAGATGAAAAACTCGCGGTTGCCATCGCCCCCTTTAACGGGCGATTCGAACCAGGCTTGAACTCTCAAGCCCAGTGTGGTGTGCGCTGCGCGGACGCGCTCTTCGACAATGGCGTACATCGACGGGTCGGTCACGATCCCGCCTTTCCCGACCTGGCCTGGCTGCAGTTCGAACTGCGGCTTGACCAGCATGAGCAGCGAGCCACCCGGTTTCAGCAAAGGCACGACCGCGGGGAGCACCAGGGTCTGGGAGATAAAGGACAAATCACCCACGATCAGGTCAAACTCGGTGCCAAACTGTCCCTCGGACTTGTCCGCCAACTCGTGAGCAAAGGTCAAGTCCGAAGCTGTCAGCGATCTGGCATTGACCTTCTCGATGCACAGCACCCGTTCGTCGTCACGCAATTGCGGATGCAGTTGACCTTGCCCTACGTCTACCCCCACCACCTGAGCAGCACCCTGCTGAAGCAGACAATCGGTAAAACCGCCTGTGGATTGCCCAACGTCCAGGCAAAGGAAACCCGTGACATCCAGGCCAACGCTCTTAAGTGCGCCCTCGAGCTTCAAACCGCCGCGCGAAACGAATCGGGCTTCCGAATCGTCCAGCAAGCGGATTTCAGCAGATTCCGGCACTTCATCGCCATTTTTGGCCACGCGCTTCCACACATCACCACTGAGCCATTGCACACCGTCCGCAATCAGGCGCTGGGCCTGAGAACGGGTGCTGGCAAGCTGGCGGTGGACCAGGAGCTGGTCAACCCGCATGGTGTTGCGGATCAGTAGCGGTACGTGGTGGCCTTGTAAGGCCCGGCTTTGCTCACTCCAATGTAAGCGGCCTGTTCATCCGACAGTTCAGTCAGCTGCGCGCCTACTTTCTTCAGATGCAGGCGGGCAACCTTCTCATCCAGGTGTTTCGGCAGCACATAAACTTTTCCAGCCTTGTACTCTTTCGGCTTGGTAAACAGCTCGATCTGGGCGATGGTCTGGTTGGCGAAACTGGAGGACATGACAAAGCTGGGATGGCCCGTGCCGCAACCCAGATTCACCAGACGGCCTTTAGCCAGCAAAATGATGCGTTTGGCAGGCGTTTTGCCTTTAGCCGGGAAGATCACATGATCGACTTGCGGCTTGATCTCTTCCCACTTGCATTTTTCAAGGGAAGCCACGTCAATTTCGTTGTCAAAGTGACCAATGTTGCAAACAATGGCCTGGTCTTTCATGGCAGCCATGTGTTTGTAGGTAATCACGTTCTTATTACCGGTGGCGGACACAAAAATGTCAGCCTTGTCGGCTGCATATTCCATGGTCACCACCTTGTAGCCTTCCATCGCTGCTTGCAGAGCGTTGATAGGGTCAATTTCGGTCACCCATACCTGGGCGCTCAAGGCACGCAGCGCCTGGGCAGAACCCTTGCCCACGTCACCGTAGCCAGCAACCAAAGCCACTTTACCGGCAATCATCACATCGGTGGCGCGTTTGATCGCATCAACCAATGATTCACGGCAACCATACAGGTTGTCGAACTTGCTCTTGGTCACCGAGTCGTTCACGTTGATGGCGCGGAAGGCCAACGTGCCCTTGGCGGACATTTCGTTCAGGCGCAGCACGCCAGTGGTGGTTTCTTCCGTCACGCCAATGATGTTCTTCAGGCGGCGGCTGTACCAGGTGGGATCAACCTTGAGTTTGGCCTTGATGGCGGCAAACAGGCAGGTTTCTTCTTCGCTGCCGGGCTTGGCCAGAACCTTGATGTCCTTTTCGGCCTTGGCACCCAAATGCATCAGCAACGTGGCGTCACCACCATCATCCAGAATCATGTTCGGACCTTCGGTTTTAGAACCCTTGGAGCCAAATTCGAAGATGCGATGGGTGTAATCCCAGTAGTCGGTCAGGTTTTCGCCCTTGTAGGCGAATACTGGCGTACCTGCGGCAACCAGGGCGGCGGCGGCATGGTCTTGTGTGGAGAAGATATTGCAGGAAGCCCAACGGACTTCAGCGCCCAAGGCCTGCAGCGTTTCCACCAACACACCGGTCTGGATCGTCATATGCAACGAACCAGTGATTCGTGCACCTTTTAGTGGCTTCGACTTGGCAAATTCTTCGCGGATGGCCATCAGACCCGGCATTTCGGTCTGGGCAATATTCAACTCTTTACGACCCCAGGCGGCAAGGCTCAGGTCTGCAATTTCGTAATCTTGTTGTTTGATGGGTTTCAAAACGGCGCTCATGGTTCACTCCAAAAGTAAATTTGAAAACCACTGACTGTTTTGGGGTCTCACCTCACAG
>JAKQJK010000194.1 GCA_029561195.1 Pseudomonadota bacterium
CGTGTCCCTCATCCGTGAGGATGAGGCCCTCTCCGAGGCGGACAGGGATGCGCGTATTGCCACCCTGCGTGAAGAATGGAAGCTGCGCCATGAGAAGGTCCTCCAGGCCGGCGGCCTGAAGATCATCGGCACCGAGCGTCACGAGTCGCGCCGCATCGACAACCAGCTACGGGGCCGTTCCGGCCGTCAGGGCGATCCGGGTGAAAGCCGCTTCTACCTGTCACTCGAAGATCCGCTGATGAAGATCTTTGCCGGTGAGCGTCTCAACGCCATCATGGTTCGCCTGAAGATGCCCGAAGGCGAGGCGATCGAGGCCGGCATGGTGACCCGCTCCCTTGAGACCGCCCAGCGCAAGGTCGAACAGCGCAACTTCGACATCCGCAAGCAGCTCCTTGAGTATGACGATGTCTCCAATGACCAGCGCAAGGTCATCTACCAGCAGCGCAACGAACTGCTGGAAAGCACGGACATCTCCGAGACGGTCACCGCCATGCGGGAAGGCGTGCTTCACGACCTGTTCCGCATCTACGTGCCGGTCGATTCCGTCGAGGAGCAGTGGGACATTCCTGCCCTCGAACTGGCCCTCGAGTCCGAGTACCAGCTCAAGATCCCCGTTGGCGAATGGGTCAAGGCCGATCCGGGTCTGACGGACGATGACATCCTCCAGCGAGTGATCGAGGCGGGCGCGCAAGCCTATGCCGACAAGGTCGCCCTGGTTGATGCCAATGCCTGGCATGGGTTCGAACGCAATGTGATGCTGCAGAGCCTGGATACCCACTGGCGGGAGCACCTGTCGGCCCTGGATCATCTGCGTCAGGGCATCCATTTGCGCGGATACGCCCAGAAGAACCCCAAGCAGGAGTACAAGCGCGAAGCGTTTGAACTCTTCGAGAGCCTGCTCCAGCTCGTGCGTACCGAAGTGACCCGCCTGCTGATGACTGTCCAGATCCGTTCCGAAGCGCAGCTGGAAGAGGTCGAGGCGCCCGCCGGCCTGGAGAACGTCCAGTATCACCACGCCGATTACGACGAGGCGTTGGCGACGGCCAATCCTGATCGGGAAACCCCTCAGCCGGCCGTCAACGTGGCACCGCGGGCGGGGAGGAACGATCCCTGCCCCTGCGGTTCCGGCAAGAAGTACAAGCACTGCCACGGCAAACTCTCGTAAAAAGGGCCAGGTGAGACCCACTGATCTTGTGAGATCAGCGGACATGCGGACCGACGTAAAGGGTTGCGGGGCCATTGCCGTGGCCTGACGTTGCCCTGGTTCGAAGGAGCGTGGGACCGCTGAGTATCACGATCCGCATTTCGTCCAGGCACGGCACCAGCCGCTGCAGCATTTGTGGCCCAATCGGATTGGGTCGATGGCGCCATTCTTGAGGAAGTCGGGCCGCGATTTTGATGGAGTCATCGCGCCCGGGTGCCGAACGCTACTGGATCATTGATGGCACGGGTTTCCAGGGGCAACATTCCGTAGGCTTGGCGCGCTCGCCTTGGATCCGCCTGTCGCGGACTCACACATGATCACTGGCGGGGCGGGAGCAATACCGATCTGTCTTCGTGCTTTGCTGCGGTTCATGTTCGGGCGGCGCATCGGAACCACTGTGGGCCGAACGGCTGCATCACAAAGACACCAACAAACGCCTTATTCAACCCACAACCTGCCTTATCCGAGAGTCAGGTGCGGCGGGGCAGTTCTATGTGCCCAGCGGCGCGTTCTCAATTTACGGTGGATCATCGCTAAGACGTTGGCTAACAGCCCTTCATCGGCCCATGCTGTGCAAAGAAAAAGCGGGAAATTGATTTGCAATTTTTGTGACAGAGCAAAAGCAATAGCGGGCGATTATTTCCGATCACAGGCTGATCGTCAGCGAAGATAGGCGAACAACCATGCCGACTGCGCCAGCTTCTTCATGGTGGCGTTGCTCTGCCCTGCGGCAGATCAGATGTTCTGGCGTAGTGAGTCGACCACTTGCATTCGCGTCACTTTGTAGGCTGGCAAGATTGACGCCAGCACGGTGGCTACGATCCCTACTAGCCCTGACGTGAAGAGTGTGAACGGCACGATGCGGATGTAGGCGGTGTAGCCTAGATTGGCATTGGGCGGAGGCGGCATCGGAATACCGATGGCTGAAATGGTCAATGCTGCAGTGATGCCCAACAGCACGCCGAGCAGCGCACCGGTGAGGCCGAGAAAAGTGCTTTCGAGGACCACCATCTTTACGATGTCGAGGGATCTGTTGCCCAGTGCCTGCATGGTGCCGAACTCCCCCTGGCGTTCGAATACGCTCATGTTCACGCTGTTTGCGACCGACAGCAGCACCATCAGCAATATGATCAGTTGAAGCACTCCGAATTGGCGATCGTAAAGCTGCACGGCTTTGTCATAGAAGTCCGAAAGTGAATTCCAGGTTCGAACATCCAGTTTCCCGCCCAGTTCAGAGAGCAATTTTGCGTGAACGGCAGCCGTATCTTCGGTCTTATGCAAGGCTACAACCAGTACGTTGGCGCCATTTATCTGCAGGATCTCTTGGGCTGCGTTGAGGGGAATGCGAACGGCTCGGGCATCGAAATCCTTCGAGAAACTCTGGAATATGCCGATCACTACGAAGTCCAGCGTGTTCATCGCGCCTCCGGCAGCATTGAGTACGAGCGTCACCCGATCGCCGGGAGCCAGACCTAGTGTCTTGGCAACGCCTTGGCCCAAGAGAATGCCGTCATGATCGGAATCCGCTAACTGGCGGCCGGCGGCGATCGTGATGAAGCTGCCCAGCTTCGCCTCCCTGTCTGGCTCGACCCCTTCGCCGATGATGGCAAGATCGCGCTTGCCATTGTTAAGTAGTCCGGAGAAAAACAGACGGCTCATCACGGCGTCAACTTCGCTGTGCTTCCGGATTTCTGCTGCGAGCTTTTCGGGCTGTTCGATCAGGAAGCGTTCCGGGGATCGAGTACCTTTCTCAAGAAAATCATTCTTGAAAATCTGAATGTGTCCGGTCTGCGAATGGATGATGGCTTCGCCTAGCTGGATGAAGATGTCTTGAACAAAACCGCCTGCGAGAATGAGCCCGGTCACCCCAAAAACGATCGCGGCAAGTGTCATGCCGCTGCGAACCTTCTGGCGGAGCATGTTCCGGAGGGCAAGCTTAAGAAGCATGGAATGTTCTCAACGTTGGTGGCGTAGGGCATCTACGATGTTCATTCGGGAGGCCTTCCATGCTGGCAGGATACTGGCCACCAGCGTCGTGAAAACAGCCAGTGTGAGGGCTTCCACAATCAATCCTGGAGTGATCAGAATCTGTCCGATATAGCCGCGGGCCATGCCGGGCGGTGCCGGCATCGGGATGCCAACCGCAGATATGGCGCTTGCTGCGATCAGGCCCAGAGTTACCCCCAGCAATCCACCGATGATTCCGAGCATGGCCCCTTCGGTGATGAACATTCGGAGAACGCCAGTCCTTCTGAGACCCAGAGCCATGACTGTCCCTATTTCACCAGTCCGCTCGATAACGGCCATTGATAAGGTATTGGAGATTGAAAGGACGATGATCAGCGCGATGAGAATCTTTACGACCCCGACCTGACGGGTAAACAGCTGCACAGTCTTGTTGTAAAAATCTGCGAGATCATGCCAGGGAATGAATTCGAAATCCTTGGCGGAGGTCTTTGCGCGAGCCTCTTCCACGAACGCGTCAGTGTCGTCAGTGTTGTCTAGGAGTACGACCCAACTTGTGGCGCCGTTGGCGCGCGAGAGGGTTTTGGCTACGGACAAGGGCACGCGCAGAAAAGTGTCGTCGTAGGCTTTTGTTATGGTGGCAAATATCCCCCGGACTCGGCATTCGACCGCGTTCAATGTGCCTTTGGACGTTGTGGCGAGGAGAACAATGACATCTCCTACCTTCACGCCGATGTTGGCGGCAAGTCCTTCCCCAAGAATGATGCCCTTCGGTTCGGTAGAGGACAGGGGTTCTCCTGAGACGATCTGCAAGGCGCGGCTGAGATCACCTTCTTTGTCCGGATCGACGCCCTCGCCAGAGAATGAGATGGTGGCGTCGTCGTGACTTGCGAGCCCAGTGAATGCCAGGCGTGGCGTGATCACGCGGACGCCGGGTCTCTTGGAAAAACTGTCATAGACCGCATCGGCACCCGACAAGAGGTAGGCATACGGGTCCGCAAGTCCCTTGTCGAAGAAGCCAGGGCGAACGATCTGCACATGTCCGAGTTGGGAGCGGATCGTAGCTTCGCGCATGTCCTGCAGTATCCATTGGATAAAGCCCCCCGCCAGAAGAAAGGCCATCACGCCACCAACAATGGTGACGAGCGCGAACAGCGCCCTCCGTCGCTGGCGGACGATGTTTCTTAAGGCCTGGGTGACATCGCGAAGATAGAGGTCAGTCGACATGAGGCGCGGGCAGTTCATGGACGGGCGGGAAGGAACACATGGTGGCTTGGAAATCCAGCAGGGGCAAGTGTTCGTTGATTCCTGGGGGCGGCATCAATAGATGCCTGCACTCAATTGCTGAATCAGCGATATGTCAAATGGAGGTCGGAGTGATAAGTTGCGCACAGTCAATAGCATAGCAAGGGACTGTTCGATCTGAGTCATCGCACTTACCCGTCAGGCGCCAGTGTGATCCCTCATGCGGGAGCGCGGTTGGCAGATAACTGCAATGGCCCTGGGGTTTGGGTAGCGCGGGGGGTTGTGGATCGAGACCACGTCTGCATAAACTGCCTTGCGTGCTTGCGTGCTTGCGTGCTTGCGTGCTTGCATGCGCGGTGACTCTGCGCCAGGTGTGAAAACGCAGCCCGGGAATTTGAGCGCGCACCTTCGGCTTAGTCTTGGTTGCTGGTCATGAATAGTCCTGACCGCCTGCCACTTCAATCATCGGGGGGGCGGCGCGCCATCCACCGCGACCTTGCTTCACGCGCTGCGTGCTGGCGCGCGCGTTGATGTAGGTTAGTCCATCGTTGCTGAGTCAGAAACGACAAGAAGTTGCCATGAAAAAAAAGATCCCTACTCAGCGTTGATTGCTGGGTAGGGATCTTTTCCTATTGCAACTCCCGAACCGCCATGGCGACACGGGAGGCAATTCGTACAAACTGCTGCTGACCGACACCTCTCGGTGATCGGCTGCCAGTTAATTAGGCAGCCTTACGACGACGCAGAGCAGCCAGACCGGTCAGGCCGAGACCAACCAGAGCCATGGAGGCGGGTTCCGGAACCGACAGGCGGAACTGGCCGTTGTTGCTAACCAGCAGGTTGGTCACGTTGTCGTCCACAACGGTGATGTTGGTGCCGAAGCCGTTGTCATAAACCGTTTTCAGAGCGCTTTTGGCGGCGGCGGAAACTTGAGCATCCGTCTGATCAATGGCGTTGGTGGTCGCAAAGCCGAAAGTCAGGCCATCGGCAACGGTCAGCGACAGGTCATTCATGGCGCTGTCAAAGAAGTAGCCGGCAGCCAGGCTCGTGGCCTCGAAGATGAGGCTGAAGGTGCCATTGGGCAGCACGGTGCCGGTGAGCAGCTGACCATCACCAACGATAAGGCTGAACGTACCAATCGCGGTGTTGGCGGCATTGAACACCGTCAGGACGCCGCCCGCGTCGAAAATGACCTTGGCAGTGTTGATGTTGCCGGAGCCGCTCGCGGTGAAGTTGGAGTGCAGGGCGGACGGGAGCAGCGTGAAGCCGTCGGCCAGAACCGTGTTGAAGATGCCAGCTTCGTTAAAGGTGTAGTTCGGAGCCAGGGGGGTCGGCACAGCAGACGTAATGTGGATGAAAGCCTGACCATTCAGATCCAGATAGTCGCTGACTTGTGTCGCCGCGCCCGCACCAGCAGCGCCGTCGGAATCAATCCACCAGTTGGTCAGGGTTGCATTGGCGCCGCCAGCAAAAGACAGGGCTGCAACGGCGGCCAGAGCGGTGAGGGAACGCTTGAAATTTTTCACTTGTGAATCTCCTTGGTTAAAAGTGGGGCTACCGTAGCCCTTGCTGACAATAAGCAATAGGTGTGCCACGTTTTTGCAAATTTTTAAAGCCATGATTTTGTGAGATTTTTTCTTGCCCGAAACGCACAGGGTTGAGTTTGCAAAAATGAGTGTAAAAAATATCGACACAATCGTTGTGTGGCGTGCCTAACGATGACATTGCGCTCGCGATTCGTGAAAAAAGCGACCATTCGGTCGGTGTGAAATATGTCTCAAACACAGATTGATTGCGGTACGGTCGATGCTTCCGGATCAGTGCCAGCTATGGTATGTCGCTGAAATGCGATGGCGGCGGTTGTCATTTTTATTGCACACATTTCAAAGCTAGCCGAGTCCTCTTGCATGACGCAGTTCGGCGGCAACGTCGTTGACGTGCTGTAGTGCAAGCCAGACGGTTATCACGTCCGGCTCGCCGTCTCGTTTCCGACCAAAGAGTCCACCGAGCCGTCTAATGGGCCGGAGACGTCGCTGGGTGGGCGTAAGGCCGCAGGTGGCTTCCTGCCGTTAAGCGGCAACCCCGGCGCCCTTCCTCGCTCATCACCGCCATGGTCGATGTGCGGGAGCGCCGTGCCCCCCTGAGGTGTAGCTGACCGACCCCGAGGTGTCGATCAACACCAATCACCTGGAGCGCGCCTTGCGCGTGGTGCCGATGGGGTGCAGCAACTGGCCCTTCTGCTGGATCGAGGTTGGGGCCACATATGGGGGCATTGCCCAAGGCCTGATTGCCACCTGCCGTCGGCATGAAATCAACCCCTATGCCTATCTGGTCAATGTCCTCCCGCGCGTCGGCCAACACCCGGC
>JAKQJK010000265.1 GCA_029561195.1 Pseudomonadota bacterium
CCGCGTGGCAGATTTTTGTGCTCCAAGGGCTCCGCAGGAGCCCCCCAGATCACTACGGCAATGCCACCCAACGCAAGTGCACCGGTCATGGCAAAAAGCCCACCCAAGCCAATCGCCACAACAAGCAAAGGAGCCAATAACAGGGAGACAGCGAACATCAAGGCAATACTGCCTCCAACCAGCGCCATAGCTTTAGTCCGCACCTCGTCCCGGGTCTGGTCTGCCAGCAAGGCCGTTACGGCGGCAGATACAGCGCCAGCACCCTGGATCGAGCGGCCAATCATCAACCAGCCCAGACTCGTGGAAAAAGCTGCCACGAAACTGCCGATGGCAAACACCAGCAAACCAAAAACAATGACCCGTTTGCGCCCCAGACGGTCCGATGCCATGCCGTAAGGGATCTGCAGCAAGCCCTGCGTCAACCCGTATAGACCCATGGCCAAACCGATCAGGGCAGGATCATCGCCACCGGCGTATTTGCGTGCTTCCAGCGCAAATACTGGCAAAACCAGAAACAGCCCCAGCATGCGCAATGCAAAAATAGTAGCCAGTGACAGGCTGGCACGCCGTTCAAGCGCTGTCATGGCATTGGAGGATTCGGTGGGAATCTGCACGACAGGTGCATCCCCCGGGGAAAGAACTGAAGACTGTGTCACCCTGAATTCGCTGAAGACCCACAAAAAGTGGTGGCAGATAAGGAAAACCACCATTGTCCCCGATCTGCCAGCATGACTGGAATGGCCCGCTGGGCCAAAAGTCCTTGTAGAGTCCTGTCTCATGAAACGCTTGCCCCCACTCAACGCCCTGCGTGCTTTTGACGCTGCTGTCCGCTGCGGCAGCTTTACCGGGGCTGGCGACCAGCTCCATGTCACGCAGGGCGCAGTTAGCCGCCAGATCAAGCAATTGGAGGAATGGCTGGGCAAACCCGTGTTTGTGCGCCACTACCAGGGTTTGATCCTGACCCCCGCCGGGAGCGTGCTGGCCAAAAGCCTGGATATGGCATTTGGCACTATCAACAGTGCGGTGGAGCAGATTCACCATCTGGGCGCACGCCAGCGTATTGCGGTTAACGTGCCCGAAACCTTTGCTTCGCGCTGGCTGGCCCCGCGCCTGCGCAACTTTCACGGGCGACATCCTGATATTGATCTTTCCATCACCACCAACACTGTCACCACACTGCGCGAAGCGCGGCAATACGACTGCCTGGTGATGTTTCTGGCCGAGCCATGGGCCAAATGCGATTGCCGCCTGCTTCGCCAGGAGCAGCACATCGCCGTGGCCAGCCCCGAGCTTTGGCAGGACGGCGCAGGCCCCAGCCTGTCCAATGTGACGCTGTTGCACATTCTCAGTGGTAATAAACGCCTGCCCATTTGGGAGAACTGGTTCGCCTCGTTGGGTGTCCGGTCCGTGGACCCGAGGCCAGGCATCGCTTTTTCCACTATGGACCAGGCCATCAACGCAGCTGTGTCCGGCGCCGGTGTGGCAGTGGTTGACGCCCCGATGGTAGAACGCGACCTGGCTGAGCACCGCCTGCGCCGGCTGGACGACCATGAACTCACCGACGCCCACGGTTACTGGTTTGTTGAACCGCGCGAACGGGGCGTGCAGGACGTCTCGCACAGCGCTGTGGTGGCGCTGTTCCAGTCCTGGCTGCTGGAGGTCAGCCGTTGATGGCTATGATCTAGGGTTGCCCACGCGCTGCCCGCCCCATGCCCCTATCTGATTCCAAAGCCGACCGCCTGCCTATACCGCTCAACGCCCGCCAGATCAGCATCCGCGGCGCGCGAACGCACAACCTCAAAAACATCGACGTTGACATCCCACGCAACCAGCTGGTAGTCATCACCGGCCTGAGCGGATCGGGCAAGTCCAGCCTGGCCTTTGACACGCTGTACGCCGAAGGCCAGCGCCGTTACGTGGAGAGTCTTTCCACTTATGCCCGGCAGTTTCTGCAGCTGATGGACAAGCCCGATGTGGACGTGATCGAGGGCCTAAGTCCTGCCATCTCCATTGAGCAAAAAGCTACGTCGCACAACCCCCGCTCCACGGTGGGCACCGTCACAGAGATTCACGACTACCTGCGCTTGCTGTTTGCCCGGGCTGGCACACCGTATTGCCCTGACCATGGTTTGCCGCTGCAGTCTCAGACCGTCAGCCAGATGGTAGACACCGTGCTGGCGCTGCCACAAGACACCCGCCTGATGATTCTGGCGCCACTGGCACGTGAAAAAAAGGGCGAATTTCTGGAAGTGTTCGCCGAGATGCAGGCACAGGGCTACGTGCGGTTCCGGGTCAACGGCAAGGCTTACGAATATGAAGAATTGCCACCCCTCAAGAAAACCGAAAAGCACGATATCGACGTGGTGATTGACCGCATCAAGGTGCGCCCGGACCTGACTCAACGCCTGGCCGAGAGTTTCGAAGCGGCTCTGCGCGTGGCCGATGGGCGAGCCATTGTTCTCGAAATTGATAGCACCTCAGGCAATATCGACGAGTACCACAGCCCAATAGAGCATCTGTTTAACGCCAAATTTGCCTGCCCCGTCTGCAGCTACTCCATCAGCGAGCTGGAGCCCCGGTTGTTTTCTTTCAACTCACCCATGGGTGCGTGCCCGGCGTGTGACGGACTGGGTTCGATGGAGTTTTTTGACCCCGCACGCGTCGTTGCCTTCCCCACGCTCAGCCTGGCCAGCGGTGCCATCAAGGGCTGGGACCGGCGCAATGGGTACTACTTTGCCATGCTAGAGAGTTTGGCCAAACACTACAAGTTCGATATTGAGGCCTCTTTTGACAGCCTGCCGCAGTCGGTGCAGCATGCGGTGCTGCACGGCTCGGGCGAAGAAGAAATCAAGTTCAACTACGTGATGGATTCCGGCGGCGCCAAAGGCAAGAAGCTCACGCGCAAGCACCCGTTTGAAGGCATTCTGCCCAATATGGCACGCCGCTATCGCGAGACCGATTCGGTGATGGTGCGCGAGGATCTGGCGCGTTATCGCAGCACCCAGCCCTGCACGGCGTGTGCTGGCACGCGGCTGCGCACCGAAGCACGCCACGTGAAAATTGGTGAAGGGACACAAGCCCGCGCCATCTTCGAGGTGAGTCATGTCACGTTGCGTGAGAGTCTGGACTACTTTCAGAATCTGAAAATGTCGGGCTCAAAAGGCGAGATTGCCGACAAGGTGGTGCGCGAAATCGGGCTGCGCCTGAAGTTCCTGAACGACGTGGGCCTGAATTACCTGAGCCTGGACCGCAGCGCCGAAACGTTGAGTGGTGGGGAATCCCAGCGCATCCGCCTCGCATCCCAAATCGGCTCCGGCCTGACGGGTGTGATGTATGTGCTGGACGAACCCAGCATCGGCCTGCACCAGCGCGACAACGACCGGCTGATCGATACCCTGAAACACCTGCGTGACATCGGCAACAGTGTGCTGGTGGTGGAACACGATGAAGACATGATGCGCGCGGCCGACCATGTGATTGACATGGGCCTGGGCGCCGGCATCCACGGCGGGCGGGTGATTGCGCAAGGCAGCTTTGACGACGTAAAAGCTAATACCGAATCGCTGACGGGCCAATACCTGGCCCACACCCTGCAGATTGCCGTGCCCCGGCGACGCACGGCCTGGCTGCCCACCGTGACGCACGCCGCACCCGACAAAAAACCAGCCACCAAAACGCCGCCGAGCAAGGCCGCGCTGGCCTGGGCAGACCGCCACGCCGCGCATCTCGCCACACAGGGTGACCTGCAGGCCATTCGCGTGATCAACGCCACCGGCAACAACCTGCGCGGTGTGAGCGTGGCGTTTCCGGTGGGGTTGCTGACCTGTGTGACGGGCGTGTCCGGTTCGGGCAAATCCACACTGGTAAACGACACCTTGTACGCGGCTGTGGCTCGACAGTTGTACCGGGCGCATGAGGAGCCCGCGCCACATGAAGAGATTCAGGGCATCGAGCATTTCGACAAGGTCATCAACGTTGACCAGTCGCCCATTGGCCGCACGCCCCGCAGCAACCCGGCCACTTACACCGGAATGTTCACGCCCATCCGGGAGCTGATGGCCGAAATGCCGCAGGCACGCGAGCGCGGCTACGGCCCCGGGCGCTTCAGTTTCAACGTGGCCGGTGGCCGCTGTGAAGCGTGCCAGGGCGATGGCGTGAAAAAGGTGGAGATGCACTTTCTACCTGATGTGTATGTGCCCTGCGACATCTGCCACGGCCAGCGCTACAACCGGGAAACACTGGTAGTGCTCTACAAGGGCAAGAACATTGCTCAGGTTCTAGACCTGACGGTCGAGTCCGCGGCCGAGTTCTTCAGCGCCGTACCCACCATCTCCCGCAAGCTGCAAACGCTGCTGGACGTGGGCCTCTCATACATCAAGCTGGGCCAATCAGCCACCACGCTGTCAGGCGGTGAGGCTCAACGCGTGAAACTGGCGCTGGAACTTAGCAAGCGCGACACGGGCCGCACGCTGTACATCCTGGACGAACCCACTACCGGGCTGCACTTTGCCGACATTGCCCTGCTGCTGAAGGTGCTTCAACACCTGCGTGACGCGGGCAACACCATTGTGGTGATTGAACACAATCTAGACGTCATCAAGACCGCCGACTGGCTAATCGACATGGGCCCCGAGGGCGGCGCCGGTGGCGGGCAGGTGGTGGGGGTGGGCACGCCGGAAGCCATTGCCGCCAACCCGGCCAGTCATACCGGGAAGTATTTACAGCGCCTTTTACCCGTCAAATAGACCACGAGCCTCTGTGAAATATGCGCGAATTGCTATTAAATTGATAGTGTCAGCGCTTTTACCCGACCGACAAGACACCCGCTTTGCAGGCAATGATCGGCAAACACCCGGCTCCTTGGCGGGGTCCCGCCGGTTCGGCCTGCTACGCAGCCAAGGAACAGGGCCGCAACTGCGTGGCAGAGTATGGCGCCCAAGCCAGAAACGCGGCTTCCATCGGCTAAAGCATGAATCCCAGGTCGGTTGGGTAGCTCACGCCACTCGCAGCCGTTCCACCGAAGTTGCCAATCTTGGGCAGCACGCCCGCCATCTCGGCATCCGCAACGCCAAACCATTTGGCCATCGTCGCAGCGTACTGGTCAACCGACGTGGTGGGCAACAAACGCCCTTGTCCCAATTGCCACTGGTCCACCGGTGCGGTGGTAGAACCCACGCTGACGGGTGGCGGTGTGCCGTAAAACGCCGCACCCTTGACCGCGCCACCCACCACAATGTGGTGACTGCCCCAGCCATGGTCGGTACCGTCACCGTTGGAAGCCAGGGTCCGCCCGAAATCAGACGCTGTGAACGCTGTCACCTTGTCAGCCATGCCCTGAGCGACCATTTCGTTGTGGAAAGCCGTCATGCCCGCGCTGACGCGGTCCATGTTGACGGCACCCTGTGCAAGCAGGCCATCGTGCAGGTCGAATCCGCCCAGTGATACAAAGAATACCTGCCGCTTGACACTGCCCAAACCGGCGCGGCCCTTGATCAAACGGGCAACCATTTTGAGCTGATCGCCAAAATTCCCTGTCGGAAATGTTGTGGGCAAGGTCACGTTATTGGCCAGCGTGGTGGTCACCATGGACTCATAAGTCAAGGCCCGGTCAGTCACCTTGTTGTACTCGTTCTCTATCTTGTTGGTACTCGTCATCTGCCGGACCAGGCTATTGAGGGTGCTTCTGACCGCCGTTGAACCATAAACGGTGGAATCGGTCGCCGGCCGGATTTTGATGGCGCCGTTCGTCGTCAGCTGGTATTGCAACGCCGTATCGCCTGAGAGGAATACCGCATTGCCAGAAACCGACATGCACGTGAACAGGGAGTTGCCATTGCCCGAGAGAGCCAGGTCGCCCATATTGCCGCCCCAACCCACAGTAGAACCCTCCGGCGAAGACGATTGCCACAGGGACTGCTGGTCGTTGTGCGAGAACAGCTGTGGTGGCACCGGATAGGTCGTGCGGTTGCCGGTGCTGAACTGGGCCTTCGTCAACGGAACCACCAGCGGCCCCACATTGAGTTGCACCGCTGCCTTGCCGGTGTTGAACAAGCCAGCCAGCCCCGTCATGGCGGGATGGAAGGCATATTGGCGCGTGCCTGTGCCAGCCACGTTGTCCACTGGCGCAACAGTCGGATTGAGCAGGGTAGCGGTCAGGCTGGCTTTGGACAGCGCGATGCCGCCCGCAGCCTGGTTTGCACCACCGCCACCGCGAATAGTGTTGTACAGGTTGTAGTTGGGGTCGTCGTAGGGAATGACCATGTGGCTATAGTCGTTGCCACCAAACATGAAGACACATACGAGTGCCTTGTAGTCGGTGGCATCAAACGCAGCCGCCTCACTCATGGCGGCCAGGTTGAGCGCTACGGGCAGGCCAGCGCCTGTCATGGCCAATTGTCCGGAGCGGCGCAGAAAGGCGCGGCGGCTATGAAATTGGGGTGATTGGATCAGATGCATGGTGGGCTTTCTTATTTCTGGACCAGATATTGGGCGCAGGCCATGACCATCAGTACGGCGGCATACACGCGGTTGAGCTTGGTAGCGGCTGAACTGGCAGCCGTGACAGGTGTGTTTTCCAGCGCATTGACAATGGCGAGCTGATTGGCTGCGGACACCTGCCCGGCACTGAGCAACAGGCTAACCCGTCGCACCAACGCAGTTGCATCGGTCACCAGAGCCAATTCGGCGGTGTAACTGGCTTTCATGTCTCTGGGGTTGTTGGGACCAATGCCGGCAGAGATCGTGCTCATGATGAAATTGAGGTAGCCGCCGGTACTGCTCTCGTTCAGGATTTGGAACTCGGGTACGACAGTGCCCGGGTTCAAGTTGGTCGACGAGGGTACGAAGCCCGGGCGGTAGAAATTGAAGACGGAGGGTGAACGCAGCGGGCTTTGCCCCAGGTTGGTTCCGGGGTTGCTCTGGTCCGGAATCTGCCATCTACCGTTGGTTGACGTCACCCCAAATGTGCGGGCCCATTGCGTCAGGCGCACCATAGGCTCTCGCAACTTACCAAATTCCGGCGCGGTCAACCCCGTGGGGCCGCGGGCTTCATCATCCATCAGGATGGCAGCGAATACATACGCCAGGTCACCTCGTACACCAGACCCGTTGTTGTTGAATACTGTAGCTACGCGCGCGACATAAGCCGGGCTGGGGTTGCTCGTTATCAGGCGCTGGATCATCTGCTTGCAGAAGAACGGGCCCACATTGGGGTGGTTGAAAATCGTGTCCAGCGCCGTTTTGAGCGCAGCCTTGATGACGTCTTCCGTCGCATTGCCGGTCGCGGACGACGCGCGCTGCGCAATCGTGGTGCCCAGGAATGTTGCAGCAAGGACTGAGTGTCGGCCCACAATGACCCGCATAGGCAGGCGAACCGAGCTGGTATCTGGTACGTTGCGTCCGCTCACGGAGGTGTTGGCGGATTGACGGGTGTCCACGTCATACCCGGTAAAAATGCGGGCCAGGTTGGAAATGTCACTTTGGGTGTAGGCCCCTCCGGCCGTCTGCACTGTGCCATCAATGTTTAGCGTATCCAGACCGATTGAGAACAGCTGGAGAATTTCGCGGGCATAGTTTTCATCCGGCTGGCGCCCCGAGCTGTTTTCCCGCTGATTCCCCTTGGTGTTCAGGTAATAGCCCATCGCTGGGTTAAGCGTGATGGCTTCCAGCAAATTGCGGTAGTTGCCAAACGCGTGGGTGTTGAGCAAGTCCCAGTAGTAGGCAATGGCATGGCTGGGCCACGTTACGCTGATGCCGGCAAGCGACACCACGAAAAACTCGGACAGCGCCAGAGCCACACGCTTGCGCAGGGTATCCGGGGCGGTCATGAGCTGGTTCCAGATCATGTAGTCAGCGGGGTAGTTGTTGTCGTAGTAGTTGGCCGGGTTCATGACATCGCCATAACCCTTGTTGTTCAACCAGTCCACACCGGTGGGGCCTGACATGGCCATCTGGCGTTCGAGCCAGGTCTTGAAACCCGATGAGCGCACAGAAGCAATTTCGGCATCATTCGCAGAAAACTGGGCCTGCAGCAGGAATCGTGCGGCCTCTTCGTCGGTCGAAGCCGTGGGAAATGACGTAGTGCCGGAACTAAGCACGACCGACCTCCCGGAAATGGGGTTGTTGTAGACGGTGGCCGCTTCACCACCTCCCCCACCTCCGCCACAAGCTGCCAGAGCAGCTGCAGCAATGAGCGAGGCTCCCAGAGCCGCCGAGGACTCCAGCGCAGCAGGCCCGGATTCCCGGGGTGTGGCAGATGTGGTTACCGGATCTTCGATGAGGTCTTGGGTCATGTTTCGCGCCTTGTTGAACGATCCCAGATTGGGATTTGACGCGATCCTATGGATTGGCTCGCAAGCCTCCTAGTGACTTTGCAGTTTGTTACTCCGGAAACAGGGGAACTGCTACCAGTTGTAAGCGGCAGCTCTCAAACGTAAGCGCAGCGAGCCCGTTTTACGGAAAAAAACTCAACGCCCGCCAGCAAGTGCCGCCTGCTGGCGGGCCGATTGCAAAACGTCCCGCGTTTTCTGCGCTTCCGTACGAGCACAGGCAACGTAGTCTTCGCCAGACGAAGCGTACAGAATGGCCCGCGAAGAATTGACAATGATCGGCGCCGCGGTTTGCCCGGCCACGCCTCGCCAGCCAGCCATCACCGTTGCCACGGCATCACCGCCTTGCGCACCAACACCAGGAATGAGCAGTGGCATAACGGGCGCTACCGCGCGAACGCGTTCAATCTCGGCCGGATAAGTGGCCCCAACCACAAGGCCGAGCTGCCCATTCAGGTTCCACGGGCCTTGCGCCAGCGCGGCGATGTGCTCATACAGCAAGGGTTCACCCGGCACACTGGCCAGGCGCTGGTTTTGCAGATCGTCGCCACCCGGGTTGGAGGTACGGCACAACAGAAATGCACCTTTGCCTTCATATTTCAGATAGGGCTGGATGGAATCAAAGCCCATGAACGGTGACAGCGTCACGCAATCGGCCCCGTAACGCTCAAACGCTTCCTTCGCATACTGCTCGGCTGTGCTGCCAATGTCGCCGCGTTTGGCATCCAGAATGACGGGCACCTGCGGGGCTGCCCTGCGCATGTGCGCCATCAGGCGCTCCAGCTGGTCCTCCGCCCGATGCGCGGCGAAGTAGGCAATTTGTGGCTTGAACGCGATCACCAGATCGGCCGTGGCGTCCACGATGGCCGCGCAAAAATCGAAAATCTTGCTGGCGTCACCCTTGAGCGATCCGGGAAACCGGGTGGGTTCGGGGTCCAGCCCCACGCACAACATCGAGCCGTTTTGGCGCTCGGCAGTGCGCAGCATGTCCAGAAAAGTCATGTCAGGATTTTACCGATTGGCGCATCACATCCATGGCCAGACACAGATCAGCCCATGCCTTGGCTTTGTCCGGCAGGTTGCGCAGCAGGTAAGCCGGGTGATAAGTGGCGATCACCGGAACGCCGTGGTACTGATGCGAGCGGCCGCGCAGTTTGCCGATTGGCTCAGTCGTTTGCAGCAATGACTGGATCGCAAAACGGCCCATGGCCAGAATGACTTTAGGCTGCAACAGCTCAATCTGGCGCTGCAAATAAGGCGCGCACTGAGCTACCTCGGGCGGCTCGGGATTTCGATTGGCTGGCGGACGGCACTTCAGCACGTTGGCGATGTAGACGTTGTGGTGGCGGTCCAGTTGAATGGCACGCAGCATGTTGTCCAGCAGCTTGCCCGCCTGCCCGACGAAGGGCTCGCCCCGAAGGTCTTCATTTTCACCGGGCGCTTCGCCCACAATCATCCAGTCCACCTGGGGCGCCAAACCGGGGCCGGCAGGCATCTGGCCCACACCGAATACTGTGTTTTTACGGCTCTCACACAGTGTGCAGGCACGACAACCCGCCACGGCGGCTTCAAGCTGCGCCCAATCCATCCGGTCTACGCCGTCCAGGCGCTGCATCAAACCTTTAGCGGCTGGTTGAGTGGAGGGCTGACGGGCAGAAACTCGAATGGTTTTAGACGGTTTTACGAAGTCTTTTGTGGTCTCAGATCGCGTCGAATATGCGT
>JAKQJK010000222.1 GCA_029561195.1 Pseudomonadota bacterium
GGTATCAATGTGGCCATCGCCCGTCTCTCTTGTTGTCATTCCCTGGGCCGCATCATGCCAAGAAACGTAACGGGGTTGAAACAGGCACGACCGGGGGTCCACGCGGACTATCAACTTTGATAGCGACTGATGACCATTTCGCGCTGGGGTTGGGCAGTTTTTTCTCTATTTTTCGCTGAAAACACGGTTCGGAGCCCGTTTGGACGGCTCAAGGCTGCCTGGTGTCGCCAGCCGGCTTCACCAACGGCTCCAGCGCCGGTGCCGGGCCCGGGTCATAGGGCGCGGTGGACGGGCGGGCCGGCGTGGCCGGTGCGTTGGCTGCCGCTGCCGGCGTCACGGCTGATGGCGCCATCGGCGGTGGCAACGTGCTGGCCTGCGGCACGGGCACCGTCGTGTCCTCAGACACGCCGTTGATGCGCTTGCCCACCACGCGCACGCTCCACTGGCCGTAGTTCTGTCGGAACAGCCAGCTGCCCCAGCGGAATTTGTCGTCCAGCACCGTGCCCACCTTCACATCCTTGCAGAAGCCGGGGTCGGCCGGCATGTCGAACTGCAAGGCGTTGATGTGGTCCTTCGCATGCTCTATCGGGTCCAGCGTCCAGTGCAGCTGGCGCACCTCCAGCGTCAGCAGGCAGGCTGGCAGCGGGCCAGGGGGCGTGGATGGTTTGGCGGGTGGCTTGGCCTGCGCAGGGGGCTGGAGAAGGATGGTGGAGACGGTGGCCAGCGCGGCCAGCAGCGATCGGGAACGGGTCGGCATCATCGTGCGGGCATTCTAGGAAGCTGGCTGACGCACGGCTGGCACCAATTCCAAATTGGCGAAGTTTCAAGGCGAATACTCCGGGTCAGATTCCAAGGGGATATTCGGGGTCAGATTCCAATTAGCCGAAGAACCCGACCCCGCAAACACCCCGCCCTCACTTGCACCACTGCTGCTCGCACGGCACGCCGTCATGGTTGCCGTCCATCTCCATGCCCTCGCAGTTCTGCAGGAAGAGCGTCGCCTCCCGGCACGACGTCATCTGGCTGCAATACCTGCGGCCATCGCAACTGAATTCCGCTGGCACGGGAAGCTTCGAAGAACCCGGCAGAAGCCGCAATGGCATGGGCGCATCGACCGGTGGCGCGCTGCCTCCGAAGAGTGCAAGGCGCGTGGCGTAGTGGCTGTAGCCATACCAGCCCATCGCGGCCAGCAGGGCCACGACGATCAGCTTGCCCATCGGTGATGCGCTTTTCGGGGCGCGGCTCAGGCGCACGGCGGCGCGCCTTGGCGATGGGGCACGGGTTGATGCCGCGCTCCCTGCGCGCCGCACACGCACCGCGCGTTTCTTGCCCTTTCCGTCGGGCTCCACTTCGAAGCTGAGCAGTTCGTCCACCACCGGTTGGCTGCCGTCTCGCGGGAAAGCCGAGATGTGGACGAAGACGTCCTGCCCGCTGTCGCTGGCCGCGATGAAGCCGAAGCCCCGCTCGCTGTTCCACTTCGTCAGCTTGCCCTCAAAGCGCATCGCGGTCATCGAATCCTCCCGTTTGCCTGGCACGCGCACGTACCGGCCTGTTTGTCTTTGAAGGGCATTCTAAGGATCGATCGGGCTCGTGGTTGATGCAGCTTCGGGGCCAATGTGCACACGCGGTCTGGCCAACAAATTGTCACCTTTGACTCTGAAGTCGTATCGGTACTGATAGCAAACAATGACCATTTCACGCTGGAAGTAGCCCGATTTTCTTGAGTTTCCCCCCACATCGGCGTTGGCAGGCCTCGCCGCTCCCTACCACGCCCCGACAGGCATACTTGGCCCACCCAAGAGGAGTCTCCCAATGGTCCTGCTCGAATTCGCCATGAACCCGCCCGACCGCGGCGACGGCCTCAGCGCCTATGTGGCGCGCATTCTGGATGTCATCGACCGAAGCGGCGTCACCTACCGCCTCACGCCCATGGGCACGATCCTGGAAGGCAGCTTCGACGAGGTGATGCAGGTGGTGGGCGACTGCTTCCGCGCGCTGGAGCCCGACTGCGAACGCATCGGCATGAACCTCAAGATGGACTACCGCGCCGGCACCGATTCGCGGCTGCAGAGCAAGGTGGACGCAGTGCAGCGCCACCTTGGGCGCACGCTGCAGACCTGACGGTTCGCCCAGAATCTGATAACCCCTGCTACCCCACAAGACAAGGAGCAAGTCCATGGCCCA
>JAKQJK010000224.1 GCA_029561195.1 Pseudomonadota bacterium
GGTTTTCCTGGCAGACCGCGCTCCTTGAGCCGCAGCTTGAGACCGCTGCGGGCATTGGCAGGCACTGTGACCTCCACTACGCCACCTCCGGGCGTAGGTACGTTTACCTGCGCGCCCAGAGCCGCCTCAGTTGGCGTTACCGGCAAGGTCATGTAGAGGTCTCGCCCATCCACCCGGTAGAGCTTGTGCGGCGCCATACGCACTTCAAGGTATAAGTCCCCTGCTGGCTCACCGCCATGTCCCGGCATGCCCTGCCCCGCCAGGCGGATGAACTGCCCTGGATGCACACCCGCAGGAATCTTGACGCTGAGTGTGCGGTTGACGTACGCGGGTTGTCCTTTGGCATCCACCTCCAGCGAACGCAACACAATTTCACGCTCGACCCCCTTGATGGCATCTTCAATGGAAATCTCGATGGCCGCATGGTGATCCTCACCGCGGGCGCGGTATTGGCGGTTTTGGGCACCACGATGCTCGCCTTTGCCAAACACGGATGAAAAGAACTCGCTGAACTCCGCGTGATCTGCTGGCCCCTGCGACGGGCCACGATGAAACTCGAAGCCCTGGTCCCATCCCGGAGGCGGCTGGTAGTTTCCACGGCCCCCTTCGTCGGCCCCGTACCCCTGTGCCACACGATCTGCCAGCGCATCGTAGGCCGCACGTTTTTCCTTGTCTCGCAGCACGTCGTTAGCCTCGTTGATGTCGCGCATGCGTGCCTGGGCATCAGGCTCCTTGCTAACGTCAGGGTGATATTTGCGCGCCAGCTTCCGGTAAGCCTTGCGCACCTCTTCTTCCGACGCAGTGCGCTCAATTCCCAGTGCTTTGTAATAGTCCTTGAATTCCATGGTGCTCTTTGCTGTCTAAAGAACAGCTTCGAGACCCAGTATGCGCTTTTGGTCTGGGCATGATTTGACGGAAATCAAAGCCCGGGATCAAAGATCAGGTGCCCTCGTCCCTCGCGATGCGCCCGTCAATCAGCTCCACGAGCCGGTCACACCGTGCTGCCAGTCGCGGATCATGGGTAACGACCACAAATGAAATGCCGCGCTCGGCGTGCATGCGCCGCATCTGGGCGAATACCTCGTCTGATGAGGCGGTATCCAGATTGCCAGTCGGCTCGTCCGCCAACACCAGCGGTGGCTGCTGAACCAACGCACGGGCAATGGCCACGCGCTGCTGCATGCCACCCGACAACTCGGCTGGTCGCTTGTCCATGGCGTTTTCCAGCCCGACCGCTGCCAGCAACTCGCGGGCATGCTCCAATTGCCTATCGCTCACCCGCCCTTCACTCATCAGCGCAGGCATGGTCACGTTTTCAAGCGCAGTGAAAGCGGGCAGCAGATGATGAAACTGAAACACAAAACCAAGTTTGGTTCGCCTTCTTAGTGTGAGCTCAGCATCGTCCAGCCCGTTCATTTCTTCGCCCTGCAGCCGATAGCTGCCAGAGGTCATACGCTCCAGCAAACCGACAATGTTGAGCAGTGTGCTTTTCCCAGAGCCTGAAGGTCCAATCAAGGCCACGAATTCCCCCCGGTCCACACGCAGCGTCAGGCCATGCAGAATTTCTGCTTCATTGGGCAGGCCTGCGTTGTAGGTCTTGCGAACCTCGCTGATCTCGATCAGTGCCTGACTGCCAGTGGCTTGATTCATGGCCTCAAATCCGAATGGCCTGAGCCGGGTCCATGGCAGCGGCGCGGCGCGCGGGGGCTATGGCCGCCAATACACCGCAAACAGTGGCTATCGATGCAACCTGTATAGCGGTCGCCAATTGGAGCCCAATGTTGAAAAGCGGTAAACCATCTGATCCGCGAACAAAGGTCGTGAACAGCCAGATCATTGCAACGGCCAGCAAAATACCCAGCAAAGACCCCAGTGCCCCAACCACGGCACCCTGCAACAGGAAGATACGCAGAATCTGTCCGCGCGTAGCCCCCATAGCTCTCAGGATGCCAATTTCCCGGCGCTTTTGCACAACTGACACCACCAGCACGCTGGCGATACCCAGTACCACGACCACCAGTACCACCCCTCGTATCAGCGCGGTGCTCACCGACTGGGCATTCAGGGCAGAAACCAGTTGCGCGTTGCTCTCCTGCCAGCTCTCAATTTTGTACGGAAACTGGCGACGCATGTCCTGCGTCAGCAACTGGGCAGACCAAACGTCACGGACCGTGATGTCCAGGCTGGTGGCGCCGCCCGGAAGGCCCAACAAGTTCTGGGCAGAACGCAACGGCACAATCACAGTGCGACGGTTCAATTCCCGTACACCCAGGTCCACCAGCGCCGTAACGCGCACGGATTCGCTGATGGTGCCTGTCTGGATGGTCAGCCTGTCACCAGCACGCACTCCCAGATCGACCGCCAATTCCCGGCCAATGATGGATTCCCCGGGCGAGAGGCGCGCCGTGCCACTAATCACTTTGCTACGCAATCCGACTACGCGGTCATACCGATCGAGTTCGACCCCCGTCAGCGCAATCGCCTGTGTCGCTTCACCGCGAAGGGCCAGACCCGCGCCAGAAACCGTTGGCGAAACACCTGCGATGGCTGGCATGCTCTCCAGCAACGGGACCAGCGCCTGCCAATTGGCGACCGAGCGCAGGCGTTGAGCACGGGGCTGGGTCTCAGTCAAGGTTGTGCTCCCGGTCGCTTCAAGCGCAGCGGGCTTAACCAAATCATCAGGTGAACGTATCGTGATGTGAGCTTGAGCGCCTAGCGTCTTGGTCAGGGTGCTGCTTTGCAAGCCGCTGATCAGGGCCGAGATATACGCTATCACGGCCACTCCGGCTGCCACGCCCACGATGATCAGCAGCGTCTGCATGCGACCTTCGCGCAGGAAACGCAGTGCCACGCGAAGTTCAAAGCCTAGCAAGGACGACATGATTGTGCTGTCAGCGCCCCATGGCGTTTGTCATGGCTGAACCAGCGTCCTGCTGGCTGGTGCTCTTCGTGACATTCCCCGGTTTCCAGTCGACCGGCTTCGCACTGACCCGCGAGCCGGATTGGGCGGCGCTGCTCATGACGACAAGATCTCCCTCCGATAGACCGTCAAGAACTTCGGCGGCGTCCAGTGTGCGCAAGCCTAGCTTTACCGAGCGATCCCGTGCACGCCCGTCCTGAATCACCAGCACCGTCACTTCCGATTCGGAAGTCTGTGCCCTGACAGCACTCAGAGGCAATACCAGTGCCCGATCACGTCTGGCCGTCTCCACTTCCACCGACAACGTCATGTCTTCCCGCAAGTAGGAAGGCGCTTGCTGTTCGAGTGCAAATTTCACCTCAATCGCCCCCCGCTGGGCATCAACGGCTGGAGCAATAGTCAGAATCCTGGCGGAAAAGCGCTTCCCCGGAAATGCATCTGCCACAACAAAGGCCTTCTGGTTGGTCTGCAGTTGTTCCAGAAAGCGTTCATCCACCTGCGCGCTCAATTGCGTAGGGCCGTTCAATGCCAGGCTCATCAGTGCCTTGCCGGGTTGAACGATTTGACCCGGCTCCACGTCTCTCGTGAGCACGCGGGCGTCAGCCGGTGACAACAACGTTGATTGAGCAAGCCGGGCTTTGGCGGCCACGGAAGCGGCCCGGGCCACGGCCAGTTGCGCCTGCGCCTGCGCCAAATCCGTACCCGCCTCATCATTGGCCTGGGTTTGCGCTTTGGCTCCTGCTTGCTGGGCTTTTGCCACATCAACAGCGCGACGTGCATCGTCTAGTCGCGACGCACTCAGAAACCCTTGAGCTACCAACTGCTGGGTGCGCGCAAACTCCGACTCTGCAGCTTTGAGCGTCGCGTCCGCCTGCACGAGTCCCGCTTTTACGGCACTTCGACCGGAACTCCGAAGGCCAGCAATACGTGCTTCAGCCTGCCGCTCCGATGCAGTCGCCTGTGCAACGGCAGCACGTAGCTCATCCGCCTCCAGCTGGATCAACACGTCCCCTTTGCGGACGCCTGCTCCTTCCAACACCAAAACCTGAGAGACACGTGCGGTCACCGTGCTGCCGATTTCAACCCGCGACAAACTGGCAACGCGTGCAGAAAACTGAAGCGTGCGCAGCAACGGGGCTTGCTTCAAAGTCAACGCGTCGACCGAAGGCGCACGCAATGCCCAATAGATAGTCCCGGCAGCGGCAACGACTAGGGCTACAGCCCCCATCCAGATTAGGCCATGCTTGGTAGAAAAGCGAGTGGGCATTTAGGATTCAAACACCGGGCTCGAATAGCCCGCGTTCCGTACGGGGCGGAGCAACACCCAGATGCCGATAGGCGGCCAGCGTGGCGATGCGCCCACGCGGTGTGCGCTGCAAAAACCCCTGCTGGATGAGATAAGGCTCGATCACGTCTTCTATGGTTTCGCGCTCTTCACCTATGCTCGCAGCAATGTTGTCCAGCCCCACGGGACCGCCATCAAAACGGTGAATCACGGCCTCCAGCAGCTTGCGGTCCATCACGTCAAACCCTTGTGGGTCGACATCCAGCATGGCCAGTGCCTTGTTAGCGATATCCAGCGTGATTTCTCCAGTTCCTTTGACGTCGGCATAGTCGCGCACGCGGCGCAAGAGTCTGTTGGCGATACGCGGCGTGCCCCGTGAACGGCGGGCAATTTCGAATCCACCTTGCTCGTCGGTACGCACGTTGAGCAGCCCTGCACTGCGTTTAACAATACGCGCCAACTCGTCCGCGCTATAGAACTCCAGCCTGGCGACGATGCCGAAGCGATCGCGCAGCGGGTTCGTCAACATTCCAGCTCGCGTGGTCGCGCCTACCAGTGTGAAAGGTTGCAAATCCAGCTTGATGGATCGGGCTGCGGGCCCCTCCCCAATCATGATGTCGATCTTGTAGTCTTCAAGCGCCGGGTAAAGGATTTCCTCAACAACGGGCGAGAGCCGGTGAATTTCGTCGATAAAAAGAACGTCGTTCTTTTCCAGGTTGGTCAACAGCGCGGCCAAGTCCTTGGGTTTTTCCAGCACAGGCCCGCTGGTCTGGCGCAAATTGACACCCAGTTCATGAGCGATGATGTGGCTGAGTGTGGTTTTGCCCAGCCCGGGCGGGCCAAACAACAGCACGTGGTCTAGCGCTTCTTCGCGCTTGCGGGCCGCGCCGATGAAAATCTCCAGCTGTTCGCGCACCTTCATTTGCCCAACGTATTCGTCCAGCAACTTGGGTCGCAGGGCGCGCTCCACAGCCTCCTCGTTGGGTGACGAAGGCGCGGCTGAAACCACCCGATTGGCAATGCTGGCACGGTCCGGGGCGGGGGCGAAATCGTCGGTCTGGATGCTCACGGTGGTCGTTTTTGAATAAGTGGAAACAGAGGGAGTTGGGACGAAAACAGGCGTTTTACCCCCTCCACGCCCGACTATAGCGTGCGGCTGGTCCGAAAACGCTCAAGTGCAAGCCATTGAGAGCCGATAGAGACACCAACAACCCATTCTGCTTTTCTGCGAGTGGGGTGCATCGAACCTGACATAGAGGCCTTGCTACGCATGCAAACACGTAACCTTACCCTCCAAGTGTGCCGTCTGACAGTCGGCGCATTGCTCACCATGAGCCTGCTGGTAGCCATTGGTGTGTACAGCCCCGCCTGGGCGTCAGGCGAGCATGCTTCAGCGCCCGCCAGCTCACATGGTGAAACTGCATCTGCTGTGAAAAAACTGCCTACGACGCCCAGCCCTAAAGAAGTGGGTCAACAAGTGCGCGAGGCACTCGATGGTTCGCCAGGCATCAACAAAAAACTCACACTGGTCATCCCCGGTAAAGACAAAACCACCGGAGCGGCTGCTCCCAAAGACGCGCATGGGGCCGGTCCTGCACAGGTCGCAGAAACGGTTCATGCCGTCAGCAATCCCCGCGACGCGGTGGCCGTAGTCAACCCACAAGCCAGCCGTCAATACATTAGAGCCAAGGCTGCCGCATTGACCGGGCACGAAGCGCCAGCAGCAGGCGGTCACGGAGCTGGCGATGTTCACTGGACTTACGACGGTGAAACCGGGCCGCAGGCATGGGCGAACCTCAAGCCCGAATTCAATGTATGCGCCATTGGCAAACGCCAGTCACCAATCAACATCGAAGACTCGGCTACCCTGCAGGGCCCTGCCGAACCGATCGTATTCAACTACTCTCCCAGCAATGGCATTGTGGTAAACAACGGCCACACGATTCAGGTTGACCTGTCCGGCGACAACTCGATTACTGTACGTGGCACCAACTACAAACTGGTGCAGTTTCACTTTCACCATCCGTCAGAAGAACGCGTGAACTACAAGGGCTTTGCCATGGTGGCACATCTGGTTCATAAAAGTGCCGAAGGCCAACTCGCCGTTGTGGCGGTGCTGCTGGAGCCTGGAACTGTGAATCCCCTGATCAACAAGGTTTGGACATATATGCCGCTGGATTCTGGCGACAAGGTACGCATGCCCACCAGTCTGGTAGAGATGAACGAACTACTGCCAACCGACCAGCGTTATTACCAATTTATGGGGTCGCTGACCACGCCACCGTGTTCCGAAGGTGTGCTGTGGTTGGTGCTCAAACAGCCCATGACAGTCAGCCGGGAACAACTCAGGCTGTTCTC
>JAKQJK010000298.1 GCA_029561195.1 Pseudomonadota bacterium
TGATCAAACACAATTTCCTGGCCTACGTCCGCAGCAATCTGTTCTACTTTAATTTTTTCGCCAGCAGCAACCCGATATTGCTTGCCACCGGTTTTTATGACCGCGTACATGTTGACCTCATTTATTTAGGCTCTGGGAACGGATTTTCGCAGAGCCCAAGAGTATAACATGGTTTGGGGTCACTAACATAGGCTCCTCTGAGGCTTCTCGGCTAAGGCGTCTAAATTGACTTCGCGGGTTTCTATAATCAGCGCTAATTCACCGGTTTTCATCATTTTGCAGCCTCCTCTCCCACCCACCAAGTCTCCACTTTCTGTTATCGCGGAAGACATGCGAGAGGTAGACCGAGTCATCGCCGTGAGGCTCGACTCAGGCGTGCCACTCGTGGGGGAAGTTTCCCGATATATTATTTCAGCTGGTGGAAAGCGACTGCGCCCGGCCTTGCTGTTGTTGGTCAGCGGGGCACTGGGTTTCCAGGGGTCCCAACGCCACAATTTGGCTGCGGTAGTGGAATTCATTCATACAGCCACCCTGCTGCATGATGATGTCGTAGACGACTCGGTAATGCGCAGGGGAAACGCTACCGCCAATGAGCGTTTCGGCAATCCAGCCAGCGTACTGGTGGGGGATTTTCTGTATTCCAGGGCATTCCAAATGATGGTGGATGCACAGGACATGCGAATCATGCAAGTGCTGGCCGACGCAACCAACGTCATTGCGGAGGGCGAAGTTCTGCAGTTGATGAATATGCACAACGCCGCCCTCGACGAAGCGAGTTATCTTCAGGTGATTCGCTCCAAGACCGCCAAGCTTTTTGAGGCCAGTGCTCGCGTGGGCGCCATCCTTTCAGGCGCAGACAAGAGGCTCGAAACCGCCTGCGCTGACTATGGCCAGGCGCTGGGAACTGCATTCCAGATCATTGACGATGTTCTGGACTATGCAGGCGATCATCATGTCATGGGGAAAAACATCGGTGACGATCTGCGCGAGGGCAAAACGACACTGCCTTTGATAGCTGCGATGGAGCGGGGGAGTCCAGCTCAGCGGGACGTAGTGCGCCAGGCTATTGAAACGGGTGGGGTGGCCATGCTGGATGAAGTTATTGAGGTAGTGCAGGCGACGGGGGCCATCGACGTGTCACGCGAAGCAGCCATGAAGGAAGCCAGGCGCGCCATCGAGGCAGCCAAGCAACTGCCAGAAGGTCCGCACACTTACTGTTTGATACAATTGGCCACACAGCTACTGGGGCGAAACGCCTGATTTTTCAGCGCTATTTGAGCCCGATTTCGGGGTGTAGCTTAGCCTGGTAGAGCGCTACGTTCGGGACGTAGAGGCCGGAGGTTCGAATCCTCTCACCCCGACCACCCTATTTGTTACCGCGCAACGCGGATCGGGGCTTATGCCTCGAACAGTCTATTTTCAATTTACTTCAACCAGCCAATCAGCGATGATTAGGCGAATATTGCCCCACATAGTACATTTTCGGGTCATGGCCGCTATAGACACTTCAACTCGCGAATCCCCCTCTTCAGCACTACCCGGCCTCGGCCGGGCATTGGTTCTGGCTGGAAAATTGGGGCAAAAATCCGCGGAGGAAATCTACAAGAAGGCAACCAGCGGGCGCACAAGCTTCATCGCAGAACTGATGGGCTCGGGCTCAGTTTCGGCGGCGGACCTTGCCCACACGATGTCGTCGGCATATGCCGCTCCCTTGATCGACCTAGATGCCGTAGATCCACAACGTCTGCCAAAGGGCTTGTTGGATGGACGGATTTGTCAGGACTATCGCGTAATCGTCCTGAATAAGCGCAACAACCGGCTGATTGTCGCGACAGCTGACCCATCGGATCAGGAGGCCGCTGAGCGCATCAAGTTTTCAACCCAACTGGGTCTGGATTGGGTTATCGCCGAATACGACAAGCTGATCAAACTGGTGGAAGAAAATTCCACGACCGCCACAGAGGCGATGGAAGACATCATCGGCAGCGAGTTTGAGTTCGACGCGGCATCAGCGGACGCCATCAACGACAACTCGCAGTCCAATCTGGCAGAAGTTGAAGACGCTCCAGTAGTTAAATTCCTGCATAAGATGCTGCTCGACGCTTTCACCATGCGCGCGTCTGACTTGCACTTTGAACCTTACGAACATAACTACCGGGTGAGATTCCGGATCGACGGCGAATTGCGCGAGATCGCCTCGCCGCCGGTAGCCATCAAAGACAAGCTGGCCTCGCGCATCAAGGTTATTTCGAGGATGGACATTTCCGAGAAGCGTGTTCCACAAGACGGGAAGATGAAACTCAAGGTTGGGCCAGATCGCGTTATCGACTTCCGCGTGAGCACCCTACCTACGCTATTTGGAGAAAAGATCGTTATCCGAATTCTGGATCCGAGCAGTGCCAAACTGGGCATCGACGCGCTAGGCTATGAGCCGGAAGAAAAAGAGCGCCTCTTGCATGCCATCGGTAGACCTTACGGAATGATATTGGTTACTGGGCCTACGGGCTCAGGCAAAACAGTGTCCCTGTATACCTGTCTCAACATGCTCAACAAACCAGGTGTAAACATTGCGACAGCCGAGGACCCTGCGGAAATTAACTTGCCGGGTGTCAATCAGGTGAACGTCAACGAGAAGGCGGGCCTGACATTTGCTGCCGCATTGAAATCATTTTTGCGACAAGACCCGGACATCATCATGGTCGGTGAGATTCGGGATCTGGAGACATCTGATATCGCCATCAAGGCGGCACAAACCGGGCACCTTGTTTTGTCGACCCTCCATACCAATGATGCTCCGACGACCCTTACGCGCATGCGTAACATGGGCATTGCCCCTTTCAATATTGCATCCAGTGTCATCCTGATTACGGCACAACGTTTGGCCAGGCGTCTTTGCGCAAATTGCAAAGCGCCGGCGGACATACCGAAGAAGGCGTTGCTTGATGCTGGATACGGGAAAAGTGAATTGGACGACAGCTGGGTGACATACCGGCCCGTTGGTTGCTCCGCGTGCAATAACGGCTACAAGGGACGTGTCGGTATTTATCAGGTTATGCCGATCACGGAAGAGATTCAGAAAATCATTCTGCGTGACGGTAGCGCGGTTGATATTGCCGAGCAAGCCACCCGGGACGGTGTTCGCTCCTTGCGCCAGGCCGGTTTGCATAAAGTCAAACTGGGTCTCACTTCTCTTGAGGAAGTGCTGGCCGTCACCAACGAATAGAACGATAAAACCCAAGGGGCAATATGGCTACAACTGCGAAGTCCAAAAATACAAAAGAACTAGTCTTTGAATGGGAAGGCAAGGACCGTAATGGCAAGCAGGTCCGGGGCGAAACACGCGCTTCCGGCGAGAACCAGGTGCAGTCGATGCTGCGCCGTCAGGGCGTGACGCCGATCAAGATCAAGCGGCGGCGCATGAGCGCTGGCAGCAGCATCAAACCCAAGGATATGGCGATTTTCACACGTCAGCTTGCGACGATGATGAAGGCAGGTGTGCCGCTGCTCCAGGCGTTTGACATCGTTGGCCGCGGTAACCCTAACCCAAGAGTCACCAAGCTGCTCAACGACATCCGTACCGATGTAGAGACTGGTACATCACTCAGTGTAGCTTTTCGAAAATATCCGCTGTACTTCGACAACCTTTACTGCAATTTGGTTGAGGCTGGTGAGGCGGCAGGTATCCTGGACCAGTTGCTGGACCGGTTGGCGGTCTACATGGAGAAAACCGAGGCCATCAAGTCCAAGATCAAGTCTGCGCTGATGTATCCGATCTCGGTTCTCGTAGTTGCCTTTGTCGTTGTTGCGGTCATCATGATTTTCGTGATCCCTGCTTTCAAGGAGGTATTTTCTTCCTTCGGAGCAGACCTGCCCGCTCCTACGCTGGTAGTGATCGCTATCAGCGAATTTTTTGTCAGTTACTGGTGGCTGATCTTTGGTGGCCTTTTCGGTGGCTTCTACTTCTTCATGCAGGCCTGGCAACGAAATGAAAGGGTGCAGGAATTCATGGACCGACTCATGTTGAAGCTGCCTATCTTTGGGACCTTGGTAGAAAAATCCTGTATCGCGCGTTGGACACGCACTTTGGCAACCATGTTCGCCGCCGGGGTTCCTCTGGTGGAGGCACTGGATTCTGTGGGTGGGGCGGCCGGTAATTCGGTTTTCACCAAGGCCACGATCAAGATCCAGCAAGAAGTTTCCACGGGAACAGCTTTGACGGTTGCAATGACCAACGCCAACTTGTTCCCGTCTATGGTTTTACAAATGTGTGCCATTGGCGAAGAGTCCGGCTCCATTGACCATATGCTGGGCAAGGCAGCCGACTTCTACGAAGCCGAGGTAGACGATATGGTTGCGGGTATTTCAAGCCTGATGGAGCCCATCATCATCGTTGTCTTGGGCGTGATCATTGGTGGCATCGTTGTTTCCATGTACCTCCCCATCTTCAAAATCGGACAGGTTGTCTAATGCCGGCAGGGATGTGGGCTGAGGTGCTCCTTATTGGACTGCTAGGTTTATTGATCGGAAGCTTCCTGAATGTGGTGATTTACCGCATGCCGAAGATGCTGGAGCGTCAATGGGCAGCAGAATGCGCCGAGCTGGGAGGCCAAACCCCTGCGCAAGAAGAAGTCTTCAATCTGATGCTGCCACGATCCAGATGTCAGCAATGTGGGCATCAGATCCGCTGGCATGAAAATATCCCCATCGTGAGCTACCTGTTTTTGCGTGGCAAATGTTCGGCTTGTGGTACCTCCATCAGCGTGCGATACCCGCTGGTAGAACTGAGCGCGGGATTGCTTTTTGCTTTTTGCGCCTGGAAATGGGGACTTACACCCACCACGCTGTTCTGGTGCGGATTTTCAGCGACGTTGCTTGCTTTGGCACTAATTGATTGGGATACCACCCTGCTTCCCGACGATCTCACACTCCCTTTACTTTGGGCAGGCTTAGTATTTGCTGGTCTGAAATGGACTACCGTACCTCTAAACTCAGCGCTTTGGGGGGCCGTCGTGGGCTATCTGTCTTTGTGGGCCATTTACTGGCTGTTCAAGCTGGCCACCGGCAAAGAAGGCATGGGCTACGGCGATTTCAAACTGTTCGCCGCATTGGGTGCTTGGTTCGGCTGGGAAGCATTGATTCCCATGATTTTGATGGCCTCGGTCATTGGCGCAGTGATTGGCATTGGCATGAAGTTCACCAGTGGTCTTCGGGAAGGGGGTTATATCCCTTTCGGGCCCTTCCTGGCTCTCTCCGGTTTGGCTGCTTTGCTTTTTGGTGCACAGTCCATCCTGCGCGTTATCGGGCTCTGAATGACGACGCAGACACTGCGGCTGGGCTTGACTGGCGGCATTGGCAGCGGGAAAAGCACTGTTGCATCATTTTTGAGTCGCCTTGGGGCAGCGGTCATTGACGCCGATGCCATATCACGCAGCACGACCGCACCAGATGGAGCAGCAATTGACACGATCCGAAAAGAGTTCGGTGCGCAGTTCATCAACAGCGCAGGTGCACTGGACCGCGACGCGATGCGTTCTCTGGCGTTCGCAGACATTGATGCGCGCAAACGGCTTGAGGCCATCATCCATCCGCTGGTTGGGCATGAAACACGCCGGCAAGCCTCTGAAGCCTCAGCGAGCGGCAAAACTTGTATCGTCTTTGATATTCCATTGCTCGTGGAATCAACCTACTGGCGTCAAGAGGTCGACAAAGTGCTGGTAGTTGACTGCACACCTGACATACAGATTGAAAGGGTTTTGTCGCGCAGTGCTTTGACCCAAGAAGCTGTCAAAAGAATCATCGCCTCCCAGAGTAGCCGGGGAACTCGTCTAAGAGCCGCCGACTACGTGATCTACAACGCGGGCATTTCCCTCGATCAGCTGGCCACCGAGGTGGGGAAAATACCCCTATGCTTCGGGCTATGATTCGCCCACTGGAAAAATTAGCGTGATCCTGTACGAATATCCTTTTAATGAGCGCATACGCACTTATCTGCGTCTGGAGCATTTGTTCCGCCGGCTCGGTGAGCTTGTCTCGCGTGACCACGCAATTGACCATCACTACGCGCTGACCACGCTGTTCGAGGTTATGGACGTGGGCGCGCGAGCTGATCTCAAATCAGACGTCCTCAAAGACCTTGAGAAACAAAAGCAAATCCTCAACGGGTATCGCGGCAACCCGGCCATTGCGGAAAGCGTTCTGGACGACGTAGTTGGCAAGCTCGACCGGTGCTTTTATGAACTCAACAGCTTGCCTGGAAAGGTGGGGCAATCACTAACTGAAAACGACTGGCTCATGGGCATCCGCAGTCGAGTTGGCATTCCGGGTGGTACTTGCGAATTTGATCTGCCAGCCTATTACGCATGGCAGCACGAAAGCAGCGACAAGCGACGCAGGAACCTGGCTCAATGGGCCGAGAAGTTCAGCCCATTGGCAGAGTCCGTGCAGTTACTGCTGACCCTATTGCGCGACTCTGGGGCGCCACAGAAAGTCATTGCAAGTGCAGGTCAGTTCCAGCAAAACTTGCCGCAGGGCAGAACCTTCCAGCTTTTACGACTGACACTGGACCCTGCTCTCGGATTAATTCCAGAAATTAGCGGAAATCGCCTGATGGTGTCAATCCGGCTGATGCGCCATGAAAGTGATGACCGACTTCACTCGAGCGGCGAGGATGGTGCATTTGAATTAACCCTTTGCTCTTGAGCACGCCCCTGATTTGCAGCGCCCATTGCATATTTTTTCACCATGCGCAAGCTTGATAACCTCGATTCTGCCAAAACCCGAATGGTGATTTGCCCCACATGCGCCGGTGACAGCGTTTACAACTCCAGCAACCCTTTTCGCCCGTTCTGTAGTGAACGTTGCAAAAATCTTGACTTGGGTGCGTGGGCCAGTGAGTCGTTTCGGGTACCCACGGAGGCACCGCCAGAAGACTCGGTATATGGGGATGCCAAATTGCAGTAGTGTTGCAATTTATGCATGAAGTTGGCCACCAGACCTTTATTTCATTGCGCCACTAGCTACAACATATGTAGCACCCACAAAGCTTTTTTCCTCTGCGAGCCAGGTAAGAACTGGTATGGTTCCCGGCAATACCGGAGCCACCTGAACCGGCAGTTGCTGCCAGGAAAATGACTGTGCCTCACGCATTTGAAGTTCCCCCTCCCAATCGAATACTTTGCAGAAACTCAGGCGAACCAGCGCGTGGGGGTAGTCCACCATTTCGACTTTCCACAACTGTGCAGGGCCAATTTCTATGCCCAGCTCTTCCTGCAGCTCGCGCTTCAAGGCTTGCGCAATGGTCTCGTCAGTTTCCAGTTTTCCCCCCGGAAATTCCCAGTAACCTGAATACACCTTGCCCTCAGGTCGGGACGTCAACAAAAAGCTGTCATCTGCGCGGATCAAAATCCCAACTGCCACGTCGACGATTTTTCTGTTCGCACCTCCGCAGCGAGGTTGCTCGCCATCCGCAACCAGGGTTGTGGCGCTCATAAGTCTGTGGCGTGCTTCCCGCTGAAGTCACGGGCAAACTGATAGGCGACCCGTCCACTTCGAGACCCGCGCTCCAGTGCCCAGACCAGCGCCTCGGGTCGCGCTTTGTCTATAACCGGCCTGGGCACCCCAAAGGAGGCCAGCCACTGCGCCACGATGGTGAGATATTCGCTCTGGGTAAATGGATAAAAGCTCACCCACAACCCAAATCGCTCGGACAAGGAGATTTTTTCTTCGACAACTTCACCAGGATGCACCTCGCCATCTTCCGTGTGGGTGTAGGTCAGGTTTTCCTTCATATACTCGGGCAACAGGTGGCGGCGGTTACTGGTAGCGTAGATCAACACGTTTGGCGTGGTAGCAGCCACCGAACCATCCAGAATGGACTTGAGCGCCTTGTAGCCGGGCTCCCCATCTTCAAAGCTCAAATCATCACAAAAAACAATAAATTTTTCAGGGCGATCGCACACCACATCGACGATATCCGGTAAATCGGTCAGGTCCGCCTTATCGACCTCGATCAGGCGAAGACCCTGACTGTTGTATTCATTCAGGCAGGCTTTGATCAGTGATGATTTGCCCGTGCCCCGCGCGCCCGTCAAAAGCACATTGTTCGCCGCCTTGCCCTGAACAAATTGCTGGGTATTGCGCTGGATTTTCTCCTTTTGTACGTCGATTTCCTGGAGATCATGCAAACGCATTTCACCCACATGGCGTACAGGCTCCAGCGTGCCATGACCTGAACTACGCTTGCGATACCGGTAGGCTACCGATGAGGTCCAGTCCGGGCTGGACAAGGGTTGCGGCAGCACGGCCTCAATCCGGCTGATGAGTTGCTCGGCACGCACCAGCAAATGTTCAAATTTTTCGTTCATCTGGCAAGTAGCATCAAAAATCAGGATCGGTAGTCTGCATTGATCGTCACATAGTCGTGGCTGAAATCACATGTCCAGACCGTATCAGCGGCTTGCCCACGACCCAGCCCGATACGGACCAGAATCTCCGACTGTTTCATCACACGTTGTCCGTCTTCCTCACGATAGGCGGGGTTTCGTCCGCCATGAAGGGCCACATGTACATCGTCCAGAAACAGGTCAATGCCTGACTGGTCGAGGTCATCGATACCCGCGTAGCCCACGGCTGCGAGTATGCGCCCCAGGTTAGGGTCGCTGGCATAAAACGCTGTCTTCACCAAGGGTGAGTGGGCAATGGCATAGGCCACCTGCCGACATTCATCGGATGTTTTGCCACCTTCGACCTGAATGGTGATGAACTTCGTGGCACCTTCACCGTCCCGAACAATAGCCTGGGCCAGCTTTCTTGCGACAGAAAGCATAGCCGCCTTCAGCGCCTGACCGTCGACGCTCTCCAATGAATCAACTTGCGCGTGCTCCGCCTTGTTGGTAGCAATCACAACAAACGAATCATTCGTAGAGGTATCGCCATCCACTGTTACCCGGTTAAACGACCCATCAGCCAGTTCACGGGCAAGTTGCTGCATCACTAATGGCGAGACGCAGGCATCGGTCGCCATAAATCCCAGCATGGTTGCCATGTTCGGACGAATCATGCCGGCCCCCTTGCTGATGCCGGTAATGCTGATCACTGCGCCACCAATCACTACCTGCGCACCAAATGCTTTGGCCACGGTATCTGTGGTCATGATGCCTTCAGCCGCTCGAACCCAATTGCTTGCGTTTGCATCAGCCAGCGCGGCATCCAGACCGGCCTCAATACGATCGCTCGGAAGGGGCTCCATGATCACTCCGGTCGAGAACGGCAGAACGTCTTCGGGAGATAGTTTCAGCTTGCTCGCCAATGCCGCGCAAGTGCTGCGCGCCCTCGCGAGGCCATCTTCACCGGTTCCTGCATTGGCATTGCCGGTGTTGATCAGCATGGCACGGATGCCTCGCCCTGTGGACAGATTGTTTCGGCAGATTTGCACGGGCGCTGCGCAGAAACGATTTTTGGTGAAAACACCTGCGACGGAAGAACCTTCGTCGATCAACACGACCGTCAAGTCTTTGCGATTGGCCTTACGCACACCCGCTTCGGTTACGCCGATACGAACGCCTGCTATAGGAAACAACTCCGACGGATTTGGGGCAGACAGGTTTACGGGCATATATACCTTCAGGGAATTAGCGAATTATCCAGAAAATCCGGGGGCTAAAAAAAACGGGCCGCCAGGCCCGTTTCACAGCTTGTAAAGAGCTCAAGCCAGTTTGCCATGGCAAAGTTTGTATTTTTTGCCGCTTCCACAAGGACAAGGGTCATTTCGACCCACTCTTGGTACCGCGGCACCTGGGCGACGAATCTGGCTGTCAGCGTCAACTATGGTTTCTACTTCGCCGGTCTCGGTGGGAGCCGTATAGGTCACATTGGCAATATTTTCACCACGTGCTTCAAGCTCCTCGGCGGCTTGCTCAAGTTGCTCCCCGGACTGGATTTTGACGGTCACCAGCACCTTGGTCACGTCGTTTTTGACTGAGTCCAACAATTGCCCGAAAAGCTCAAACGCCTCCCTTTTGTACTCCTGTTTGGGCTGCTTTTGAGCGTAGCCTCGCAGGTGTATGCCTTGGCGTAAATAATCAAGCGCGCTCAAATGTTCCCGCCAATGGGTGTCAATACTCTGCAGCAATACCATACGTTCAAACTGCGTGAACTGGCCACCCGCAACCTGCGCCACCTTGGCATTGAAGGCATCGTCAGCGGCAGAACAGACTTTTTCAACAATTTCTTCGTCAGTAATGGCGCTGGCTGTTTGTACGGTTTGCTGGAGCGGCAACTGAATCTGCCACTCATCTGCAAGCACTTTTTCAAGGCCAGGCAGATCCCATTGCTCCTCCACTGACTCATTCGGCACATATTGCCGGGCCAGATCGGTGAAACAACCTTCTCGCAACGACGCAATTTGAGCTGTCAGGTCTGATGCATCCAGAATTTCGTTGCGCTGCTGATAAATTACCTTGCGCTGGTCATTCGAAACATCGTCATACTCAAGCAGCTGTTTACGCATATCAAAGTTGCGTGCTTCCACTTTGCGCTGCGCGCTCTCGATGCTGCGCGTGACGATACCCGCTTCAATCGCTTCGCCATCTGGCATTTTCAGCCTGTCCATAATCGCTTTCACACGGTCACCTGCAAAAATGCGCATTAGCGCATCATCAAGACTCAGGTAAAAACGAGATGAACCGGGGTCGCCTTGACGACCTGAACGACCACGCAGCTGATTGTCAATCCGGCGAGATTCGTGCCGCTCTGTTGCGATGATACGCAGACCACCTAGCGCTGTAACTTGCTCATGGTCCTTAGCCCACTGACTCCGGACCTGCTCTATCTGGCGCTGTCGGGAATCTTCGCCAAGCGAATCATCAGCCTCAATGGCTTCGATGATCTTGGAAATATTGCCCCCCAGAACAATGTCCGTGCCACGACCAGCCATATTGGTAGCAATGGTGATCATTTTGGACCGCCCTGCCTGGGCCACAATATCCGCTTCGCGTGCGTGCTGTTTCGCGTTAAGCACCTGATGCGGCAGCTTTTCTTTTTCAAGCAACTCGGCAATGATTTCGGAATTCTCAATCGACGTCGTGCCAACAAGAACCGGTTGCCCGCGCTCATAACACTCACGAATGTCCTTGATCGCAGCTTCGTACTTCTCGCGTGTCGTTTTGTAGACCCGATCCAGTTGGTCGTCTCGTTTGCTCGGACGATTAGGAGGCATCACTACGGTTTCAAGCCCGTAAATTTCCTGAAATTCATAGGCTTCAGTATCAGCCGTGCCAGTCATTCCCGCCAATTTTCCGTACAGGCGGAAGTAGTTCTGAAACGTGATAGACGCCATCGTCTGATTTTCAGGCTGGATGGAAACACCCTCCTTAGCCTCCACCGCCTGATGCAGACCGTCACTCCATCGCCGCCCAGACATCAACCGGCCTGTGAACTCGTCAACGATAACGATCTCACCGTCCTGAACCACATAGTGCTGGTCACGGTGATATAGGTGATTGGCCCGCAACGCCGCATTCAGATGATGCATGAGCGTAATATTGGCTGGGTCATACAGGGTTGCCCCTTCAGGAATAAGCCCCATCCCAGAAAGAATTCGCTCTGCGCTCTCGTGCCCCTGCTCTGTCAGGAATATCTGGTGACTCTTTTCGTCCATCGTGAAGTCGCCGGGTTTAATAACCCCCTCTCCCGTACGCGGGTCGGCCTCACCAATTTGCTTGAATAGCTGCGGTACAACCTTGTTAATGGCAAGGTACAGGTCCGTATGATCTTCTGCCTGGCCGCTGATGATAAGAGGCGTACGTGCCTCGTCAATCAGGATGGAGTCGACTTCGTCGACAATCGCATAATTCAAGCCACGCTGCACGCGGTCCGCTGCCTCGTAGACCATATTGTCGCGAAGATAGTCGAAGCCGTACTCGTTATTCGTGCCATAGGTAATATCCGCCAGATACGCAGCCTGCTTCTCTTCTCTTGGCATTTGAGGCAGATTAATCCCCACCGTCAACCCAAGAAAGTTGTAGAGCTTACCCATCCACTTTGCATCGCGGCTGGCCAAGTAGTCGTTGACGGTCACGACGTGGACACCCTTGCCGGTGAGAGCATTTAAATACACAGGCAAAGTAGCTGTCAGTGTCTTGCCCTCTCCGGTACCCATCTCGGAAATTTTGCCATTATGCAAAGACATGCCGCCCAACAACTGGACATCAAAATGTCGCATTTTCATGACGCGTTTGGAGCCTTCGCGAACAACTGCAAAGGCTTCAGGCAAAAGCGAATCGAGAGACTCACCATTGATGGCCCGCTCCTTGAACTTCAGTGTCTTCCCGCGTAATTCGTCGTCTGACAGCTTTTCAAGCTCGACCTCCATCGCGTTGATGCGAGTGACGCTTGCTTTGTATTGCTTAAGCAGGCGATCATTACGACTGCCGAAAATTTTTGTCAGAATATTGGTTGCCATGAATGCAAGACCGCCCCGCCACCCACCGGGGTGTCAGGACAGTGCAATCCTTTTATTAATCAAGAGGGATATGAGGCTACCAAGGAAAAACACAACCGCCTTCAGCAGAATATGCAGCACCCAGTCAGCCAACCGGGTGATTTTACCTTTGCCCGAGAGGGTGGTTATTGAGGCAACCCGGCCAGACCAGCAGATGAAGGTGGCGGGATGCCCTGTGAACGCTTACGGGCAGCAGCCATTTGAGTAACGGGAACAGAACTGCCCGCATTCAGGAATTTCTGGGGGTCTTGGGGAACCCCCTCCACCCAGACTTCAAAATGAAGGTGAGGACCAGTCGAGCGACCGGTTGTCCCGACCTCGGCAATTTTCTGACCGCGTTTAATCAGATCGCCCTTTTTGACGAAGACTTTCGATGCATGCGCATATCGGGTAATCAACTCATTGCCGTGATCTACTTCAACCATATTGCCGTAGGCGCCATGGTATTCCTGTGTGACAACCACACCGCCAGCGGCAGCAAGAATTGGAGAACCGGATTCGGCCTGAAAATCAAGGCCGGTATGTAACGCTGAACCTCCGGTTATGGGGTCAATGCGCCAGCCAAATGCCGAGCCCAACACGCCAGCTGAAACCGGTTTTTGGGTTGGCACCATCATCAGTTTGATTTTTTGCTCGAACAGTCGCGACTCCATGACTGTCATGAGGTCGGTACGCTGTGCCGTCAATTGTTCGAGTTCGGTCAGAGTTGCTTGCAACTCCTCCAGAGACAGTGCATGCCCAGAGATCAAGGCGCCACCGCGCCCAGGCTTGGCCTTGATCTCCGCAGGACTGATGCCCGCCAGGCCGGAAACACGCTCTCCGAGGGACTCAAGTTGGGTTATTTTGGCCTGCATTTCGCCCAGTCGCTTAGCCATGACATCTAGATTTTCACGAAGAAATCGGTCACGTTGATCTGTTTCATCGCGAACAACCAGCTTGACCAAGGTGCCGAACACAGGCCAACCTTCGCGCGCTCCTTTGAGAAAAACCCAGTGGTAAAGACCCACCGCAACCAACATTAGCGCCAGCGCCAGCGCCATACCAGCCAATACCAGACGCCTGCCGCTCAGATGAATGGCCTGGCTCTTCGCAAGCCAGGCATCCGTGATAATCAAGTGCATTCAGGCCTCCTGTTCACTTTACTTTTCATGATTCGCCGACCTCAATCCGTAACCCTGCAGCAAGCCACACAAGACTCGCCAACTCTGGCGAGACTGACGGAGCTGACGGCAGACTCTTCGGCGCGACTCATAGCTATTGCGAGCCTGATTCCTGCTCAACTCAAATCCGGCATCAAGGCCGGACCCATCGATGGATCAAGCTGGTGCCTGATCGTGGAAAACAATGCCATCGCAGCGAAGCTCCGCCAGATGCTTCCATCGCTTGAATCACATTTGAGAGTCAAGGGATGGGACGTTAACTCAATTCGTCTGAAAGTTCAAACCTCAAAAGATCGCTGAGGTAACTTCGTGTAACGGTGAAATGGTGCCGATTGTCGGAATCGAACTGACGACCTACCGCTTACAAGGCGGTTGCTCTACCAACTGAGCTAAATCGGCACAAAACTATTTTACAGGACCGCGCTACTTGATACGTTTTAGTACGGGCCTTGGACCGGAGGGAGTTCGGGGTGGCTCCGGAGGAGAATCATCCGAAACTTTTTCGGTTTCTACCCGTGTCAACTGGACTGTACGTGAGCCAGACTCCGCAGAACCTCCAGCGCTGGCCGGAGACTTTACCTCGCCGGACGACGTGATGACTTTTCCCGGATCGCTTGAAGCCAAAACCGGGAAAGCCATTCCCTGACCATTTTCACGGGCATAGATGGCAAGTACGTGACTGATGGGCACCTGTATTTCGCGCGCGGTTCCAGCGAAGCGGGCTTTGAATTCAATGAACTGGTTGCCGAGTTTTAGAGAACTAGTCGCATCAAAGCTGATGTTCAAGACTATCTCACCGTCTTTAACGTATTCATTGGGAACACGCACGCCCTCGTCCACCCTGACGGCGACGTAAGGCGTGAACCCATTGTCAGTGCACCACTCGTATAACGCCCGAATCAGATAGGGGCGGGTAGAACTGGAATCTGTAGCGTCAATCATGCAAACCAGCCACTCGTCAGATTACTTGCGCATGACCTTTTCGGAAGGTGTCAGCGCTTCAATATAAGCGGGGCGCGAGAAGATGCGCTCGGCGTACTTCAGCAGCGGTGCTGCGTTCTTGCTCAGGTCAATACCGTAATAATCCAGGCGCCACAGCAGCGGGGCAATGGCCACGTCCAGCATGGAGAAGTTATCCCCCAGCATGTATTTGTTTTTCAGGAAAATAGGTGCGAGCTGCGTCAAACGGTCGCGGATGTGTGACCGCGCTTTTTCCAGCAACTTCTCGTTGCCCTTGTTGGCACGGTTTTCCAGCGCCGAAACATGCACGAACAGTTCCTTCTCAAAATTCAGCAGAAACAATCGCACGCGAGCGCGGTCCACCGGGTCCCCTGGCATCAATTGCGGATGAGGAAAGCGCTCATCAATGTATTCATTGATGATGTTGGACTCATACAGAATCAGATCCCGCTCAACCAGAACGGGAACCTGACCGTAGGGGTTCATCACGCTAATGTCTTCGGGTTTGTTGTACAGATCAACGTCACGGATCTCGAAATCCATGCCCTTCTCGAACAACACAAATCGGCAGCGATGAGAGAACGGGCAGGTAGTACCTGAATACAACACCATCATGGCGGGGCTCCTAAAAATCAAAAAGAGTGGGATGCTTCATGCAAACCCACTCTGGAATACTCAAGCCACACCTTGCGGGTGGCGCCTGAGTGGTCTATGCGCGCGTTACTTGACGTCCTTCCAGAACGCCGCGTTCAATCGCCAGGCAATCACGGTGAAGAGGCACAAAAACAGCAATACCCACACGCCTACACGGACGCGATCATTTTGTGATGGCTCTCCCATCCATTGCAGATAACTCACCAGATCTCCAACAGCTTGGTCGTACTGCAAGGGGGTCATGGTTCCAGGCGTAACTTGCTCCCAGCCTTTGAAGACCTGGACGACGTGTCCATGCTCTTCTTTGGTATCGTACACAGGCTTGCGCGTTCCCTGCAACTCCCAAAGGACGTGTGGCATACCGATATTTGGGAAAACCAGATTGTTCCATCCTGTCGGTTTCCCAGCATCGGGGTAGAAAGTCCGCATATAGGTGTAAAGATAATCTGCACCTGTGCCGCCAGCGCCAGCCCTTGAACGTGCAATTACCGTCAGGTCAGGTGGATTACCACCAAACCATTCTTTAGCCTGTTTCGGGTCAATCGCAGCCTTCATGGTTTCACCAACTTTTTCTGTGGTGAAAAGCAGGTTGTCCTTGATCTGCTGCTCGGTGAGACCAATGTCTTTCAAGCGGTTAAAACGCATGAAAGCAGCAGAGTGGCAATTCAGGCAATAGTTGACAAACAGTTTGGCACCATTTTGAAGAGCGCCCATGTCGTTGGTTTTGTTTGGAGCCTTGTCCCACGCCAAGCCACCTTCACTGGCGTGCGCTCCCAACGTGAGGCCAAGTGCCAGTAACAAACCGAGAACAATTTTCTTAGAGAATCCCATGGTTTTCATCATTTATCCCCGTTCAATGCGCCGCAAAAGTGACGCGATCCGGCACCTGCTTGGGCGTTCCAATCTGGCTCCACCAAGGCATTAACAGGAAAAAACCGAAATAGAACAGTGTTCCCGCCTGCGAAACCCGACCACCAATATTTGAAGGTGGCAGCATGCCCAAATAACCCAGAACCAGAAAGTTAAGTACGAAAATCGCATACAAGTACTTGTGCCAGTCAGGCCGGTAGCGGATGGATTTAACGGCACTATTGTCCAGCCAGGGCAGGAAAAAGAGAATCACAACGCCGCCACCCATGGCCACTACGCCCCAAAATTTAGCGTCGATGGCAAGCATCATCGCAACCAAGGCAGCTGCAGCAACCACAATGACCCCTTTGAATACAGTGGCCATCTTGACCTTGGTCACCGCGAACAAAGCGCCGGCTAAAACGCACGCGATCAACGCGTACATCATTTCATCTGTCACAGCACGCAGCATTGAATAGAAGGGCGTGAAATACCAAACTGGCGCAATGTGCAAAGGCGTTTTGAACTGGTCAGCGGGAATGAAGTTGTTGTATTCCAGAAAGTAGCCACCCATCTCCGGTGCAAAGAAGATGATGGCGGTAAACACCATCAGGAATACGCTCACGCCAAAAATATCGTGAACCGTGTAATAAGGATGGAAGGGAATGCCATCCAGCGGATGACCTTTTGCGTCTTTCGGCGCGTTGGGGCCTTTGATTTCCACTCCATCAGGGTTGTTGGAACCCACGTCGTGCAAGGCCATCAGGTGCGCCACGACAAGGCCCAGCAAGACCAGCGGAACGGCGATCACGTGAAAGCTGAAGAAGCGGTTCAGCGTCGCATCCCCCACCACGAAATCGCCGCGAATCAGCAGCGCGAGGTCAGGACCAACGAAGGGAATGGCCGCGAACAGATTCACAATCACCTGAGCACCCCAGTAACTCATCTGTCCCCATGGCAATAAATAGCCCATGAAGGCTTCAGCCATCAGGCACAGGAAAATCGCACAGCCAAAAATCCAAACCAATTCGCGTGGCTTGCGGTAGCTGCCGTAAATCAGGCCACGGAACATGTGCAGATACACCACAACAAAGAATGCCGAGGCGCCCGTTGAGTGCATGTATCGCACCAGCCAGCCCCAAGGCACATCACGCATGATGTATTCGACAGAGGCAAATGCCAGCGCAGCATCTGGCTTGTAATGCATAACCAGAAAAATTCCGGTCACGATCTGGATTACCAGCACAAGCATGGCCAGCGAGCCAAAGATGTACCAGAAATTGAAATTCTTGGGCGCGTAGTACTCCGACATGTGGACCCTATAGGCCTCAAATGCCGTCGGCAACCGGTTTTCAAACCAGTTGGTCAGTTTTTCGCCAGCGCTGGCGTTTGGGGAAACTTCGTGGAATTCAGCCATTTTTTGTCCTTAGGCTTTCTTGTCTTCGCCAATGAGCAACTTCGTCTCAGAGAGATACATATGAGGTGGAACTTCAAGATTGTCTGGCGCTGGCTTGTTCTTGAAAACCCGACCTGCGAGGTCAAAAGTGGAGCCATGGCAGGGGCAGAAAAAGCCGCCTTGCCAGTCATCCGGCAGTGAGGGTTGCGGCCCCGTTGCGAACTTGTCCGACGGAGAGCATCCCAAGTGGGTGCAAATACCCACCGCCACCAGAAATTCGGGTTTGATGGACCGGTTTTCATTGCGTGCGTACTCTGGCGCCTGGTCAGCGGGCTTGCGCTCGGACTTGGGATCGGCCAGCTGTGCGTCCAGCTTTGGCAAGGCAGCCAGTTGCTCAGGTGTGCGACGCACTATCCATACGGGTTTTCCGCGCCATTCCACGGTCATTTTTTCACCGGGCTTGATGGCGGCAATATCGACTTCTACGGCAGCACCGGCGGCTTTGGCTCGCTCCGAGGGCTGAAAGCTGCTGACGAACGGCACGGCGGTGAACGCGCCGCCCACCACGCCTGCGCATCCAGACGCAATCATCCACGTGCGTTTGCTGGTGTCGACTGGGGTGTCACTCATGGGAATCCTCAATGAAAACATCACTACTAGGGCTAGCCCAAGATTGTAACTGACCGTTCCAGCCAAAACGCGACACCGTCGGGGCTTGACAGGGTATGGAACTCGGAGATACTCGCCACTTCAATAAATCAACCCAGGAGGTTTAATCATGAGCATGATGTCTGAATTCAAGGAATTTGCCCTGAAAGGCAACGTGATGGACTTGGCGGTCGGTGTGATCATTGGTGGAGCGTTCGGCAAGATCGTGGACTCCATGGTTGCTGACCTGATCATGCCGATAGTCGGCGCGGTCATTGGCAACCTGGACTTCTCCAGCATGTTCGTTGTATTGGGCAAAGTTCCTGCAGGGACGGCCATGGTGCTCGCTGACCTGAAAAAGGCGGGGGTTCCTGTGTTCGCATACGGCAACTTCATTACCATTGCAGTGAACTTCATCATCCTGGCGTTCATCATCTTCATGATGGTCAAGCAAATGAACCGCATGAAACGGGAAGCCCCCCCAGCAGCGCCAGCACCGACACCGGAAGACGTCTTGCTGTTGCGCGAAATTCGCGACAACCTGAAAAAATGAGTGATCTAAACGCTATTCAATCGTAAAGAAATCGCAAGAGCGACCCCTTGTTTTCGGACAAGGGGTCGCTTTTTTTATAGCGCCAGCTGACGCGCCATGCGGATGGCTTCAATCAGGCTGGAGGCATCTGCCTGGCCCGTTCCGGCAATGTCAAAAGCCGTGCCGTGATCCGGGCTGGTGCGCACCAGTGGCAGGCCAATGGTCACGTTGACACCCTTCTCCACCCCCAGGTATTTCACGGGGATCAGGCCTTGATCGTGGTACATCGCCACAACCACGTCAAACTCCCCCGGCTGGGCGTCGCGGGCACGCGCACGCATGAAAACGGTGTCGGGCGCAAACGGGCCCTGAACATCGATGCCTTCACGTCTGGCTTGCGCCATGGCGGGCAGGATGATGTCCAGTTCTTCCCGGCCAAACAGGCCACCTTCACCGGCATGCGGATTCAACCCGGCGACGCCAATGCGCCGACGCGTCTGGCCCGGCGTTGACGTGCGCAGCAGGAACTCATGGGTCAGCCGCAAGGTCTGCAAGACGTTGTCGGTGGTCACAGCGGCAATGGCTTCGCGTAGCGACAGGTGAATGCTCACCAGCACCGTTTTCAGCTCGTCATTGGCCAGCATCATGCGTACCGGGACCTCCTGCACCGGCCGGCCCAGGTGGGCCGCCGCCTCGGCTTGCAGCAATTCGGTATGTCCCGGAAAGTCAACGCCTGCCGCGGCCAATGCCTCTTTATGCAGGGGTGCGGTCACCAGAGCTGCAATATCCCCGCGCAATGCAGCCCGTGCGGCCCAAGTCACGCAGTCGGCGGCCATTCGCCCGGCGCTGGCGCTGATCACACCGACTTGCACCAGCTCTGGCGCCTGCAAAACCGGCAAAACCGGGATGCAACGGGGTGGCACTTCCAGAGCCTCGCTGGCGGTGCGGATTTCGGCAACCGGCAAGCCAACCTGCCCCGGGCCAGTGATGATTTTCGCCGCCCGCCGCAGGGTCGCCACATCACCGGCGACAAAACAGCCCCGCGTCACATCCGGCGCATCCCGAAATGCCTTGGCGATGATTTCCGGGCCAATCCCGGCGGGATCGCCCTGCGTGATGGCGATGGGTAGAGTAGCCATCGTCATGCCGGGTTGTCGATGTCGATGAATTCGTGCGCCAGTCCCAATTGAGCAGCGACTTGGGCGGCAACGGCTGGCGCGCCATAACGCTCACTGGCGTGATGGCCGCAGGCCAGAAACGCCACGCCACACTCGCGGGCGTAATGCGCCTGCGGCTCGGATATCTCGCCGGTGATGAACGCGTCCGCTCCGGCAACAATGGCAGCCTCGAAGTACCCCTGCGCACCGCCACTGCACCACGCTATATTTTTAATAGCTACTTGCGCAGTGTCGACGAGGGTAACAGGCCGATTTAGCAAGTTTTTTACGTGATCTGCCAGTGCCTGGGCGCTCTGGAAGCTGTCACCATCACGGCGCTGGCCCAAAAAGCCCAGCGCCTGCTCGCCAAACCGCCCGGACGGGCCATCCAACGCCTGGAGCCCCAGCTTCAACCCCAGCAGCGCATTGTTCCCAAGCTCCGGGTGCGCGTCCAAAGGCAGGTGGTAGGCATACACATTGATGTCGTGCGCCAGCAGCAAGGCCAGCCGCTTTTTCATCCAGCCGGTCACACTGCCGTCCTGCCCGCGCCAGAACAGGCCGTGGTGCACAAAAATGGCATCGGCCTGAGCGGCAACGGCGGCTTCAATCAGTGCCAGACTGGCGGTGACGCCCGAGACGATTTTCTTCACCTGCAACCTGCCTTCGACCTGCAGACCATTGGGCCCATGGTCCTTGAAGCGTTCGGGCTGGAGCAAAGTGTCAAATGCCTGCAGCAATTCGATTCGGTCAGTCATGGAGATGCATGTTTTATCTTGTTGAATTGTCTGTCAAATCAGGATGAGTCCCTGGCTGCAGGCTGCTATCGCACCCGATACCCGCAGCGATCCAGCGCCGTGCCAACCTGCCGAGAACCGGGGCGAGAAAAGGCGCGGCCACTCTTAGCGTCGACGGTAACGCCTGCACCAGTACTTCGGCCGGCTCACTGATAGCACCACAGCGGTATATCCCACCCGCATCCTGCCAGCGCAGGGCCTTGCAGGCACCGTGGCGATGGCCAGACAGCACCACACCCAACGGGCACGGCTCAGCCAGACAACACACGCCGCACCCGTTGCATGGTGCACCCTCTGCGGGCTTGGACGGTGCAGCACTGTGAATCAGAATGGTTTGTGAAGGCAGGGACATGAACCTTTACGCTGTGTTTACGTGGTGAGGTGGCGCATTGTGCGCCCTTGAAGCACGGCTGCAGCCTACAATTTGAGGCATGAAACGACTCTGGTTATTGTTCTCCCAAACTGCCACTGTGCTGCTGGCGGCTTATTTTGTAGTGGCCACACTCAAGCCGGACTGGGTGGGGCGTTCACCCACCTCCCAAATCGGCACCATCAGCCTGCTGGAGGCACCTGCCACCAGTTCCGGCAGCGTTCCCGCAGGCAGCTTCCGTCTGGCCGCACAAAAATCGTCTGCGGCTGTGGTCAGCATCAACACCAGCAAGGGCGCCAAACCCAACCCGAACAGCAACGACCCGTGGTTCAAATTCTTCTTTGGCGACCAGGGCGGCGGCGAGCCGCAGGTGGGCTTGGGCAGCGGCGTGATTGTGAGCCCCAGTGGCTACATTCTTACCAACAACCACGTGGTGGAAGGTGCTGACGAAATTGAGGTCATCCTCAACGACAGCCGCCGCACGATCGCCAAGGTTATCGGTACCGACCCCGACAGTGACCTGGCGGTGCTGAAGATCGAGCTGGACAAACTGCCCGTCATCGTTCTGGGCAACTCCGACGCGCTGCAGGTGGGTGACCAGGTTCTGGCGATTGGCAACCCCTTTGGCGTAGGTCAGACCGTGACCAGCGGCATCATCAGTGCACTGGGGCGCAAC
>JAKQJK010000227.1 GCA_029561195.1 Pseudomonadota bacterium
CACAAGCTGGAAAAACCCGACTCTCCCGAGATGTATCGTCACCATTTCCGGCTGCTGCGCGACGGCCTGACGCAGTGGATGAACGGCGTGGTCAGCCCCAAGGGCATGCCCACTTACCCGGACTTTCTGGCCGGTGTGACCAGCGCGCTGGACCATGTTCGCAAGCAACACACGGGTAACGTGTTGATCGTCTCCAGCGGCGGGCCCATCTCCACCGCGATTGGCCACATTCTAGGCACCACGCCCGAGACCACGATTGAGCTGAACCTGCGCATCCGCAACAGTTCGGTCACCGAGCTGGCCTTCACGCCCAAGCGCCACGTGCTGGTGACCTACAACACGTTGCCGCATCTGGACCATGCGGACTATGCCGAGTGGGTGACTTACTCCTGAAAATCTCTGTCTGAGAATATACTGTATGAATGACCAGCTCTCAGGCATCCAGCCCCACCCGCCTTGACCGGATTCACGCCCGGCGGCTGCGTGACATGTACCGGTCTGCCGGCTGGCCGTGCCAGGACGGCGTGGAAGTTGAACTGCTCGCAGCCGGGTTGCTGGAACGCGTGCTTTTACCGGATGGCCGCGAGAAGCTGCGCGTCACCGACATCGGCATCACGGTTCTGGCGCAGGTTTTTCACAAAAACCGGCAGGCCCTCTCCAGCCACGACGCGCTGGTGGACCTGATTGCGCAGACGATGCTGCGGGATGGCCGCATTGTGTGGACGGAATTGAGCGTGCGGGCGCGGCTGCCGTCTGAACCCGACGAAGCCAACCGCTGGAAGATCTGCAAGCCCGACGTATTTTCCATCCGCAACACGTCGGTGGCGGGCTACCTCGAACCCGTGGTGCACGAAATCAAGGTAAGCCGGGCCGATCTGCTGGGCGACCTGAAATCAAAAGACAAACGCGACAGCTATCTGGATGTGGGCGGGCAGTGCTGGTATGTGCTGGGGTGCGACGGCAAGGGGCGGCCGATTGCGAGCGCGAACGAAGTTCCGCTGGAATGCGGCGTGCTGATCGCTGAATCCGGGCGACTGGAAGTGGCGCGCACGGCACCCAAGCGCGCAGTGCCCAACTTACCGTTTTCACTGTGGATGGCTCTGGCGAAATCAACACCGCTGACGCCGTTCAACGCCGATCTGGACGACGCGCCAGCGCAGTCCTGGCTGCTGGAGCAGAACAGGGAACAGGACAGCGCCCAGACAGGCCCGCCGGCGCCCGAGCCATGAGCATCACCTATACAGACGTGGTAGTAGAAGCTGCGCGCTACACGGTGTCGGTGCGCAACCTGTGCGAGTTTGCGGCCAAAGCGGGTGATCTTGACCTGCGCTTTACACCGGCACCCACTGCGCAGCAGGGCCGTGAGGGGCACACGCTGGTGGCCCAGCGTCGCGGCCCGGACCATGAAGCGGAAGTGAGCCTCTCAGGCACTTATCAGGGCTTGCAGGTGCGTGGTCGTGCGGACGGCTACAACGCCAGCCGCAACGAGCTGGAAGAGGTCAAAACCTTCCGGGGTGCGCTGGAGGCAGTTGGCTGGAACCACCGCGAGCTGCATTGGGCCCAGCTCAAGGTCTACGGCTGGCTGATGTGCGAGAGCCGCTCGCTGGACAACATCAACCTGACGCTGGTCTATTTTGACGTGACTGACCAGACAGAGCACCCCTTCAGTGAGGCCTGCACTGCGGCCGAGTTGCGCACCTTTTTTGAAGCGATGTGCGAACCCTTTCTGGGCTGGGCACAACAGGAGCAGGCCCACCGCACGGCTCGGGATGTTGCACTGGCAGCAATGGAATTTCCGCAGAAACCATTTCGGGCTGGCCAGCGGGAGCTGGCGGCGGGCGTTTACCGGGCCTGTATTCAGTCGTACCCTTTGCTGGCGCAGGCGCCCACCGGCATCGGCAAGACGATTGGCACGATCTATCCTGCGCTGCGCGCGATGCCGGTTCGCACAATCGACAAGCTGTTCTTTTTGACCGCCAAGACGCCAGGGCGCCAGGTGGCACTGGATGCACTGGGAAAGATCAGAAACAACAGCTCGTCCAGCCACGGTTTCCCGTTGCGTGTTGTCGAGCTGATGGCGAAAGACAAGGCCTGCGAACACAAGGATAAGGCCTGCCATGGGGATTCCTGCCCGCTGGCCCGCGGTTTCTATGACCGGCTGCCTGCCGCCAGACGGGACGCTGCGGCAACCGGCTGGCTGGACCAGCGCAGCCTGCGTCAGGTGGCGCTCGATCACCAGATCTGCCCCTACTACCTGGGGCACGAGATGGTGCGCTGGAGCGACGTGGTGGTGGGCGACTACAACTATTACTTTGACCGAAGCGCGATGCTTTACGCGCTGACGGTCGATGCGTCGTGGCGCATCAGCGTGCTGGTGGACGAAGCGCACAATCTCTATTCGCGCGCCTGCAGCATGTACAGCGCGGAGCTCACCCACACGCAGGCGCTGGCCGTGCGCCTGCACGTACCACCTTCGGTTCGCTTTCGCGTGGACGAGTTGCTCAACCAGTGGCAGCTGATGCTGGACGCCGCCGCGCGCCAGTCGCCTGACACCACCTGGGCCTTGCTGGAAGAAGTGCCCGAGAGCTTGCGGCGCACATTGCAAAAGCTCAACAGCACGATCAGCGAACACCTGAACGACCATCCGACCGATGCCCACGGCGCCCTGCTGCCGTTTTACTTTGGCACGCTGGGTTTTACGGCGCTGGCTGAAGAATTTGGCGACCACTCGTTGTGTGAGTTTGACCGGGCGCAAACAGCGCTGCCGCTGCCGGAAGCTGGACTCGAAGAAGAACCGCAGTTCCCGATCGACGGCATGGCAGCAGACGCGTCCAGCTTGAGCGCGGGCCGATTGACGCTGCGCAACATCGTGCCTGGCCATTTTTTGGCAGCGCGCATGCAGGCGGCCGACTCAGTGGTGATGTTTTCCGCAACGCTCAACCCGGCCGACTACTACATCAACCTTCTGGGCTTGCCAGAAACCACCCGGTCGATGGACATTCCCTGCCCATTCAGGCCCGAGCAATTGAGCGTGCGAATCAAGCGCATCTCCACCCGTCGTGATGACCGCGCCGGCTCGCTCGCTGCACTGGTCAACGCGATGGTCACGCAGTTCCGGGCGAACCCTGGCAACTACCTCGCTTTTTTCAGCAGCTTTGACTACATGGAGATGGCGCAGCAAGCGCTGCAGCAACGCTTCGCCGACATCCCGGTCTGGGTGCAGGAACGCCAGATGCTGGAAGCTGATCGGCAAACCTTCCTGAAACAGTTTGATTTGGCTGGCCACGGCATCGGCTTTGCCGTGCTGGGCGGCGTGTTTGGCGAAGGCGTGGACCTGCCGGGCAAGCGGTTGATTGGCGCTTTTGTGGCAACGCTGGGCCTGCCGCAGTTTGATGCAGTGAACCAGGCCATCTGCGAGCGCATGGAGGCTCGGTTTGGTCGCGGGCATGACTACACCTATGTATTTCCCGGCATTCAGAAGGTGGTGCAGGCTGCTGGCCGGGTGATTCGGTCCGAAACGGACACCGGGTCGGTGCTTCTGCTGGACGAGCGGTATGGCGAGCGACGCTACCGCTCGCTGCTGCCCAATTGGTGGAACATCGAAATGGCTTGAACCGGCCGCATGCCGAACTGGCATGATAGAGGGCTTTTCTGCCTGCCCTTGCCGCCTACAACATGACCGAAACCCTGCCAGATACCGCCCCGAGTGAACAAACGCCGCCATCCGCACAAACAGCGGCCGTTGTGGCTCCGGCGCGCTCAAAACAACCGCGCGCCCTGCCAGTTCTGGAAAAACTGGCGGCGTTATACCCACATCTATTTGGCGATATGTTCCTGCCACTCAAACGCGGCATTTTTCAGGACCTGCTGGCGGCGCATCCGGACGCGTTTGAACGCGAAACCCTGAAGGATGCGCTGGCTTTTCACACCCGTTCGACACGTTACCTGTCCAGTGTGGCTGCCGGGCATCAGCGCCACGACCTGCAAGGCCAGGCCGTGGAAGCAATGGCACCGGAACATGTGCACCACGCGCTGCTGGAAGTTTTTCGCCGCCGCCAGGGCCGCGCCAATGAAGACTTGCGCCCGAAACTGATTGAGCGCATCGTTCAGGCATTTGAGGCATCTGGCCTGTCCCGCGAAGCCTATGCAGAGCTGGTCCGCAGCCGTGACGAAGCCGCCAACGCCGCGCTGGACGAAGCACTGGCCGAGGCCGCTGCACGCTCGGCCAAAGACGAAGCGCTGCTGCGCGCGTTCGAGGCCAGCGGACAAAAAACCGTTCAGGCCTTTGCCGACATGTATGGCATGGACTCGCGTGCGGCAACCCTGTCCCTGAATCGCGCGCGGCGCAGCAAACCCTGAGTTCTCCCATAATGCTGCAGATTGAGGGGCTGACCTTCCACTACCCTCGGCGCGAGTTGTTCACGGGCCTGTCCGCGCGTATTCCCACCGGCGTAACACTGGTCACAGGGGGTGACGGCGCAGGAAAAACCACGTTGTTGCGCTTGCTCGCGGGTGATTTGAAGTCCCAATCAGGTCGGGTAGATTGCCCGTCACCGGTGTTCTGGACGGACCCGAAGTCAACCGCGTTTGACCAGCTGACGGTTGCCGCGTATTTCAAATCACTGCGTCCGCTCTATCCACAGTTTGACGAACAGGCGCTTGCCGACCTGATCGAGGGGCTGTCACTGGCTGAGCATCAGCACAAACCGCTATACATGCTGTCTGCAGGATCGAGGCGCAAGGTCTGGCTCGCGGCTGCATTTGCGGCAGGCGCGGCGGTCACCTTGCTGGACGAGCCGTTTGCAGCGCTGGACATGGCATCCATCAGCATCGTGATCGAACGACTCGCTGAATCGGCCAATCACTTAACTCGCACCTGGGTGCTGGCCGACTACGAGGCGCCACGCGGTGTGCCGCTGGCAGCGACTATCGATTTGGGTTCGTAAAGCTGGTCTGGTTCACCAGTGTATCGGCCGGCAATTGGCCGATCTCCGCCAGCAATTTGGCCAGACTGCGGCCTGCCGCGTCTACAACCGCCTGCCCCTTTGCAGCAGTTGCCGCGGCGGCATTGCCTACCGCCCCCGCAGCGTTGTAATCCTGCATCTGCCAACCCAGTTTGGCACTTTTTCCATTACCCAGAATGGAAAATTCTTCTGCCCGGTCTTTTGCCGTGGAGTGAAAGTTTTGCGCCTGCGCCATCTGTACGCGCTGGGGGTTCAGTGCCAGCATCATGGATGTTTCAATCTCGCCCGCATGGATGCCAAAGCGGTGTTCCTCGGTACTGAACTGTGCATTAACGTCTTTGCCCTGCGCGTCCAGCAGCGGCAGGTTGAACCAGCTCACGCTGTAGACCAACAGCCCCAAGCGTGCGCGCAGGTCCCGCGCCACGATGTCCATAATACCCACCTGCCCGCCGTGCGAATTGAGCAGGACCAGTTTCTTCACCCCCGCCCTCGCGACGGATTCACCGAGCTGTGTCCACAACTGAATCACTGTTTCGGCCTTGAGCGTGAGCGTGCCGGGAAACTGCATGTGCTCCGGGCTCAGGCCCACCGCCTGCGTGGGCAGGAACAGCACGTTCAGGTCGTCGGGCAAATGCGGCAGCGTAGCGGCCACCACACCGTCGGCCAGCACCGTGTCCACACTGAGCGGCAGGTGCGGCCCGTGCTGCTCGGTCGCTGCGACGGGCAACACGGCGATAGTGCACACGGGATCAAGCTGCGCAAACTCGCGGGTGGTCAGGTCAGCCCAAAATCTGGATGGGGTAGTCATAAGGTCTTACTCTATCCTAGAGAATGCCTAGACATCGCTGTACGTCGTATAAAAGGAACTGAAGTCATTTTCCAGATGAAAATTGATGGCAGACACCGTGATGGACGCATCCAGCCCTTCAACATAGTGCCAGCAGCCCACGGGCAGAAAAAGTATTTCACCCGGGGCCAATACACACTCCAAAACTTGTACATTGCGCATCAATGGAAAGCGTTCATAGTCAATGCTGTGCCCGTCAACCGGCGTAAAACAATGACGATCGTTGTACACATAGGGTAGCTCGTACGCTGGAATCAGCTTGATCAATTTTCGCCCCATCACCTGAGCCATGAAATTATTGGTCAGGTCATGATGAAAGGGCGTTCTGGTGCCAGCAGGTCCCAGCCATAGAAAACCGTCGTCAGCCGATTGGGCATTCAGGTATTCGGGCAATCGTCCAATGTCCTGCCACAGCTCTTTCAATGCGACGCGGTTGCTGGATGAATTGTTGGCCGTCATGTAGAAGTCGTTGGTTTCACCAGCGGACTCAATCATTCCGATGTAGTCGCGCAGCCTCATCAACTTGCGAAACTGTTCCGACTTGATTTCATACGCCGCATCCTGATTGCGGCCCATTTGCACCTGAACTTCGCGGTCACCATATTGCTCTTTCAAAAATGCAAGGCTCCACTTGGTTCGGGCCGGCCAATCTTCCAGCATGCCGGTGATGATGACGGGCCGGTTGCGCAGGTAATAGTCTTGATAAAACTCATCCCGCGTCAATTGATGCCGCCGCTCAATTACTCCACCCTGCGGGTTCTGCCGGTTCAACACACGGTGAATATCCAATACCCAATCGTGTTTTTTCAACCGGTTACCCAACCGTTCAGCGGCTTGTCGCCCGCCGAGGATGTACGGGCTGGAAAGGGCCAGCCGCATTTCATCCGCGGCTTCGGTTTCGGCAATGCCATTGGCAACCAGAATGCCGAAAAGTGCCTGCGGGTCGCCACCCAGCGACAGGTTTTCGGCAATCCAGCGGCGCCAGTCGTCATTGACAGTTGTTTTGTTCACGGTCGTTTGCGCCATGTGCCTGCCCCTCTTCTTGAAATGCGTTGCTGCTTCTCTGGCTAGATGTCGCGCCGTAGAATTATGGCAACCTCGAAGATCCGGTTATTTGTCTGGTTATTAAATGGCCCTGGCCACGTGCTGTTCCTGCCTCCGCGTGAGTGAGGTTGCGATGGTCTTGCCGGGTGCCGGGCGCTGCAGCAACAGCCCTTGCAATGTTCGGGGGCTGGCGCGGGCACCGCTTTGCACATAGTCGGCAAGCAGCAGTTCACGTGTGGCTTGCGGATCAGCGCCCCGCACCACGGTGAGGTATTCGAACAACGTATCCACCAGGTTCTCAGGCGTCAACCCGCTGGTCTTTCCAGTGGTTTGCCACAGCCATTCTGAGAAAGCCATGAACGCGGCAAAAGGTGATGCGCTGCGCATTAACAGGTCCAGCGTCTGGCCAAACCGGCCCGAGTTGGCCACCAGATCCCAGTACCGCGCCAGCCGGGTGAAGCGTTGCATGTCATCACGCGTCACTGCACCGGTTTCCTGCACGGTATAAGGCGGGGTTGCCTCGTACACCATGGCGTATTCCACGGTGTGACGGGCTATGGGCGTGCCGCGCAGGCGCTTCAAAATGCCCAGCTGTATTTCGTGCGGCTTCAAGCCATACAGACGGTCAAATCCGGTTGCAAAGCTGTCCAGCGTTTCCCCCGGCAGGCCAAAGATCAGATCGGTGTGCAGATGTGCGTTGGACTCATCCACCAGCCAGCGCAGGTTGGCCTCGGTCTTGTCGTTGTCCTGTCTACGCGAGATGCGTTGCTGCACCTCGATGTTGAAACTTTGGATGCCCACTTCAAACTGAAGCACACCGGGCGGGAACCGGGCGATCATGTCCTTGAGCCGGTGCGGCAGATGATCGGGTATCACCTCGAAGTGAACAAACAGATCATCAGCCATGCGATCCACAAAAAACTGCAGGATACGCACCGACGCGTCTATCTTCAAATTGAACGTGCGATCCACAAACTTGAAGTTGCGTGCACCCCGCTGGTACAGCGTATTCAGCTCCGCCAGAAACGCATCAAGATCAAATGCCCAGGCAGTTTTGTCGAGCGAGCTCAAACAAAATTCGCACTTGAACGGGCAGCCGCGCGAGGCCTCGACGTACAGCAACCGATGCGCCAGATCCGCATCGGTGTATTCGGCATAGGGCAGTGTGATCTGGTCCAGCGGTGGCTGCTCACCAGCGATGACTTTCATCAGCGGCTGCGGGCCATATAGCAACGCACGGCACAGTTTGGGAAAGCTCACATCACCCCATCCGGTGATCACATGATCGGCCAGACGCACAATTTCCTGATCATTCACCTCGTGGCTGACTTCGGGGCCACCGAGCACAATCTTGATGTCAGGCCGCTGTTGTTTGAGCAAGCGCACCACCTCGCAGGTCTGCGTGACGTTCCAGATGTACACACCAAAACCGATGATCGGCACACTGCTTGGCGCATGCTGGCCGAAGGTACCCAGAAGCTCGTCCACCAGCTCCTGCGGCTTGCGGGCAATTGTGAATTCGCGCAAAGCAGTCTGCGCGCGCAAGTCGCCCATGTTCGCCAGCAAGTAGCGCAACCCCAGCGAGGCGTGAATGTACTTCGCGTTCAATGTGCACAGAACGATGGGCGGAGCGCCGGAAGCGGGTAAGGGCATGCCGGTATTATCGAAGCATGACGGCCCCCCGCATCCGCAACGCCACGGGCGACTCCTTCTTCGCCTGGGAAGGCGACGTGCTGATCGTGAACATTCTGGGCAAACCCGCAAGCAACCGCGACGCGATTGGCAAACCCAAGGGCACCCAGCTCAAGGTCAGTGTGACCGCCGCGCCGCAGGCGGGCAAGGCCACGGACCACATGGTGCGGTTTTTGGCACCGCTGTTTGGCGTGCCGGTGTCGCACATCGAGGTGGTGTTTGGCCGCGAAAATGTGAACAAACAGCTGCGCATCAAAGCCCCAACCCGACTGCCAGCGGTGTTTTTGCAAACCGTTGAACAGGAACTTATCGGCTGATCTGCCGTCCCACCGTCACATGATTTCGCCCAACTATCCACTGCGTCACTCACTACACATTTTTTGTGCTACTGTTTTTATAGCAACCTGCGCAATATCGACGGAGTCTAACGCCCAATTTGGCACTGATTCCGGAGCAAAATCAGTCGTCGTTACCGAACAGGTGCGCGCCGAGCTGATGGCACACGCACCCCAGGGCGTTGGCCCCGATTCAGCCAACTTAATGTGGGTAGGTCTTCAGCTTGCCCACAAACCCGAGTGGCACACCTACTGGAAAAACTCAGGCGATTCCGGCCAGCCAACCCAGTTGCAATGGACGCTGCCTGCTGGCGTGACCGCTGGAGACATCGCGTGGCCGCTGCCCAAAAAAATACCCATTGGCACGTTGGCGAATTACGGCTTTGAAGGCACCGTGCTGTTGCCGGTGCCGCTGACCATCAGCCCGGCATTCAAGGCCCCGCTGCTGTCCGGCGATATCGAGGTCAAACTCAAAGCGGCCTGGCTGGTCTGCAAGAAGGAGTGCATCCCGGAGGAGGGCGAATTTTCCCTGAAGATTCCGGTGAAAGGCTCCACTGCGCTCAATGCCGGTGTGTTTCAGGCCGCGTTTGACGCGCAGCCCAAGGCTTTAGCCGGGGCGGCAGGCGCAAGCCCGAACAGCAATGTCACGATTGACGGCGCCACGATCAGGATGACAGTCGCCGGCCTGCCCACCACACTGCAGGGCAAGACGCTGGATGTCTTTCCGGAAACGCCAGAAGTAATCGAGACTGCCGCCGTGCCCGTGCAAAGCTGGCAGGGCGCCGTGTGGACCGCCACGCTGCCGCTGTCTTCGCAGCGTTTGAACAGCCCCGCCGTTATGCCCGTGGTGCTGGCGACGGACGTGAGCGGCCAGCGTCAAGGCTACAGGGCCGAACTGGCAGTTGCAGGTACCTGGCCCGCTGTTGCGCCAGTGGCCGGTGTGTCGCCCGCCCTGCAAAGCGCCTTGAACAGCAACGCAGCAGGCTTACCCGCCCAACCGTCCGCGCCCAGCCTGACCTTTTGGGCTGCGCTGATCGGTGCCCTGCTGGGTGGCCTGATTCTGAACCTGATGCCCTGCGTGTTCCCGGTGCTGGCCATCAAGGTGGTTGGCTTCACACGCCATGCAGATGACAAGCGAGCGCATGCCATCAGCGGCTTGGCCTACACCGCTGGGGTGGTAGTGAGCTTTGTCGCACTGGGCGCACTCATGCTGGGCTTGCGCGCCGCGGGGGAAGGACTGGGCTGGGGGTTTCAGCTGCAGTCACCCGCCGTTGTGGCGGTGCTGGCAGCATTGTTTACGGTCATTGGACTGAACCTGTTCGGCGTGTTCGAGTTTGGGAATGTGCTGCCCTCGGGCATGGCCACACTGCAAGCCAAACACCCGGCTGTGGATTCGTTCCTGTCTGGCGTGCTGGCGGTGGCCGTGGCATCGCCCTGCACGGCGCCTTTTATGGGCGCATCGCTGGGGTATGCCATCGGTTTGCCTGCAGTGCAGGCGCTGCTGATTTTTGCCACCATCGGCCTGGGGCTGGCGCTGCCGTACCTGGCGGCCAGCCTGGTGCCCGCCATCGCACGTGCCCTGCCGCGCCCCGGTGCATGGATGGACACGTTCAAAAAATTCATGGCCTTCCCCATGTTTGCCACCGTGGCGTGGCTGGTATGGGTGCTGGGCCAGCAAAGCGGCATTGACGGTGCGGGGGCGTTGCTGGCGCTGTTGGTGTGCTTAAGCTTTGTCATCTGGGCGCTGACCTTGAAAGGTCGCACAAAGGCCATGGTTGCTTCTATTTCAATAGCTACTCTCGCAATACTGACAGGTGGTATAGGCCAAAATGTCACCAAACCCATGGATATTCCAACTGCCACATTGGCGAATTCCCAGCCCGGCGGCTGGCAGCCCTGGGAGCCCGGCCGCGTAGACCAGATTCTGGCCGCCGGGCAACCCGTATTCGTGGATTTCACCGCCGCCTGGTGCGTGACCTGCCAGTACAACAAGAAAACCACGCTATCCAACAAGGATGTTCTGGCTGATCTGGACGCCAAAAAAGTGGTGCTGCTGCGCGCCGATTGGACGCGGCGCGACCCCGCCATCACCGCCGCGCTACAGCAACTGGGGCGCAATGGTGTGCCGGTGTATGTGGTTTACAAGCCTGGCAGCGCGCCGGTGGTACTGTCCGAGATATTAAGCGTGGACGATATTCGCGCAGTGGTGGCACGGCTTTAGTCGTTCACCGCCGGCAGCGCCCGCGTCGCCCGGTAAACTTCGGTCATGACCGACGCCACCGCCGACACCATCGCCCACATTCTGGACAACTACAAGACCATCGCCGTGGTGGGGCTCTCCCCCAAGTCACACCGCGACAGCTACGAAGTAGCCGAGTACATGCAAAAGCAGGGCTACCGTATCGTGCCGGTCAACCCGGCAGCCGGAGTGAGCGAGATTTTGGGTGAAAAGGTTTACCCCAGCCTGATTGACGCGGCAAAACACGAGCAGATTGACCTGGTCGATGTGTTTCGCAACAGCCCCGATGTGCCGCCCGTAGTGGATGAAGCCATAGCCATCGGTGCCAAAGCGGTGTGGATGCAACTGGGCATAGAGCATCCGCAGGCGGCCGACAAAGCGCGTAATGCGGGTCTGGCCGTGGTGCAAAACAAATGTCTGCTGATTGAACATCGGCGCCAGGGCAAGTAGCCGGGACAGGTAACTGACCACCACAGACCATGCAGCCACATCCAGAAGTCGTCGAACCCATCGAAGTCCCGCACGCCGAGTTTTGCAGAGGCCTGCCTGCGGGCCAATTCCGGCTAATCGTCAATCCGGACAAAGCGCGCAAATACGTTCGCCAGCGCCTGTTCATCGTCGCCATCTGCATGCCGATGTCAGCCATTGGCGTGTTGCTGGCCCTCGCAGGCAATACCTGGGTGGGATTGGGTCTGGTGCTGACCAGTTTTGTGCTGAATCGCGGCGTGTCAGCCCAAGCTGCCAAGATTCTCCTTCACCTCGTTGTGCGGGACCCTCGCGCCTATCGCGACGCCATTGATCAGGAAATTCTCGAAGTCCGATACGCCCGTTGAAGGACGGCCACCTGCGACAATTGCGGCATGAGTACTTCCGCCAGCTTCGCACCCCTCCAAAACGACACCTTTCTGCGCGCCTGCCTGCGCCAGGCCACTGACCACACCCCCGTCTGGCTGATGCGCCAAGCCGGGCGTTATTTGCCCGAATACCGCGCCACCCGCGCCAAGGCTGGCAGCTTCATGGGACTGGCCACCAATACCGACTACGCCACCGAAGTGACGCTGCAGCCGCTGGAGCGCTATCCGCTGGACGCTGCCATATTGTTCAGCGACATCCTCACCGTACCCGACGCCATGGGCTTGGGCCTGTCGTTCGCCTTGGGCGAAGGCCCCAAATTCGCTCACCCGGTACGCGACGAAGCTGCTGTCGCCAAACTGGCGGTGCCAGACATGGACAAGCTGCGTTATGTGTTTGACGCCGTGACGTCCATCCGCAAGGCCTTGAACGGGCGCGTACCGCTGATCGGCTTTTCGGGCAGCCCGTGGACGCTGTCGTGCTACATGGTGGAAGGTGCTGGCTCGGATGACTACCGGCTGGTCAAAACCATGCTGTACAGCCGCCCGGACCTGATGCACCGCATGTTGGCCGTGAACGCCGATGCCGTTGCAACCTACCTGAACGCGCAGATCCTCGCCGGCGCGCAGGCCGTGATGATTTTTGACAGCTGGGGCGGCGTGCTGGCCGACGGTGCTTTCCAGCAGTTCAGCCTGGCCTATACGGCACGGGTTCTGGCACAGGTCAAAAAAGAGCACAACGGCGTGCGCATTCCGCGCATCGTCTTCACCAAGGGCGGCGGCTTGTGGCTGTCCGAGATGGGCCAGCTGGACTGCGACGTGCTGGGACTGGACTGGACCGTGAACCTGGGCGCAGCCCGCAAGCTCGTGGGCGGACAGCCGGGCGGGCCGGGCAAGGCCCTGCAAGGGAATATCGACCCGAATGTGCTGTTTGCCGGCCCCGAGCAGATCAAAACCGAGGTTCACAAGGTGCTGGACAGCTTTGGAACCCCTCTCAGGGCGCCCCAAAACGATGCCAACGCCACCGGACCGACACATATTTTCAACCTGGGCCACGGCATCAGCCAGCACACCCCTCCTGAAAACGTAGCAGTGCTGGTAGACGCCGTGCACGCTTACTCGGCACAGCAGCGCAAATAGACCAAATGCGGCTTATCGGCATTTCATTTCCGGCCTGAAGCCTTAGCAGACTTTTTCGTGAAATATGTCAGTGGGTATTGACTTATGCACAAAATTTTTGTTGCGGTGCGGAAGTCTTGTGTGACAAGTGCGTGACCTGCTACAAAACCCATAGCGACGCTAAGTCGTTGATTCATATAAGTTTTAAACTTTGCTTTTTTTACGGGCATTTCAGCGAAACCCTTGATTTACAAGGCCTCAGAGCGACCGGCGACAACATATCAACAAAGTTATCCACAGAAACCTTGGATGTGTATTAAAGTAGTTACAGATCAAGCACTTAGCCGCTGTTTCACAAGTTCACATCAAGTTCCACCCTTAAATCGCCTGTACCCATGACCCACCTGCTGTCCGTCCTTGTCCAGACCCCGGCGCACAGCCCAGTGGCAAGGCCCCTGACGTACGAAAGTGAGTTGTTGCTACCCCCTGGAAGCCTTGTGCGCGTGCCGTTTGGCAAACGCGAAATGCTGGGTGTGGTGTGGGACACGCGGGACGACGCGGATGCACCATTAATGGACCCCGGAAAGCTGCGCGCCGTGGCCGGAGCGCTGGAAGGCATCACCCCACTTTCCGCGACGTGGCGCCAGCTGGTAGGTTTTGCGGCCGACTATTACCAGCGGTCCCTGGGCGAAGTGGCGCTGGCCGCCCTGCCACCCCAGTTGCGCGATCTCACGCCCAAACAGATGGAGCGGCGCATCAAACGGCACGCCAAGGCCGGGGCATCCGATCTTCAGGAATCTTCAGGAACTACAAATTCAGTAGCACTCAGCGCAGAACAGACGGGGGCTATAGTCCAATTTGATACCCAAAAAGGGCCGTTCTTACTGTTTGGCACTACTGGCAGCGGCAAGACTGAGGTGTACCTGCATGCGGTGCAGACGCTACTGGCGCGCGACCCCGACGCCCAAGCCATATTGATGGTGCCCGAGATCAACCTGACACCCCAGCTGGAAGCCCGCGTGAGAGCACGTTTTGCCACGCTGTACGGCGAAGACGCTGTGGTGTCGCTTCATAGCGGTATGACCAATCCGCAGCGCCTGAAAAGCTGGCTGGCCGCGCACAACGGCACAGCTCGCATCGTGTTGGGCACACGCATGGCGGTCTTTGCGTCCATGCCCCATTTGCAGCTGATCGTGGTGGATGAAGAGCACGACCCCAGCTACAAGCAGCAGGAAGGTGCCCGTTACTCGGCACGCGATCTGGCCGTTTACCGAGGCCGGCTGGAAGGAGCCAAGGTGATGCTTGGCTCGGCCACACCGTCGCTGGAGACCTGGCACCACAGCCGTCCGGCTGCGGAAGGTGGCCGTTACGTGCGGCTGGAGATGCCTAGCCGCATTGGGGAGAACAGCGAACTGCCCTTCGTGCGGCGTGTGGACATGAACAACCAGCCCAAGAAGGCGGTGTTCTCCACGCCGCTGCTCGAAGCCATCCGCGAGCGTGTGGCCCGCGGCGAACAAAGCATGGTGTTCCTGAACCGCCGCGGCTACGCGCCCGTGCTGGCATGCAGCGCCTGCGACTGGAAAAGTCAGTGCCCACACTGCAGCGCGTTTCGGGTGTTCCACAAGATCGACCGCACGCTGCGCTGCCACCACTGCGGCTTTACCGAACGTGTGCCGCGCGCTTGCCCTGAATGCGGCAACGTGGATATCTCTCCTGTCGGGCGTGGCACCGAGCAGCTGGAAGAACATCTGGCCGAGCTGCTGACCGATGTGCGGCGGCCCAACTCGGTGTCGGCGTTGTTCCCCGAAGGCGAACCGGTACGTGTGGCGCGCATAGACGCCGACAGCACCCGGCTAAAAGGCGCGCTCGAATCGCAGCTGGCCAGGGTTCATTCGGGCGAGGTGGATGTGCTGGTGGGCACCCAGATGATTGCCAAGGGCCACGACTTTCGCCGAATCACTTTGGTGGCAGCTGTGAACCCCGACGGCGCGCTGTTTTCCAGTGATTTCCGTGCACCCGAGCGATTGTTCAGCCTGCTGATGCAAGCCGCAGGCCGGGCCGGGCGCGACGCCACCATTACCAGCCGCAGCGAAATGTGGATTCAGACCTTCCACCCCGCGCACCCGTTGTTTGAAGCCCTCAAGCGGCATGATTACCCCGCCTTTGCTGCGCAGCAACTTAAAGAACGCGAACAGGCTGGCATGCCGCCCTTCAGCTTTCAGGCGCTGGTGCGCGCCGATGCCCGCACGCAGGAGGCGGCACAGGGCTTTCTCACTACCGCCAGCGCGGCGGCTGCGGTGCAACTGGCCGACTTGCCGGGTTTTGACCAGGTCACGCTGTATCCGGCTGTGCCGATGAGCATTCAGCGCATCGCGGATGTAGAGCGTGCCCAGATGCTGGTGGAGAGCCCCTCGCGAGCCGCGCTGCAGCGCTTTTTGTCCACCTGGCATGCCGTGTTGCACGCCACGCGGGCGCTGCCGGAATGCAAGGGATTGATTCGTTGGGCGGTCGATGTGGACCCTTTGACAATCTGAACCTCGCGAGCCATAAAGCGCGGTAAGACTCGTTCGCGCTGCGTCAGCTTCTTTCGTTGATGTAAGTCAACACGGGCTCGATCCCATATCTGATACTCCACTCTTACCCATAGGGGTATATCTTGGCTGTTCAAAATGAACAGATGCCAAAGAAAGGTGTTTCGCCATGGCTCTCGTAGAAGCAACTTCAATCTCAAAGATCTATCGAAGCGGGGACGTGGAAGTTGCCGCCCTTTGGGATGTCAGCCTGTCGATTGAGGCTGGCGAGTTTCTGGCATTTGTTGGACCCTCCGGTAGTGGCAAGTCCACTCTACTCAATCTGGTGGGTTGTCTGGATCATCCCAGCAAGGGCAGCATGAAGGTCATGGGCACCGATGTGACTGCTCTTGACCGAAACGCGGCGGCGGCTTTTCGCGGCGAGCATCTGGGTTTTGTATTTCAGGAGTTCAACCTGGTACCTGTGCTGTCCGCCTATGAAAACGTTGAGTACCCCCTGCTCATGGTGCGAAGTTGGCCACCTGAAAAGCGCCATGCCCAGGTGATGAAATTGCTGAAAGCGGTTGGCATGGGCGAGCTGGCACACAAGCGTCCGGACCAACTGTCTGGTGGCCAGAAGCAGCGCATTGCAGTGGCACGTGCACTCGTTTCAGAGCCGCAAGTGGTGCTGGCTGATGAGCCTACCGCCAATCTGGACCACGACACGGCGAACAAAGTGATCGCACTGATGAAGCACATGCGTGACGAGTTCGGCACCACTTTCATCTTTTCCACCCACGACTCGAAGATCATGGAGGCTGCCGAGCGCGTGCTGCTCCTTGAAGACGGCCGCCTCATCAAGGAGCAAAAGTCATGATGGCTACATTAAAACTTTCGGCTCGCAACCTGATGCGGTACCGCCGCCGGACTTGGCTGACGGCGGGCCTCATCACCATTGGTGTTGTTGCCATGCTGCTGTTTGTGTCAGCGGCCGGCTCGTTCAAGCAGGTGATGATTGGCCAGATCACCGACAGCCTGCTGGGCCACCTGCAGGTGCACCGCAAAGGCTACGTGGCTTCGGTCGACAACCTGCCACTCAATCTGAATGTGGGTGCGAAAATGATCGAGCGCATCAAGACCGAGCTCAAGGCCGAATCTGACATTGCCGCCGTGTCGATACGCCTGAAACTCGGCGCCATGTTCAGCAACTTCAGCGAAACGACCAGCATCCGGCTCAATGGCATTGACCCGACGGCCGAAGACGCTGCTGCCCCCGGGCTGCGCACCCGGATTATTGACGGCGGACGTGAGGGCTCACTGGTTGGCCCGGGCCAGATACTCATCCCCGACCTGATCGCCAAGGGTATGAAAGTCAAGGTTGGCGACACGGTGGTGCTGGTCGCCACCAACCGGGACGGCTCGGTCAACGGGAAAAACTTCACCGTGCGCGGTGTATTGGAGCCCGTCACCGGACCGGGTGGGCGCGACGGCTATGTGCATGAAGACGATGCCCGTGAGTTGCTGCGCATGGAAGAACCTGAGGCTATGGAAATTGCCATCCGGTTGCATGATCTGGCGAAACTCGACAAGGTAGAAGCATCGCTGGCAGAGCGGCTGGAGAAGCTGACCAACAAGGATGGCAAGCCTGTGCTGGAGTTGCACAGCTGGAAAGCGTTATCGCCATTCGCGAATATCGC
>JAKQJK010000322.1 GCA_029561195.1 Pseudomonadota bacterium
GTCAACTGATACGCAAGCGAGGGACCGAAAACCTGATCGAAGCTGAGATCAGTATTCAGCCAGGGATTGGAGCGCATCTTCAAGCCGGGTTCGTTGTAAGCAAGGATCATCTGGGGAAGCAGGGAAAAACGATAGGGGGAAAGATACCTGCTGCGCACGCCGTCCACTGCCACGATGTCCACCACGAAGCGGCAGTCCTGCATTTCAGCCACGCTTGCCGGCACCAGCCAGGGAAAGCTGGTCTGGGTGGGCGGCACGGTGTCCGAGAGCAGCAGGCTGTCGGAAGCGTTGATCACCGAGATCTCGGCATGGTCGATGAGGAAGGGATACTGGAAACTCCAGCCAAAGGTAACATTGTTGCCCCCCTGATAGACTTTGTTTTCCAGCGAGGCAAAGGTAGCCCGGGGCTGCATGTTCCCCCAGTGCAGAGTCATGGTTCGAACATTCGAGTTGGCGTTGCTGTATTGGTAGGGTCCGGCCAGCAGGTTGTGGTAGGTGCCGCCATCCTGCAAATAGAGCTTTTCCGCCCGGCTGAAGTTGCCGGATGCCGTGATGTTGAGCGTTTCCAGCTGATCACTGCGCACCCTGAGCACCCAGGTCTTGATCTGGTTGTCCGAATCGTAATCCCCTTTCACTTCCCGCGACAGATTGGTGCCGTTGGTGCTCCAATACTGTTCGTAGAAGGCGTTCCAGACATAAGTGGTTCCGGGGTTGCCTTTCGTAACATCCCAGTACGCGTCGTTGCCGTCGGTGGCGAAAGGATTTGCGCTGAAGAACACCTGATCGGAAAGCGTGCCGGCCATGTTGCTGATGGTGACGGCATGGATGGGCCGGGGTGCCGCGCTGGCGGGATAATTGTGGAAATACTCCACTTGAAGGAGGTTGGTGCTGCTGATCTTGTAGGTGTATGCGCTGCCGTTGGTTACCTCGTTATCCCACCATTCAAAGCTGTTGGCGGTGGGATTGGCCAGGGCCGGATTGGTGAGCCATGAATCCACCAGGGTGAAGTTGCTTACGGCGTCACGGCGGTAGACCTTGAAGCCCTGGTTGTTGGT
>JAKQJK010000336.1 GCA_029561195.1 Pseudomonadota bacterium
TTCGATGTGCTGCCGATGGGGCAGTCATTGGGCTATCAGGCAATGACGGTGGGGACGCAGGGGGCGGAGTCCAGCATCGAGAACGCGCTCTCTGCCGCAGGGCAGTACTGGCTGACGCCTCAAGCCGCGAAGGCCGAAGTCAATCGGGTTGTGGAAGTGGTGAATGCATGGCGCGAGCACTTCCTGGCCGCTGGTGTGCCAGCCGCCTCCGTCGAAGAGCTCGCCCAGCACATTGACCGCCCGTTCCTGCTGCGCCAACGCTTGGGGCAGTAGTTGTCTTGGCAGAGGGCACCGGGGACTGCGGTGCCCCACATTCTTCGTCTGCCAGCCGGCCGTCCTCATGCTGCAGGATTAATATCCTACTTTTGTAAGACATAAAGTTATACTAAAATAGGACTTACGATTGATAGGAGGCTCGTATGCTTCAAACCCTGCGCAAAGCCGGTGGCTCGCTCGTAATGACAGTGCCCAAGGCATTTATTGACCAAAACGGTCTGGGCGAAGGCTCCCAGGTGGAACTTCATCTCTTGGGTAATAAGATGACCGTGGAAGCGCCGACCCGCCCGCGCTACAAACTGGCCGACCTGATGGCAGAAATGCCTGAAGGGCTGCCACGTGTGGAAGGCTGGGATGACATGCCCTCGCTTGGATTGGAGAGCGACTGATGGCGTACGTGCCAAACCGTGGCGACATCGTGCATCTCGACTTCGATCCGTCCTCTGGTCGGGAGATGAACGGCCCGCACTTCGGCCTTGTCGTGAGCGGTAAGGTGTTCAACCAGCAAGGGCTGGCGATGATTTGCCCGATTTCGCAAGGCGCCGCTGCCGCCGCCCGTACTTACGGGACGGTGGTCACGCTAGTGGGGGCTGGCACCGACACCCAGGGTGCGGTGCATTGCCACCAATTGAAGTCCTTGGACTGGCGAGCACGGAACGTGAGCCTCAAGGAAACGGTGCCGCAGTACATCGTTGATGAAGCGCTGGCCCGAATTGAAGCCATCTTGTTTGAGTGATGCACTGGAACTAGCGGTGGTAGTCGGTTCCCGCCACCGGACCCGGCAACCACGTGATGTCCCGCACCCGGATCTGATTGGGGCCATAGGCCGGGGGCGTCACGGCTCGCGCGTGTTCTTCTGGGCTCATGCACGCCACTGCTGAAGACGACTCTGGCACTCGGCATGAGGCAAACGTGCGCTTTTCAGCAAGATGCGATCGAGACAATCCGCCGCATGCTTTGTCGGAATCACCGCATGCTCAACCAGACGATCCAGTAGCCATAGGGCGCCGTGCACCTCAAGTCCATCCTTTTGTGCCTGCTTCCTGAGCCGACCATCACCGGTCAGCAAC
>JAKQJK010000359.1 GCA_029561195.1 Pseudomonadota bacterium
TGCGCTGGGTCGAAAAGAGAAGCCTCGAAAGTGTTGGACTTCGCGGCGAACAACGGCTCAAAAAATTCCTGATCGGACTGGCCGTAGGCATAGCCATGATGGGTGCGATCGTGGCTGTGATAACACTTTCTGGCGGATACCTTGTCGCTGATCTGGCTCCAGCCTTTGCCAGCCCTGCTGCGCTCGGCTGGATCGCGCTTTTGCTCGCGTGCTTTACCGTGCAAGCGAGCATTGAAGAGTTCGTTTTTCGCGGCTGGTTGTTCTCAACCATCATGCGGCGTTGGAACACGACTGCCGCCTTCATACTGACGTCCGCCGCCTTCACCTTTCTTCACTTCTCACCCAGAACACCGCTGTTGAGTTTGGCGATGACCTTCATCTACTCGATATTCGCCTGCGCCTGGGTGCGTCGTTCGAATTCGATCTGGGGGGTGATGGGCTGGCACACCGGGTGGAATTGGTTTGGGGGCACTGGCTTTGACGTGCCGATTACCGGTTTGGAGAGTGGTCTACCCGCACTGGTAGTGAAATTGGTGCCTGTCGGGCCCGCCTATCTCAATGGTGCCGGGGAGGGACCGGAAGGAAGTGTGTTTACGGTTGCCCTGCTGGCCGTGGCTAGCCTGATTCTTCTGTCGCTTGCAAGGTCGCGCAAACAAAACGATCCGCCACGTCCAGCACACCAACCTTAGCCGTTTCGCCCCACAAGACCCGTAGTCACGGGTTGGACCTAGACCTAGACTGGTCTAGGACCAGATCCAGACTCACTGCACCCCGTCAGGCTTGATACGCCGCACCGCACTGCTAAACCGACGCGACGAACGCCAATGCAAATAAGTTGGTCCACCGCGTGTATTCGACCCCGTGGAGGGGAGCGCTCCGTGGTCCGAGATGCGTCGTCGGCGCGTACCCTGCTTGCCGATCGCGAAGCATTCGTGTGACGTTGACGCACTCCGCAAAAACGCGAGCACCGCATCAGGGCGAATATCGGGGTGCCTTCTTTTGATCACTTTGCTTGCCGAAGCATGAAAAGAGACTGGTCCCGCGCGGCCACGAAGCGTGCTCGTCGCACAAACCAAGAACCTCATTTCCTCAAACCCTTCGACCAGGTCAGGACGAACGGCGGTACGGCGCAGCCATGCCGCGCTACTGGCAAACCAAACTAAAGCTTCCGTCCCATCTCCCGCACCGCCTCATAGCGCCAACACGAC
>JAKQJK010000363.1 GCA_029561195.1 Pseudomonadota bacterium
CGTGGTCTCTCATATCTGTGTTTGCATCCGGGTCATATGCTAGCGCGTATGGACAGGCCTTGCCTCCTGTTTTACCCTCGCGCACAAGGACACTGTCATGAACACCAAAACCATTCAATTCATCCGGCGCGGGGAAATCGTCTCGCTGGCCAATGTACCGCCAACCCGCACCCTGCTGGAAGTGCTGCGCGAAGACCTGGCCTGTACGGGAACCAAGGAAGGCTGCGGCGAAGGCGACTGCGGCGCCTGCACCGTCGTGCTGGGAGAACTGACGCCCGCTTTGGCTGGCGGGCCTACCGGCGACCACCTCACATACCGCGCCATCAACAGCTGCATCCGACTGGCGCACTCCATCGACGGCATGGCGCTGTGGACCGTGGAAGACATCGCCGCACAAGACGGCACCCCGCACCCGGCACAGGAAGCTCTGGTGCAGTGCCACGGTTCGCAATGCGGCTTTTGCACGCCCGGCTTTGTGATGAGCCTGTTTGGCATGTACCAGAACCACGTCTGCCACGGCAATGTGATCACCCGCGAATTGGCGCAGGAAGATTTGTCTGGCAACCTGTGCCGCTGTACTGGCTACCGGCCAATCCTGGATGCGGCGCAACAGATGGGTTCGTTGCCAGCGGTACGTGTCGATGAATCCGATTTGCTACAAAAGCTGAAGCTACTCGCGCATAGTGGACCCGGGCTAGGGGCCGATTTGACCTATATTGCACCCAAAGATCTACCTGCCCTGCTCACTGCCCGGGCTGCGCACCCGGACGCCCAGGTGGTGGCCGGATGCACCGATGTGGGCCTGTGGGTCACCAAGATGCACATGCAGTTCGGCAAACTGCTGGATGTCACCCAAGTGAAGGAGCTGCGTCGGGTGGAAGACTACCCGCACCACGTAGCCATTGGCGCCGCCGTACCGCTAACCGACGCTTTTGCCGCGCTTGTGGCCCAGCGCCCCCAGTTGCGCACCTTTGCCAATCGGTTTGCCGGCCTGCCGGTGCGCAACTCCGGCACGCTGGGCGGCAATGTGGCCAATGGCTCGCCGATCGGGGATTCGATGCCGCTGCTGATTGCGCTGGGGGCCAACGTGGTGTTGATGAGCAAACGAAACGGGAAGATAGGCCATCGGGAAATGCCGCTGGAACACCTCTACACCGGGTACCGCAAGAACGTGATGACGGCAGATGAACTGCTGGCCTGGATCAAGGTACCCAAACCCACAGCGGGCGAACAGTCCAGGGTGTACAAAATATCCAAACGGTTTGACGACGATATCTCAGCCGTCTGCTTGGCCTTGAACCTGCATCTGGACGGTGGGAAAGTGGTGTCAGCGTCCGTCGGCGTGGGCGGTGTGGCGGCTACCCCGGTACGGGCTATCAAAACCCAGGCGGAACTGGTGGGCCAGCCGTGGAATCTGGCCACCGTGAATCGCGCTATCGGCACACTGCGCGCTGAGTTTCAGCCGATATCGGACATGCGGGCCTCATCGGCCTACCGCCGTGAGGTATTGGGCAACCTGCTGCAACGCTTCTGGCTGGAAAGCCAGGGTATGCAGCAGATCAATCTGGAAGCCTTCAAGCTGGAAGGAGAGCAGGTATGAACGCACCCGAGAAACTGCCCGCTTTGCAAGCAGGCCAAGCATCAGTGGGTGCGGCGGGCCATTCCAAACACCACGAAAGCGCCCGCGCGCAGGTGGCGGGCGCTGCCACGTATGTGGATGACATCCCTGAGATCAAGGGCACGCTGTATGCGGCACCTGTTTTGTCCACCGTGGCGCATGGCAAGCTGCTGGGCGTGGATATCAGCGCTGCGCTGGCCATGCCGGGCGTTCGCGATGTTCTGCTAACCCGAGACATTCCTGGCAGCCCGATTCTGGCGTCGTTCACCGGGGACGAGCCCATCTTCGCCATTGATACCGTGCAGCACATTGGCCAGGTGGTGGGTGTGGTTGTGGCCGACACGGTGATGCAGGCCCGCCGTGCTGCCCGCAAAGTGAAGTTGAACATCGATGCGCTGCCGGCCATTCTGAGTGTCAAGGATGCGTTGGCGGCCAAAAGTTACGTGTTGCCGCCCGTTTTTGTCACGCGCGGCGACGCCACCACGGCGCTCGCCAGAGCGCCCCACACGTTGAGCGGTACGCTGGAAGTGGGTGGACAGGAGCATTTTTATCTTGAAGGCCAGGTGGCCTATGTGTTGCCACAGGAGCAAAACCAGTGGCTGGTGTATTCCAGCACGCAGCACCCCGGCGAAGTGCAGCACTGGGTGTCGCACGCGCTGGGGCTGGACAACCACGCGGTGCGCGTGGAGTGCCGGCGCATGGGCGGCGGTTTTGGCGGCAAGGAGACGCAGGCCGGGCACATGGCGGTGTGGGCCGCGTTGGCTGCGCACAAGCTCAAACACCCCGTCAAGCTGCGCATGGATCGGGATGACGACTTCATGGTCACCGGCAAGCGCCATCCGTTTGCCTACGAATACACGGTGGGGTTTGACGATACGGGGCTCTTGAGCGGTCTCAAATTGATGATGGCGGCCAACTGTGGCTTCAGCGCCGATTTGAGTGGCCCCGTGGCTGACCGCGCGGTGTTCCACAGCGACAACGCCTACTTTCTGGAAGACGTGGCCATTGCGTCCTACCGCTGCAAGCTCAATACCCAGAGCCACACGGCTTATCGCGGCTTTGGCGGGCCGCAGGGTGTGATCATCATCGAAGCGATCATGAGTGACGTCGCCCGTCATCTTGGGCTGGACCCGCTGGATGTGCGCATGCGCAATCTCTATGGCGTGGAAACGCGCAACACTACCCACTACCAGATGAAGGTGGAAGACAACATCCTGCAGCCCTTGCTAACGAAACTGGAGCTGTCTGTGCGCTATCGGCGGCGGCGGGAGGCCATTTCGACCTGGAATTCAGGTAGCCAGGTCATCAAGCGCGGGCTGGCCATCACACCCGTCAAGTTCGGTATCTCCTTCACCGCCACGCTGTTCAACCAGGCCGGCGCACTGGTGCATGTGTACACCGACGGCAGTGTGCAGGTGAACCACGGCGGCACCGAGATGGGGCAGGGCCTGAACACCAAGGTCGCGCAGATCGTGGCCGATGAGCTGGGCGTCCCGTTTGAGCGCGTGCTGGCGACGGCCAGCGACACCAGCAAGGTGCCCAATGCGTCGGCCACAGCCGCATCGGCCGGAACCGACCTGAACGGCCGCGCCGCGCAGTTTGCCGCCCGCCATGTACGCGACAACCTCGCTGCCTTCGTGGGCGGGCTGGACGGTTGCGGCGCCGGTGCCATCCGGTTTGAGGGCGGGCATGTCATCTCGCCCACGGTCACGCGCAGCTTCAACGATGTGGTGAAAGCGGCGTATGCCAACCGCATCCAGCTTTGGAGCGACGGCTTTTACCGCACACCCAAAATCCACTACGACAAGACCACCCTCACCGGCAGACCGTTCTATTACTTTGCCTACGGCGCGGCCTGCACCGAGGTGGCCATTGACACGCTCACGGGCGAAAGCCGCGTACTCCAAGTTGATATCCTGCATGACGTCGGGCGCAGCATCAACCCCGCCATCGACATTGGTCAGATTGAAGGCGGTTTTGTGCAAGGCATGGGCTGGCTCACCACCGAGCAGCTGGTTTGGAACGACAAGGGTCATCTGAGCACCCACGCGCCCAGCACCTACAAGATTCCCGCTACTGGCGACATTCCGGCGCACTTCAAGGTGAATCTCTGGCCGGAGCCAAATCGTGAAGACAACGTGTTTGGTAGCAAGGCAGTAGGTGAACCGCCGTTCATGCTGGCGATCAGTGTGTATGAAGCGCTAAGGGACGCGGTAGCGCAGGCGCGGGGCGGGGCCGGCAATCTGGTCAAACTCACTGCACCGGCTACCGCCGAGAATGTGCTCAGGGCAATTGCGTTCCGGGTTGAATAGAGAGCCACACTGACACTGGAACTGACGTCAATGTTTTCAAATATTAGCCGATATCCCTTGAATTCTGGTCCGAAGTTCTGCCCAATGTACGGTTGCCTGCTGTAGTTCTTCGGCCAGAGTTAGACCTTCTAGTTTGCGTGCCTGCAAACTTAGATCGGAATATCCGAGAGTCTCAAGAACAGTTTTCAGACTATGGGCGACGCGCATGAGGGCTTGAGAATCGGCGTCCCGACACGCTACGTCAGCTTCGCGAACATCTGTCGGAAGCTGCCCAAGGCATGTGGTCCTGTATGCAACGAAGAGTTCCGCATCACCTTCAAAGTAGAGTGCCACGGCCCTGGACTCGTCTGCAGTTAGCGTTGGGAGAGATCTATCTAATGGATCGTGAACGCTGCACTCCGTTTCCAGTTCTTCTCCTGTCACAGCACCCTCCGCCCGCCAACCAAACATTTCGCGAACACATCCCTCGAGTGCCATTACTGAAACGGGCTTCTCCAGCACTCGCCAAACCGGATACGTTTCGAGTTGTTTGCGGACTATTGGGCTAAGTCCCGCACTTACGACAACGACCTTGGCGCTACCTTGCAACGTGGGGTTTGCCTTCAGGCGCTGCAGAAAACCTTGCCCGGACTCTCCCGCCAGCATGAGATCGGTAAAAATGAGTTGTACTTGCGCCTCCTGCAAAATCTGCAGCGCGAAAGCAACGCTGTCACACTCCAACAACTCCAACGGCAACTCTTCCAGCGCCATGCGCACAAAGCGCCGCAGTGAGGCGTCGTCCTCTAGCAGCAGCACACGTGGCTTGCTCACGCGGGTCGATGCAGCCGAGATTTGCGATGCTCAAGGCTGCGGGTTAACAAAGGCGGCAAATCAGCTACCAGTCGAGGCTTGTGCACAACTGGAACGCCTTCGAGTGCAAAGGCGTAAGGCGCTATCTGGCCTGCGTCCAAAGAAGTCACCACAATGACTTCCATCCGCCGAAACTGCTGATGCGAGCGCAGGCTGCCGATAAGGGTGACGCCATCGATTCCAGGTAACAGAATGTCGACCATCAAAACATCAGGCTGAAATTGCCCGACCATTGCTAACCCAGCAATGCCATCACTCGCCACACGAAGTTCCAATGTCGGAAATTTCTGTTTTAACAGCAGTGTTATCAAGTTCTGAAAGTGCACCGAATCTTCGATTAGGAGTACTTTTAGTCGCTCAGTTCCGAGCTCGCGCAAATTACCTGCACGTTCAAAAGCATTCAAGTCGGGCTCAACCGGTTCCCCAGGCACCGAAAGTGTTGCTTTTCTCTCCCCGCTTCGCCAGCGATCAACGGACTGCTGGGAGATTCTGCGATGGCCACCCGGCGTCTTCCAGGCCTCCAATTCACCTCGATCTACCATCAACTGCACCGATCGGACTGCAAGACCCAAAGCACGCGCCGCTTCGATAGTGCTCATCTGGCTATTGGACTGTCGGCCGAAATCTTCAGCAGAATTTGTGCTCATTTAGCAATTTTAGCAAATAAATCACATAAGGCCAAAAATTCAATTGAAAGTATCATATTTATCAATTATGATACTTTCATCAGGCAAATTCTGCCTTTCAATGTTTGCATCACATTACTCAAGCCACCATGAAAAAGATTTTGATTGTTGAAGACCATGCAGATATTCGGCGTCTGATCCGAATGACGCTCGAGTTTGAAGATTTTGAGATTCTGGAGGCGGAGAATGGTGAAAAGGGTCTCGCTCTGGCGCTGCAGTTCCGACCAGACTTGATCCTCCTCGACGTCATGATGCCTGGCGCCCTGAACGGCCTGGATGTATGTCGGACTCTCAAGTCAAACCCAAATCCGCCGAGAGTTCTATTACTCACCGCGCGCGGCCGCAGCGAAGATCTTGAAGCCGGCATGCAGGCAGGTGCAGAGGCATATCTAGTCAAGCCATTCAGCCCATTGCAGCTAATAGAGAACATCAACCAACAGCTGGAGATGACATGACGTCCCTTACCGATTCAGCTGATTCCATATTTCCCAACAGTGGCAACAGCTTCTCGGAGGCCGCAACGCGCCAGATGGAGCGTTTGGTCGGAGACTTTGGACGGATGTACCGGGAACGCAATGAGGCACTTGAGGAAGTGGCGCGCGCACATCATGAAGCTCTCTTCCGACTGTCTCTAGCCGCAGACCTCAAGGACGACGACACAGGGGTTCACATTATCCGAATTGGCTTCCTGTCGGAGGCACTTGCCTTACTGTTAGGGCAAAGCAAGGCCGCGGCCCGCATGCTGCGTAAAGCTGCACCCATGCATGATATTGGGAAGATCGGCATACCGGACGACGTGCTGAAAAAACCGGGGGCATTCTTGCCGGAGGAACGCATAGTCATGAATCAGCATGCAGCGATGGGCGCCGAAATTTTGGGTCGCTCCCGAATCCCGCTATTCCAAATGGCTGCTGAGTTGGCGCTGGCTCACCATGAGCGTTGGGATGGGACAGGTTACCCAAGCAAGCTGGCAGGAGACAACATCCCACTATCTGGCCGCATCGTTGCCGTAGTGGACTTTTTCGATGCGCTCACCATGGACCGGTGCTACCGTTCCGCGTTCTCAAACAAGGTGGCATTAACGATGTTGACCGAGCAACGCGAAAAAGCATTCGACCCCGCCATTGTTGATGTGTTTCTCGCCAACTCGGACGCGCTGATTGGATTGCGAGATCGAATCAATAAGTCAAGGCCAACCTTCACCGACCTCATCGACTCCAAATAAAGACCATCATCATGTACAAATCAGTCCCCAAAGCACTTGCCAAATCGGTATTCGGTCTGCTGGCACTCTTCGCCTTTCCCATTGCAACTTTGGCGGGGCCCGTTTCGGACCGCATAAAAGCTTCGGCCACCGTGAGAGTATGTATCTGGCCAGACTACTATGGCGTCACCCATCGCAACCCCAACACACAACAACTCGAGGGCATTGACATTGATCTATCCGGAGAGTTCGCCCGCGATCTCAAGGCCAAGGTGCAATACATTGACTCGTCTTTCGTGACGCTAATAGACGACCTCAAGTCAGACCGTTGTGACGTTGCCATGTTCGCGGTCGGTATGCTTCCGCAACGCATGCAGCAATTGAAGTTTTCGAAACCCTATTTACAAAGTGACATTTACGCTGTCAGTACCAAGAGCAATCGAACAGTCCGGCAATGGGCTGACATAGACAAGCCAGGCGTTTTGGTGGGTGTGCAGGCTGGCACTTTCATGGAGCCTGTGATGAAAGAACAGCTCAAACAGGCGCAAATGGTGGTCGTAAAACCACCCGCTACCCGGGAGCGAGAATTGGAGGCAGGCCGCATAGACGTATTCATGACGGACTATCCTTACAGTCGGCGCCTGCTCGACAATGCTGACTGGGCCACTTTGATCACATCGCCTACCCCCTTCAACGTTTTGCCGTATGGCTATGCCGTGAAGCCAGGCGACGACGCTTGGCTACTACAGGTGGAGAATTTCGTCGCACAGATCAAGCGTGATGGCCGCCTTCTGAAAGCCGCGACTCGCAACGGCCTTGCGCCGATTGTGGTTAGGGACTGAACCTGCCCCAAATAACACTGATGATGACCGGATTCGATTTCCCCCACTGGCTCGCAAGTCGATTCACCAGTGCCACGGCCATCGTGGCCGGCGTTGCCCTGACGCTTGCTACTGTACTCGCCCTATCGGTACTGGTCTGGTACGAATACGCGGAAGTCCTGAAGGCAGATCGGGAACGCGGCGAGTTGCAGGCCCGCGTGCTGGATGACCATGCGACACGGTCGATTGAAGCCACCTCGATTGCATTGAGTTATCTTTCTGGACAACTTGACACGACCCCAGCCGGGCTTGACAACACAAAAGTGGACCTGATGTTAAGTCAAGCGTTGGTAACCTTGCCATTCATCAGAAGCTTAAACGTGTTGAGCAGTTCGGGGTTGATCCTGGCCAGCTCGTCTCCTGCGGAAGTCGGGCACCGTCCAGACCTTAGACTGTTGGGCGCCTTGCCCGATACCGGAGGCGAGTTCTTGGGGGAATTCATAGCTGGCCGGAGTCTCATGGCGCTTGAGCAGCCGTCCACGTCCTTCGCAGGTTCTTCGGCAACCGGATTCATCCCCCTGACGCGCGCATTTAAAACGACGATGGGGCAGGAGTTGTACTTGATCGCATTGATCAATCCTGACTCGTTTTCAAATTTCCAAGTTCTCACGCTAAATAACCCGAGTAATGCTGCGTACCTCCTGAATTACAAAGGCAGTCTGTTGGCGACTGGCGGCGCAACGACCTTGACCCCCGGCACCAAGCTATCGCAGCACCCTGTATTTGCAGACTACCTGCCGGGTAAAGCGCACTCTGCATACGTCGGTATCGGTGCCACTAACGAAAGGCAGGTTGTTGCCTTTCGACTGTCCAGAACACGGCCACTTGTAGTGATTGTTGAACAACCGTATGCCAATAGTCTGCAGCGTTGGTTCTCCGGTATCAAATGGTTTGCTTTGGCTGGATTATTTTCAATTGCGTTTTTGGCGCTCATGACAATCGCCGTCCGGCGAAGCCTACATGCGCGAGAAACTGCTCATGACCAGTTGGCCATTGCCAGGCAGGAGGCCGTTGCCCGAGAGAGGGAACTTCGAGTACTGGTCAAAAGTGTGCAAGAGTTAATCTTCCGTACCGATGCCACGGGTTCGATCTCCTATGTCAACGACCGTTGGGTGGCGCTTCACGGCCAAAGCGTGGAGCAAGCAATCAATAGCCACCTCAAGAGGTTGGTCGAACCGGAAGACAGCGCAGCTGTCGCTGCACTTTTTTCCACCAGCTCCGACGCCGGCGTACGTACTGCAACAGCAAGGATGCGATCCAGCGACGGCACTGTTCATCACTTTGATATGGCCGTTGTACCATTGCGCAACAGCTCCGCCATTGTGGGTTTCGCCGGCAGCGCGGTGGATGTTACAGACCGCATTGCTGCACAACAAGCGCTTCAACACCAACTCGGACTGGTCGCCTCATTGCTGGAAAGTAGCCCGTTGCCAGTTTCAACCTTCGACCCACAGGGCAGGTACATAACTGTCAATCGCGCATGGGAAGATTTTATGGGCCAGTCCCGGACTGTTGTGATTGGCCAGCGTGGTGCCTACTTCATGACGCCTGAAGCTGCGTCTTTGCACGCCGAGCGAGACGCAGCAGTCTGGCGCACTGGGGGGACCCTCCGTTACGAGGCGAAAGTTCGCCACCGCGATGGATCCACCCGCGATGTCATGGTTACCAAGGTTGTGGTCGCTGGAGACCGGCGCGACAACGCACGCATGTTGAGTACGATGATCGATGTGAGCGAGTTTCGGGAAGCTGAACAGGCGACGCGCGCCGCTCGGGACGCGGCGGAAGAATCCTCTCGCGCAAAATCCGAGTTCATTGCCAACATTAGCCATGAGTTACGCACGCCTCTGCAATCAATTTTAGGGTTTTCGGAACTGGGCATCATGCGCGGCATTCAACAACCCAAACTCCACAGCATGTTCAGTGATATCCACGCTTCGGGTGAGCGCATGCTGGCTTTGGTGAATGACTTGCTGGATGTGTCGAAAATTGAAAGCTCTGTTGGGGCCATCACAATTGAACGTGCGGACGTACGCAACCTTGTCGCCGATGTTCTGCACGAACTAAGCCCGCAATTGGCCGGCAAGGGCATAGGTCTAGCAGTCGACCTGGGGCCCAAACCCTTGCTGGCAAAAGTAGATCCCGTACGTTTTCAGCAAGTAATACGCAACATTACAGCTAACGCCATCAAATTTTCGCCTCACCAAAGTGAAATTGAGGTTCGCGGATACCTGACAGGTGACGCCCGGCTGTGTATCAGTGTGCGCGACCATGGCTTGGGTATCCCAACTGCTGAGGTCGAGAAGATTTTTGATGCATTTGTTCAGTCAAGCACAACCAAGGATGGCTCTGGGGGTACAGGTCTGGGATTGGCGATCAGCAAGAAGATAATCGAAGCGCATGATGGCAGCATCGTTGCTGACAACATGCCGGATGGAGGAGCAGTGTTTCGCACTTACCTGCCGGCGCGACACCACTTGGACCAAGAAACGACCTACTAAGCTTGTCTGCTTACAAAACCAGCATCGCCCGAAAGTCGTTCACATTCGTGTGCGTAGGCCCGGTGATCACCAAATCACCCAGGGGGCTGAAGTAGCCATAGGCGTCGTTGCGGTCCAGGTACTGGTCGATCTTCATGCCCCGCTCTTGCGCCCGTGCCAGCGTGTCGGGGGCCACGTAAGCCCCGGCGTTGTCTTCCACGCCGTCGATGCCATCGGTATCGGCTGCCAGCGCGAACACGCCGGGCTGGCCCTGCAGCGCCTGCGCCAGGCCCATGCAAAACTCACCTGCACGACCACCACGACCGCGCGGTGTGCCTTCCGGCTGCTTGCGAACCGTCACCGTGGTCTCGCCGCCCGACAGGATCACGCAGGGCTTCTTCCACCCACCCGCACCACGCGCCACAGCGCGGCCCATGGCCGCGTGCACCTTGCCGACTTCGCGGGACTCGCCCTCAATCTCATCGCTGAGGATGTGTGCCTCCAGTCCTGCGGCTTGCGCTGCATTCGCAGCTGCTTCAAGTGACTGTTGCGGTGTGGCGATCATGTGCACTGCGTGTCCGGCAAAGGCTGTGTCACCGGGTTTGGGCGTTTCGAGCGCGCCGCTGTCGAGCGCCGCGCGCACGCCTTCAGTCACGGCGATGCCATAGCGTTTTAGGATGGCCAATGCATCTGCACAGGTGGTGGCATCCGGTACGGTAGGACCGCTGGCTATGATGCTGGGGTCATCACCCGGCACGTCGCTGATGGTCAGCGTCACCACGCGTGCGGGGGCGCAGGCGGCCGCCAGCCGCCCGCCCTTGATGCGGGAGAGGTGCTTGCGCACGCAGTTCATTTCAGAAATATTGGCGCCGGAATTCAGCAGGTCCTTGTTGATGCGCTGTTTGTCTGCCAGTGTCAGACCATCAGCAGGCAACGTGAGCAGGGCCGAGCCGCCACCAGAAATCAGGCACAACACCAGATCGTCTTTTGTCAGCCCTTGCGTCAATGCCATGATGCGTTCGGCAGCAGCCAGACCCGCCGCGTCGGGCACGGGATGAGAGGCTTCCACCAGCTCGATCCGTTGGGCCAGGCCTGCTGGCCGCGCTGGAATGTGGTGATATCGCGTCACCACCAGGCCGGTCAGCGGCGCATCGGCTGGCCACAAGGCTTCCACCGCCTGCACCATAGAGCCACCGGCTTTCCCTGCTCCCAAAACGAGGGTCCGGCCCTTCGGCGGCGGTGGCAAAAACGCTGCTGTGTTGTGCAGGGGCAATGCACGCATAACTGCGGCGTTATAAAGGTATTCCAGAAACGCCCTAGGCCGGCAGTTAGCGTCGGGCGCAGAATTTGGTGCGATCATTCACGAGTCTCCTGTTCCCATTGTGCCGCGGTCTGCTCCCGACCATTCCCTCAACTCCGGTCATAACTGAAATCATGTCTACTCTGTTGATCAAAAACGCCCAGTGCGTCGCCACGTTTGATGATGTCAATCCGGCAAAAGGGCGTGAGCTGCTCCAAGCCTCCGTCTTCGTGCGTGACAACCTCATCGAATCCATAGGCCCGGCTGCCGATCTGCCCCAAACGGCTGACGAGGTGATTGATGCACGCGGCCATCTGGTCATGCCGGGCCTGATCAATACACACCACCACATGTGCCAGTCGCTCACCCGGGCGATTCCAGCCGTACAAAACGCTGAGCTGTTCAGCTGGCTGCACGGCCTGTACCCGATCTGGTCTGGGCTGACACCCGAGATGATCCGGGTGTCCACCCAAGTGGCAATGGCCGAGCTGTTGATGAGTGGCTGCACCACCAGCAGCGACCATCTGTATATCTATCCCAATAGGGTGCGTCTGGACGACAGCATCGAAGCCGCCCGCCAGATTGGCATGCGCTTCACGGCCAGTCGGGGCAGCATGAGCGTGGGCCAGTCACAAGGCGGTTTGCCGCCGGATAGCGTGGTGGAAGCTGAAGACTTCATCCTCAAGGACACGCAACGGCTGATCGAAACGTATCACGACATGTCTTTCGGCGCAATGGTTCATGTTGCCGTGGCACCCTGCTCGCCTTTCAGCGTCAGCCGCGACCTGATGCGCGAATCGGCCAAGCTGGCCCGGCATTACGGCGTGCGCTTGCACACCCATCTGGCCGAAAACGACCACGACCTCGCCTATTCAAAAGAAAAATTCAACTGCACACCCACGCAATACGCGCAAGACCTCGGCTGGCTGGGCCACGACGTCTGGCATGCCCACTGCGTAAAACTCGACGACGAGGGCATCAGCCTGTTTGCATCCACCCGCACGGGCGTGGCGCACTGCCCGTGCAGCAACATGCGCCTGGCCAGCGGCATTGCCCCCATCCGCAAAATGATCAACGCTGGGGTACCCGTCGGCTTGGGCGTGGACGGCTGCGCCAGCAACGACGCCGGCCATTTGGTGAACGAAGCGCGTCAGGCCATGCTGCTGGCGCGGGTGGGGCGTGCCCTGCAGCCGCCTTCAACCGACGCCAGTGGCCGCACTTTTTTCGGCTGCGATCTGGGGCCATCAGAAATGACCGCTCGCGACGCACTAAGCGTGGCCACGCGTGGTGGCGCAGAAGTGTTGGGTCGCAAAGACATTGGCCACCTCGCCCCTGGCATGTGCGCCGACCTCGCGCTGTTCGATCTGCGCACCCTCGCCTTTGCCGGTGGCGCCGTGCATGATCCGGTAGGCAGTTTGTTGTTGTGCGCGAGTCCTCAAGCAGCTTACACGGTAGTGAATGGCTGCGTGGTGGTGCGCGAAGGCCAACTTGCCACTGTTGAACTGGTGCCCCTGATCGAGCGACACAACCAGCTGGCGAAGCAACTTGCGGGTGCCAGCCTATAACCGGCCGAGACATGACATGGATCAAAACCCGCCACTGAAAGGTCGCATAACCTCTTCCCTATTTTTGGGAATACAACATGGCGAATCTGGAATGGTCGGATGCATTGGCGCTGGACCTGCCAGCGATGGACGACACCCATCAGGAATTTGTGGAGCTGCTGGCCAAAGTGGAGAACGCGCCTGATGCCAAACTGCTGGAACAGTGGACAGAGCTGATCGACCACACCGACGACCATTTCGGCCGTGAGGACGAATGGATGAAAAACACGCGGTTTGCCTCATCTAATTGCCATAGCATGCAGCACAAGGTGGTCCTGCAAGTGATGCGAGAGGGCCAGAAACAGGGGCGGGACGGTCATCTCGCCATAGTGCGCGATATGGCACGCGAACTGGCCCTGTGGTTCCCGCAGCACGCCCAGTCGATGGACGCGGCGCTGGCGCTTCATCTAAGACGATTAGGCTATGACCCGGTAACCGGCATCGTCACTATGCCCGATGCATTACCCCAGAACATCATTCATGGCTGCGGCGGAGCCAGCTGTTCAGACACCGTGGCCTCAGCTCCTCGGACAAAAGAAATGGCGTGAGCCTCTGGGCGCACTCATTCAGTCTTTGCGCCATCGTTAAACCACTTCGCAATCACTGCACGCTCGGCATCGGTAATTTGCGTGGCGTTATTCATTGGCATGATTTTGGTGACTACCGACTGCTGATACACCGACAGCGCATGCTGCTTCACCAGTGCGGGGGAATCCAGCCGTACATTTTTCATCTGCACTTGGGCACCATGGCACAAGTAACATCGCTGCTCCAGTATTTTTTGAACATCTTGATAGCCAAATTGGCCTCCAGACCCCGTGGGATATGCGCCAGTAGCTACTGAATTCGTAGCCATTCCAATAGTCGCAGCAGGTTGCGGCGCAGGCTTCATCCACACAATAGCTCCCACGATCACTGCCACGCCGACCGCTGCATACGGCCAGGGATGGCCATTGCGACCCAGCTTGAAACCGTGGCGCATGACAAAAAACTGTCGAATCAGTGCCCCCGCCAACATCATCACAATCAACACGACCCAGTTGTACTGGTTCGTGTAGGTGAAGCTGTAATGGTTGCTTAGCATGGCAAACAGCACCGGCAGCGTGAAATAGGTGTTGTGCACGCTGCGTTGCTTGGCGCGCTGACCGTGAATGGGGTCTACCGGTCGGCCTTCACGCAAGTCTTTGACGACGGTACGCTGGCCCGGAATGATCCAGAAGAACACATTCGCACTCATGGCGGTAGCGATCATCGCGCCCACCAGAAGAAAGGCAGCCCTTCCGGCGAACCAGTGACAGGCCAGCCAGGAGGCGCCACACACAACCAGAAAGACCAGCGCGCCCACGATGGCGTCACCATTCTTGCGTCGGCCGAATATCTGGCAGATCAGGTCATAGATCATCCAGAACACCACCAGGAACGACACTGCAACCCCGATTGCCGCACCGCTAGACCAATTCATTAATGACTTGTCAATGAGGTAAGTGCTCGCACTCCACAGGTAAGAGACAGTGAACAGCGAAAACCCGGTCAACCAGGTGCTGTAGCTCTCCCAGTAAAACCAGTGCAAGTGGTCTGGTACCTTTTCCGGGGCTACCGCATATTTCTGCGGGTTGTAAAAGCCGCCGCCATGCACGGCCCACAGTTCGCCACCGACGCCTTTTTTCTGCAAATCTTCCGACTCGGGCTTGACCAGACTGCTGTCGAGAAAAACAAAATAAAACGAGGAGCCGATCCAGGCGATGGCGGTGATGACGTGAACCCAGCGCAGCAGCAAATTGGCCCAGTCGAGGTAATAGCTTTCCATGTTTCTTTAACCTTTACGGCGCCACACCATGGCACCCTTCATCTTCAAACTGCTCACCACTGCGGGCGCTGTAAGCAGTTTCTGGGTCGCGAACAAGGGTCTTTGGGGGACCCAGCTCCGCTGCGACATGGACATCAAAGTGTATACACTTTCTGAAATGCTTCAAATAAGGCACCAAAGGATTTCTCTCGGTATAAACCCTAGCTCCCGGTCAGGTTCCAGTTTGCAATAACTGTGCCGCAACTGCCACCGCAATAACTTCGGGCTCCTTACCGGCGATACCACTTACACCTATCGGGCTGGTGACTTGGGCCAGCTCAACGTCAGAAAAGCCGCGCTCCGCCAGACGGTGGCGAAAAGTTGCCCATTTGGTCTTGCTGCCAATCAGGCCGATGTAGGGTAAATCACCCCGCGCGCGCTGGCGCATCAGGCAGGCAGCCACCACATCCAGGTCCTCCGCATGGCTGAAACTCATGATCAAGACCCTGCAGCCGGTCGGCAGGTCGCTAACAGACGAATGCACCGGGTCAGAATGCTCAGTCGATACGTTGTCTGGCAGCTCCGGGGGAAAGATCTCGTCTCGACTGTCCACCCAAGTAACCGCGAACGGCAAGGTGCCCAGAATGCCGATGAGTGCGCGGCCAACATGCCCACCACCAAACAGGGCGATGGGCTGACGGGTCTCTTGCTGTTGCGAGAGCAGCCAGGCCTCTACCTTGGCAAGGTCGTCGATGCTGACCACATCAAAGCGCAAATGCATCACGCCGCCACAGCATTGACCCAGACTGGGGCCCAGCGCGAAGCGCACCGTACTCGCCACTGTTGCGCCGTTCAGACGTTCCCGGGCCAGATTAATCGCCTGGAACTCCACATGCCCACCACCAATGGTTCCTACCAAACTGTTGCGAAAAACTGCCATCCACGCGCCCGGACTGCGTGGCACCGACCCCTGCGCTGAATCAACCCTCACCCACACGGCGGTTTCTTGCTGAAGAAGACTCAGAAATTCGTTGGTTTGGTTCACTTTTTGTTACCTTGATGCACGCCTTCTGTAAGCTCCCGAGGTTCAACTCTGGCACATTTAGTCCAAACCGGTGTGACAAACCTCAGGAGACGACCTATGAATTACCCCAACATCAATAGAATCTGGCTGGTTCTGGGAACAGCCATTGCAGGCCTGATCGTAGCGGCATGCAAAACTGCACCTCCCCCTCCTGTCGCCGCTCCCCCGGCGCCAGTTGCCATGCCAGCACCCGTACCGGTACCAGCCCCTCCGGTCGCTGCCGCCCCTGTTGCCCCCCACTTGGGCATGACGTCGAGCGCAGGCACCCCCCGCGATTACCGTCGGGACGCAGCAGGTCATTTGTATCGGCAAAACGGCAATCGCGTCTACAAGGGAAAAATGCCGCCGCTGCTGTACGCCGTGGGCGTGCTGAACGTGGAGATCGACGGCCGTGGCAACGTGGTTTCCACCAACTGGATGCGTGCTCCTTCGCATGCACCTGAAGTCATGGCTGAAATCGTCCGAACGGTGCGTCAGGCTGCACCCTACCCTGCGCCGGTACGCATGGGCCGTGTCACCTATACCGACACCTGGTTGTGGGAAAAAAGCGGTCGATTCCAGTTGGATACCCTGACCGAAGGTCAGCTCTAATTACCCGAAATCAGTCCTAGGAACCCCTGTAGGTCGAGTAGCTCCAGGGGCTGACCAGCAGTGGCACGTGGTAATGCTGGTCGGTGTGTGCCACACCGAAATCCAGACTCACCTTGTTCAGAAAATTAGGTTCGGGTAGCGCTACGCTGCGATCCCTGAAATAACCCTGCACATCAAAAACCAGTCGGTAGGTGCCCGCCCGCAGGCTGGCGTTGTCATACAGCGGCCCGTCCGGGTTGCGCCCGTCCTGGTTCAGGACAAAGCGCTTCACCAGTGTGGCCGAATCGCCGTGGGTGGTGTACAGCGCAACTGCCATCCCGGCAGCGGGGCAACCATGCATGGTGTCCAGTACGTGTGTGCTCAAGCCCATATTGCGTCCTTGTTATAAATTCCTGATCGACCCGTGATCGCCCTCCTGAAGCCGGTATTCAGCGTACGGAAACCGAAAGTGTATACACTTTTTGAGTTTAACGCTATGATGCCAGCCATGGAAGCATCATCTACCGCCCTGATTGTTCAGGCGCTCACCAAAGCCATTGTGGAACACCGGCTTCAGCCTGGCAGCAAGCTGGCGGAGCAGAAGCTGGCTGATCACTTTGGCGTATCCCGAACCCTGGTCCGCCAGGCACTGCTGCAACTCTCGCAACATCAGTTGATCACGCTGGAGCCCGCACGCGGCGCCTTTGTGGCAGCCCCGTCCGTCGCCGAAGCGAAGCAGGTCTTTGCCGTGCGCCGCATGCTGGAGACCGAGATGACACGCGCGTTCGTGCGCCAAGTCACACCCGCCAAGATCAAGGCGCTACGCGAGCATGTGGCGCAGGAAAAGTTGGCTGTGCAGCGGGAAGATGCCCCGGGGCGTACCGAGCTTTTGGGCGATTTCCACGTGCGGATGGCTGAACTGATGGGCAATGACGTGCTGGCGCAATTGCTCAGCCAGCTGATTTCACGCTGCGCCCTGATTACCCTCATGTACCAAACTTCCCGCGCTGCCGAGCACTCCAATGAGGAGCACGTGGACATTGTGAAAGCGCTTGCGGCCAAAGACGAAGATCTGTCTGTGAGACTTATGAACGAGCACCTGCTGCACGTCGAAGAAAACCTGACGTTCGATCGCAAGATTCCCACCAACGACATTTCAATGGCCCTGTCCTGAGAGAACGCCCCATGTCAAGCGCCCCCTACGATTCAACTGCTACCTATCCCCGCGATCTGGCCGGGTATGGACGCAACCCGCCACACGCACAGTGGCCCGACCAGGCACGTATCGCAGTTCAGTTTGTCCTGAATTACGAAGAAGGCGGAGAAAACGCCGTGCTGCATGGCGACCCAGCCTCCGAACAATTCCTGTCCGAGATGTTCAGCCCGGCGGCTTTTCCAGCACGCCACATGAGCATGGAAAGCATTTATGAATACGGTTCGCGCGCAGGCGTTTGGCGAATCCTGCGCGAGTTTGAGAAACGCAAACTGCCGCTCACCGTGTTTGGCGTGAGCATGGCGCTGCAGCGCCACCCTGAACTCACGGCTGCATTCAAGGAACTGGGCCACGAAATTGCCTGCCACGGCTGGCGCTGGATCAGTTATCAGAATATCGACGAAGCCACCGAGCGGGAACACATGCGCATCGGAATGGACATCATTCGGGAGCTAACCGGCGAGCGCCCATTGGGCTGGTACACGGGGCGCGACAGCCCCAACACGCACCGGCTGGTGGCTGACTATGGTGGCTTTGAATACGACAGCGATTACTACGGCGATGACCTGCCGTTCTGGATGCAGGTCAGGAAAACCGACGGCAGCGTGGTGCCGCAACTCATCGTGCCTTACACGCTGGACACCAACGACATGCGCTTCTCTTCTGCACAGGGCTTTGCCCAAGGCGATGATTTCTTCACGTATCTCAAAGACAGCTTTGATGTGCTGTATGCAGAAGGCGACGCAGCAGGTGCCAACTCACCCAAGATGCTGAGCATTGGCCTGCATTGCCGTTTACTGGGACGACCCGGGCGCATGCGGTCGCTGCAAAAATTTCTGGACTACATCCAGGGTCACTCCCATGTCTGGATCTGCCGCCGCCTGGACATTGCCAGGCATTGGGCCAAAACGCACCCCTCGCACCCCCGCCCTGTTGCCCCATCAACCGTGACCAAAGGCTGAATCATGGCCATCAACCTGCCACAACTGAACGCTGCTTCATCGGCTGAAGCCTTACAGCTACTGGACGGGCTTTACGAGCACTCTCCCTGGATCGCCGAAAAGGCCCTGGCACAGCGGCCTTTCAAATCCCTGGCGCACCTGAAGTATGCGATGGTGCAGGTGCTCAACGCCGCCGGCCGCGAGCCCCAATTAGCCCTGATCCGCGCCCACCCTGAGCTGGCCGGCAAAGCGATGGTCAGCAAAACACTCACCGCCGAGTCAACACATGAGCAGGGCAAGGCGGGCCTGACAGACTGCACGCCCGCAGAGTTTGCCAAAATCCAGAAGCTGAACGCCGACTACAACGCACGATTCGGCTTTCCGTTCATTCTGGCCGTACGGGGCGCTCGTGGCACTGGCTTGAGCAAGCAGCGAATCATCGACACCTTTGAGCGACGCCTGCGCAATCCGCTGGAATTCGAACATGCCGAATGCCTACGTAACATCCACCGCATCGCAGAAATCCGCCTCAATGACAAGTTCGGCTTTGAGCCCGAGTTGGGCCATCGCGTGTGGGACTGGCATGAGACCCTTGCGCGCCACACGGACCCCGGGTACGCCGAACTCGGTCAGCTCACAGTCACTTACCTCACCGATGCACACCGCGCTTGCGCTGCGGACATAAAACAGCAGATGCTGGCCTGCGGTTTCGACGAAGCCCACATTGACGCCGTGGGCAACGTGGTCGGTACCTATCGGGCAAGCGATGACGCCAAGCCCATTACGGGCAGGGCGAAAGCTCCGATCCTGCTCACCGGGAGTCATTTCGACACCGTGCGTAACGGTGGCAAATACGATGGCCGCCTCGGCATTTTCGTGCCCATGGCTTGCGTGCAGGAACTGAAACGCGCAGGCAGACGGCTGCCCTACGCAATCGAAGTTGTGGGATTTGCAGAAGAGGAAGGCCAGCGCTATAAGGCCACCTTCCTCGGATCAGGCGCGCTCACTGGCCACTTCAACCCCGACTGGCTTGACCAGCAGGACGCGGACGGCGTCACCATGCGAGCAGCCATGCAGCATGCCGGCCTGCCCGCCACGCTGGAAGCCATCCAGACATTGCAACGTGACCCGGAGCGTTATCTCGGCTTTGTTGAAGTGCATATTGAACAGGGCCCCGTGCTGAACGCCATGGACCTGCCTTTGGGTGTCGTCACCTCAATCAACGGTAGCGCGCGTTACCGGGGCGAGTTCACCGGTGTGGCCAGCCATGCCGGAACCACGCCCATGAACCGCCGCCGTGACGCGGCCACAGCAGCAGCCGAACTGGCGTTGTATGCCGAAGCCAGGGCCTCAGCCGATGAAGACTCCGTCGCCACGGTGGGCATGTTCGACGTACCCCAAGGCTCCATTAATGTGGTGCCCGGACGCTGCCAGTTCAGTCTGGACATTCGTGCACCCAACAACGCGCAGCGCAATGCCGTGGTGGCAGACATCAAGAACCAGGCACTGCGCATTGCCGAGCGGCGGCGTGTGATGTTGCACCTGGAAGAAACCATGATCGCTTCGGCAGCGCCGTCTGACGCAGCGCTGCGCGGGCACTGGGAAAGCGCCGTCCAGGCCCTGGGTCTGCCGCCATATCAGCTACCCAGCGGGGCGGGTCACGATGCCATGAAACTCCACGAGATCATGCCGCAGGCCATGCTGTTTGTGCGCGGGGAAAACTCCGGTATCAGCCACAACCCGCTCGAATCCACCACCAGCGACGATATGCAACTGGCCGTGGAAGCCTTTTCCGTGCTGATTGAAACCCTCGCTGCTGAATACTGATTTTTCTTTTTATCGACTTGAACCATGAACACTTACGAACAATTGGATGCCTGGATCGATGCCCACTTTGAAGAACAAGTTCGCTTTCTTCAGAACCTGATTCGCGTGCCCACCGACACGCCGCCCGGCAACAATGCACCGCATGCTGAGCGCACGGCCGAACTGCTGCACGGTTTCGGGCTGGACGCCGAGAAGCATCCCGTGCCGGAAGCCGAAGTCAAAGCGTTCGGGCTGGAAAGTGTCACTAACCTTGTCGTGCGCCGGAATTACGGTCTCGGCAAAACGGTGCTCCTAAACGCCCATGGCGACGTGGTTCCACCCGGTGAAGGCTGGACCAAGAACCCCTATGGTGGCGAGATTGAAGACGGCAAAATTTACGGACGCGCTGCAGCCGTCAGTAAATGTGATTTTTCTACATATGCCTTTGCCGTGCGTGCGCTGGAAGCCGTTGCCAAGCCCAAGGCTGGCAGTGTGGAACTGCTGTTCACCTACGACGAAGAGTTTGGCGGCGAAGTGGGACCTGAGTGGCTGCTCAAACACAAGATCATCAAACCTGATTTGATGATTGCTGCAGGCTTCAGCTACCAGGTCATCACGGCCCACAACGGCTGCTTGCAGATGGAAGTCACCGTGCACGGCAAGATGGCGCACGCCGCCATTCCGGACTCGGGTGTGGACGCAATGCTGGCAGCAGTCACCATCCTCAGCGCGCTGTATCACCAAAATACGCTGTACAAACAAATCAGCTCCGAAGTGGCCGGTATCAATCACCCCTACCTGAACATCGGCATGATTGAAGGCGGCACCAATACCAACGTGGTGCCGGGCCGGGTCACCTTCAAGCTGGACCGGCGCATGATTCCCGAGGAGAACCCGGCTGAAGTGGAAGCAACCCTGCGCAAGATCATCACCGATACCGCAGCACAACACAAAGGTGTGACGGTGGACATCAAACGCATGCTGCTAGCCAACGCCATGCGGCCGCTGCCCGGCAACAAACCGCTAGTGGACGCTATCCAGAAGCATGGTGAGCAGGTGTTTGGCGAGAAGATACCCGCACTGGGTACGCCGCTATACACCGATGTGCGCCTGTTCTGCGAGGCCGGCATTCCCGGTGTCATTTACGGTGCCGGGCCACGCACGGTATTGGAGTCCCACGCCAAGCGCGCCGACGAACGGCTGGAGCTGGAAGACCTGCGCCGCGCCACCAAGGTCATTGCCCGCACGCTGAGCGACCTGCTGGCCTGACCAGTCAGCACCCGCCTGCTCATTCAGGCACTAAAAGTTAAAAGCACGCAGCCTGAAACCCCATGAATGCCCGCAGCATTCTGGGGTTTTCCCCTATCTGGACTAAGATCAAAGTGTATACAGTTTGGCGTACAGAGTGAAGAACAATTTTCATATCTGAAATCTAGGCCCCACTTTTTCGATCCCTGCAATCTTCTTCAGGAGACTACAAATGGCTAACCAACAAGTCCACCCCGTGGACGAGCGCCTGCCCGCAGGCAAACTGACCGCCCTTGGCCTGCAACACGTGCTTGTGATGTACGCCGGTGCGGTGGCCGTGCCACTCATTGTGGGTCGCGCGCTCAAGCTCAGCCCCGAACAGGTGGCTATGTTGATCTCGGCAGACCTGTTCTGCTGCGGCCTTGTCACGCTGATCCAGTCGCTGGGAGCCACACAATGGTTTGGCATCAAGCTACCAGTGATGATGGGTGTGACCTTTGCGTCCGTCGCCCCGATGGTCGCTATGGCCAACAGCCTGCCCGGCGTGGAGGGTGCGGGGTTGATCTTCGGCTCGATCATTGGTGCGGGTGTCATCTCCATCCTGATTGCACCCATCGTCAGTCGCATGCTGCGCTTCTTTCCACCGGTGGTCACGGGCACCATCATTGCTGTGATCGGGATCAGCCTGATGCGCATTGGCATCAACTGGATTTTTGGCAACCCCTTCGGCCCTACAGCCCCCAATGTGGTGAGCCCTGAGCACGCCAAGTGGCTGGCCGACGTGAGCAGCATGGCCAATGCGGCGGTCACACCCGCCGCGGGCGCCAGCGCACCGGCGGCCGCTATGGTGCCCGCCGTTCCCAAAGGCCTGGCACTCGTCGGGTCGGTACCCAACCCCAAATACGCGCAGATGCCGCACATCATCATCGCAGGCATCGTGCTGGTGTCCATCCTGCTGATTGCCAAATACGCCAAAGGCTTCATCGCGAACATCTCGGTGCTTCTGGGCATCATTCTGGGCGGCGTCATCGCCACCCTGGCCGGGCTGATGACGTTTGAGAAAGTGGCAAAGGCAGGCTGGTTTGATCTGGTGTTGCCCTTTGAGATTGCCACGCCGGTGTTTGACCCAATCCTCATCATCACGATGACGCTGGTGATGATTGTGGTGATGATCGAATCCACTGGCATGTTCCTCGCGCTCGGCGACATGACCGGCAGGAAGATCGAGCAAAAAGCATTGGCAGCCGGTTTGCGCACCGATGGTCTGGGCACGCTGATCGGTGGCATTTTCAACACCTTCCCCTACACCAGCTTCTCGCAAAACGTGGGTCTGGTGGGCGTAACCGGTGTGAAGAGCCGGTTTGTCTGCGTGGCAGGCGGCATCATCTTGATCATTCTGGGCCTGCTGCCCAAGATGGCGGCGCTGGTGGAATCTTTACCTACGTTCGTGCTGGGCGGTGCAGGTCTGGTGATGTTCGGCATGGTAGCGGCCACCGGTATCCGTATCCTTGGCGGTGTGGATTACAAGGGCAACCGCAACAACCTGTTCATCGTGGCCATCTCAATCGGTATTGGCATGATTCCGCTGATTGCACCCAACTTCAAGCAGTGGATGCCACACAACATTCACCCGTTGATCGAGTCCGGCATTTTGCTGGCGTCCATTAGCGCTGTCGCGCTGAATCTGTACTTCAACGGCGCGCGGGGTGATGGTTCGGATGCGGTGGAGGCAGCCAAGCAGGCTGACGCCCATTGATGAAGTGAAACCTGTTTGCTATATATTTAGTAGCTTCTTAAGCATACCCGACGGGGAATAAAGGCCAATTTAGCCCCGAAATATTGCCAAGAACCCTGCATACCGGGCTGCCGCAAGTCACCATGTCTATGGTGGCCGGCAGGCGCCCGGCTCAGCCTTGCGTGACAGGCGCAACAATGGCGCCCTGAATGCCATGCCGGGCCAGTGCCCGGGCAACAAAGCCACTGGCTTTCATGTCTTCAACAAACTGGCGCAGGCATTGTGCAGCCTCCTCACCTCTGCCCTTGGGGAGACCCATAGCCTGCTGGATCACCATGAAGTGGCCAGGCAACAGCCGCAGACCTGGAAAACGTTTGGCGTCCGCCTCCATCTGCTGCTTGACACCAGCGGCTACATCCAGACCCTGCGCTACGAACACATCAACCACCGTTGGCGACGTGGGTGCACGCACAATTTCAGCATGTCTAAGTTCCCGGGACAAAAACAGGTCGTAGGCGCTGCCTTTGCCAACCGTCACGCGGCGGCCGGGTCGATCCACCTCGTCGTTGGCTTGAATGGGTGACGCGTCTGGCACCATGTAGCTGCCCTCGATCAACACATAAGGCGCCGTGAAGGAAATGCCCTCGCCGCGAAGCGGATCAATCGCAAAGAAGCCAATATCGGCCTGTTCATGAGTTACGGCATCGACTGACTTGCCCGCCGTATCAAAAACGACCCATTCAACTTCAACCCCCAATCGTCCGGCAAAAGCACGAGCCAGATCGATGGAAACCCCCAGGGGATCGCCCGAGGCTGGGTCTCTATTCGCCAGAATGGGGTTACCCAGATTGATGGAGGCGCGCAATTTTCCCGTTGGTGTGAAAGCGCGAATGACTTGTGAAGAATTATTCATAGCGAAGTGTGGGGAACAAATGAATTGATAGATATTATTGTCATGACTATGGAACTCCCTTCTCACCAACTTTCCATGACGGTGTTGATGACACCGGACACGGCTAATTTCGCCGGCAATGTTCATGGCGGAACCATCCTCAAACTGCTGGACCAGGCGGCATATGCCTGCGCGAGTCGTTATGCGGGACGGTATGTGGTCACCCTCAACGTGGATCAGGTGATGTTCAGGCAGCCAATCCACGTGGGAGAACTGGTCACCTTTCTGGCCTCCGTGAATCACACGGGGACTTCGTCCATGGAAATTGGTATCAAGGTCATCGCCGAGGAAATCCGCACCCGCGCGGTTCGTCATGTGAATAGCTGTTTCTTCACCATGGTGGCTGTCGACGAAAACAGAAAGCCCGCTGCCGTAACGCCCTGGGAGCCCGTGTCCGTCGAAGAGCGCAGACGTCATGCTGCAGCTGAAGTTCGCAGGGAAATGCGTCGTGAGATGGAGCAGCGCTTCGCCGAGATTCGGTCCAGTTCCTAACAAACCAGTTGTTTGCGATAGTTCAACGCTTAATTTGCTATATATTTGATAGCTCTTCACACATATCCGACTGGGTCTAGAGGCCAATTAGGCACCCGGCTCCGGCATAAATCAGCTCTTGGGCAACGTTTCCCACCAGCGACCGTTGAAACGCCCCTGCATGAAGGCAACAAACGCCAGAACCTTGCCGGGCACCAGTTTGGGCGACGGAAAGACCGCATGGATTTCCTGCTCGGGCAGGCTGTGCCCTTTCAGGACTTCCACGACGTGGCCCGACGCCAGCGAGTCCGCGGCCACGTACCAAGGTAATGCCGCCACGCCCAGATGCGCACGCGCCGCCGCCAGCACGGCAGACAGATTGTTGGACCGAAAACTGCCAGTCACTGGCACGGTCACCGCGTCACCTTTGGGGCCCTGCAGGCGCCAAACATCGTCTCCCTGCACGCTGCTGTAGATCAACGCATTGCGCCCACTGAGGTCAGCCGCGCGTTTGGGCACGCCATGTTTCTTGAGGTAGCGGCTGGAAGCTGCCAGCACCCAGGGGTTCATGCCAAGGTGGCGTGCGCCCAGCGATGAATCTGCAAGTTTGCCCATGCGGATGGCCACGTCAATGCCCTGCGCCACCAGGTCGGTGTATCGGTCTTCAAAGCTCAGGTCCACCTGCACCAGCGGATGTTGCGCCATGAATTCCAGCGCGAGCGGCACCACCACCCGTCGGCCAAACGCTACGGATGTGCCGATGCGCAGCATGCCCTGCGCCTGCGTCTGGCGTAGCCGCGCAACGTTTTCTGCTTCATCGGCCTCACGCGCAATGATCTTGCACTTCTCGAAATACAGCGCGCCAGACTCCGTCACACTCACGCCCCGCGTGTTGCGGTTAAGCAGCCGTACTTTGAGGCGCTCTTCCGTTGCAGACACCATCTTGGTGACGGTGGGCTGGGTGGTGGCAAATTCCTTTGCGGCTTTCGAAAAGCTGCCGGTTTCCACCACCCGCACAAACACCTGCATTGCCAGAAGCCGGTCCATCAGCTAACTCCTTGTGTTCACCTTCATCTATTCCACCACGGAATAGATGTTATGGGCTGTAGGCGACTTCCGCAATGCTCCTGTTGTTTCTACAGTCCAACCCATCGAGGCAATCAACTTGAAGGAGCAACCATCATGGCAAAAATGAAGGCAGTAATGGCCGCCGTCCTGGTCATGGAAAAGGAAGGCATCACGCAGGCGTTTGGTGTGCCGGGCGCAGCCATCAATCCGCTGTATGCTGCCCTGCGGGAGCGTGAGTCCATTGCCCATATTCTGGCGCGCCACGTCGAAGGGGCGTCCCACATGGCTGAGGGTTACACCCGCGCCAAAGCGGGCAACATTGGCGTGTGCATTGGCACCAGCGGCCCAGCTGGCACCGACATGATTACAGGGCTGTATTCGGCCATTGCCGACAGCATTCCGATCCTGTGCATCACAGGCCAGGCACCACGGGCCCGGCTGTACAAGGAAGACTTCCAGGCGGTGGACATCGAGTCCATCAGCAAGCCTGTCACCAAGTGGAGCGTCACCGTGCGTGAGCCGGCGCTGGTGCCCCGCGCTTTCCAGCAGGCGTTTCACCTGATGCGCAGCGGCCGTCCAGGGCCTGTGTTGATTGATCTGCCTTTCGACGTGCAAATGGGCGAAATTGAATTCGACATCGACACCTACGAGCCACTGCCCGTCTACAAGCCGGCCGCGACCCGCAAGCAGATTGAACGTGCACTGGACATGCTGATGGCAGCCGAAAAACCGCTCATCGTGGCGGGTGGCGGCATCATCAATGCCGACGCGTCCGGGCTGCTGGTGGAATTTGCCGAGCTGACGGGTGTGCCAGTCATTCCCACCTTGATGGGCTGGGGCACGATCCCCGACGACCATCCCCTGATGGCCGGCATGGTGGGTCTGCAAACAAGCCACCGCTACGGTAACGCAACCATGCTGGCCAGCGACTTTGTGCTGGGCATCGGCAACCGCTGGGCCAACCGCCATACTGGCAGCCCCGAGGTGTATTGCAAGGGGCGAACCTTTGTGCATGTGGACATCGAGCCAACGCAAATCGGTCGCGTATTCAACCCCGAGCTGGGCATCGTCAGTGACGCCAAGGCAGCGCTGCAACTTTTCGTTGAAGTAGCACGTGAACGTAAAGCGGCGGTGCAGCTCAAGGATTTCGGGGTCTGGGCAGCCCGTTGTGCCGAACGCAAGAAGCTGATGCACCGCAAGACCCATTACACCGAAACGCCGATCAAACCGCTGCGCGTCTACGAAGAAATGAACAAGGTCTTCCCACGCGACACGATTTACGTCACCACAATCGGCCTGTCCCAGATCGCCGGCGCACAGTTTCTGCAGGTCTACGGCCCTCGTCAATGGATCAACTGCGGCCAAGCCGGCCCGCTGGGGTGGACCATTCCCGCGGCGCTGGGTGTTGTGGCAGCCGATCCGACCCGTACCGTAGTCGGCCTGTCAGGGGACTATGACTTTCAGTTCCTCGTCGAGGAACTGGCGGTAGGCGCGCAATTCCGTCTGCCCTACGTTCAGGTGCTGGTGAACAACAGCTATCTGGGCCTCATCCGCCAAAGCCAACGCGGATTCGAGATGGACTTCTGCGTGCAGCTGGCCTTCGAGAATCAGAATGTCGAAGACGGCACACTCAAGAGCTATGGCGTTGACCACCAAGCGGTGGTGCAGGGCCTGGGCTGCAAGAGTCTGCGCGTCACCGATCCAGAGAAGATTCAGGCTGCGATGGTCGAAGCCCAGGCCATGGCCAGGAAGTACCGCGTGCCGGTCGTGGTGGAAGTGATCCTGGAGAAAGTCACCAATATCGCCATGGGTACCGAGATCGACAAGATCAACGAGTTCGAGGACATCGATTGTCGTCATCCGGAAGGTCGGCAGGGTCTGGAACTGGCGGGCCTGCTCGAGTAACCTTGTCACCTGAAAACCAAGGAAATACAAGATGCCCCAATTTGCCGCCAATTTGTCCATGCTGTTCACCGAACTCCCATTCATGGAGCGCTTTGCCGCAGCCAGAACTGCGGGGTTCGAGGCGGTGGAATATTTGTTCCCCTACGCGCTTGACAAGTCCGAACTGGCAAAGGCCCTCAAAGCCAACGGCCTTAAACAAGTGCTGCACAACCTGCCCGCTGGCAACTGGGATGCAGGAGACCGCGGCATGGCCTGCGACCCTGCCCGCGTGGATGAGTTTCGCTCGGGAGTAACGCTGGGCATTGAATATGCCACCGCGCTGGGATGCCCCCAGCTCAACTGCCTGTCGGGCAAGTTGCCCGCGGGGGTGAGTACGGACAAGGCACGCGCCACTCTGATCGCCAACCTGGCGTTCGCAGCAGAAAAGCTAAAGGCTTCAGGTTTGCGACTGCTAATGGAGCCGATCAATTATTTCGACATACCTGGTTTCTTTTTGAATCGCACCGATCAAGCTGCCGCGATTCAGGACGACGTGGGTAGCGACAACCTGTTTATCCAATACGACATCTACCATGCACAACGCATGGAGGGTGAACTGGGCAACACGCTCAAAAACAACCTTTCCCGCATTGGCCACATCCAATTGGCAGACAACCCGGGGCGCAACGAGCCCGGCACGGGCGAAATCAACTATGCCTGGCTGTTCAAACACCTGGATGCCATTGGCTACACCGGCTGGATTGGCTGCGAATACAAACCCAAGACCAACACCCAGGATGGCCTTGGCTGGATCAAGGAATTGACATGACCATACCCTCACTCAAACTTGGCTTTATTGGGCTGGGCATCATGGGTGCACCCATGGCGGGGCATTTGCTCAAAGCGGGCCACACACTTTTTGTCCATACGCGCAGCAAAGTACCACCTGAACTTGTTGATGGTGGTGCAACCCTTTGCACCTCTGCCCAAGGCGTTGCCGAACGAGCTGACATCATCTTCTTGATGTTGCCGGACACACCGGACGTGGAAAAGGTGCTGTTCTCGGATAGCGGTGTTGCATCCGGTCTGACAAAAGGAAAAGGTAAAACCGTAGTGGACTGCAGCTCCATCGATCCCATTGCCACCAAGGCCTTTGCGGCCAAAATCAGGGTTCTGGGTTGCGACTACCTCGACGCACCGGTATCCGGTGGTGAAGTGGGTGCTAAAGCTGCGTCGCTGACCATCATGGTGGGTGCTGAGCAGGCCGCGTTTGACCGCGTCAAGCCCCTTTTCGAACTGATGGGCAAAAACATCACGCTAGTGGGGGGTGTGGGCGACGGCCAGGTGTGCAAAGTGGCCAACCAGATCATCGTGGCGCTCAACATTGCGGCCGTCAGCGAAGCGCTGGTGTTTGCTTCCAAGGCCGGCGCAGACCCGGCCAAGGTGCGCCAGGCCTTGATGGGTGGCTTTGCAGCTTCCCGCATTCTGGAAGTGCATGGCGAACGCATGATCAAGCGCACCTTCGCACCCGGCTTTCGTATCGCGCTGCATCAGAAGGACCTCAATCTGGCGCTACAAGGCGCCCGGAGTCTGGGCGTGGCGCTGCCTCAGACAGCCAATGCTGCGCAACTGATGCAGACATGCTCCGCTCTGGGTTTCGGCCAGCAAGACCATTCTGCATTGGTCAAGGCGCTGGAAGCCATGGCGCAGCATCCGGTTGCCCCGGACACCTGATTTTGCAACCGGAACCCCGGGGTACTAGGGTTTCCCGCGATGATCGCGGGATGGGCAGGCGCACATAATCTGTACGCACAAGTTGTATACCTTCTGGATAAAAGGCATCGAAAAATGGTGTGCTGGCATTTTTCTTGCTTGAATTCGTAGGTAAGCAGCTAATTATTTATACCCATCCCGACGGAGTTTTCATGAACAAGCGTTTTTTGCTTAAAACCACAGCAGCCTTGGCGCTGTTTGGCACTCTGGGCGCAGCCCAGGCACAAGTTACCCCTATCAAGTTTCAGCTGGATTGGCGCTTTGAAGGCCCGGCCGCCCTGTTTCTGACGCCCGCGGCCAAAGGCTATTTCAAGGATGCCAAACTGGACGTCACCATTGACGCGGGAAACGGCTCGGGCGGCACCGTCACCCGTGTGGCCTCAGGCGCTTATGACATCGGTTTTGCCGACATGGCGGCGCTGATGGAGTTCCACGCCAACAATGCCGATGCGGCCAACAAGCCCGTGGCCATCATGATGGTTTACAACGACACGCCGGCATCGGTGATGGCCCTCAAAAAATCGGGCATCAAGACGCCAGCCGACCTGAACGGCAAAAAACTGGGTGCACCCGTTTTTGACGCAGGCCGTCGCGCCTTCCCGATCTTTGCCAAGGCCAACAGCGTCACTGGCGTTCAATGGACCGCCATGGACCCGCCTTTGCGTGAGACCATGCTGGCCCGCGGCGATGTCGACGCGATCACCGGCTTCACATTCACTTCGCTGCTCAACCTGGAAGCACGCGGCGTAAAGGCTGAAGATGTGGTGGTGCTGCAGTACCCCGACTATGGCGTCAAGCTGTATGGCAACGCCATCATCGCCTCCCCCAAAATGATCAAGGAAAACCCAGCCGCCGTGAAAGCCTTTCTGGCAGCCTTTACCAAGGGCATGAAAGATGTCATCGGTAATCCGGCCGCTTCCATTCAGGATGTGAAAGCACGCGACGGCATCATCAATGTTGAACTGGAAACCCGCCGCCTCAAGCTGGCGATTGACACCGTGATCAATAGTCCCAATGCGCGCGCTGAAGGCTTTGGCCAGATCAACCCAGGCCGCCTGTCACTGATGGCGTCGCAGGTGTCGGACGCCTTCAACACAAAAAGCCGGGTGAATCCGGACGCAGTGTGGAATGGCTCTTTCCTGCCGACCAAGGCTGAACTGAACGTTTTGCCGAAGAAATAAGATGCCCGACAAGCTGCAGCCCTGGTTTGTCGATTTTCAGGACGTCTGGCTCGCCTACAACGAAGAGCTGCTCCGGCAGAACCACTTTGCCGTAGAGGCCATTGACCTGAAGGTACGGCAAGGTGAGTTCATTGCCATCGTCGGGCCTTCAGGCTGTGGCAAGTCCACGTTCATGAAGCTCACCACAGGATTGAAGATGCCTTCGAAAGGCAGGATTCTTATCGACGGTCAACCCGTAACCGGGCCGCTGAAGATTTCGGGAATGGCTTTTCAGGCGTCTTCGCTGCTGCCCTGGCGCACAACGGTGGACAACGTCTTGCTGCCTCTGGAAATTGTGGAACCCTATCGCAGCAACTTCAAGGCCAAGCGAAAAGAGTATGAAGAGCGCGCCCGCAAACTGCTTCAAAAAGTAGGCTTGGGCGGCTATGAAGACAAGTTCCCTTGGCAGCTATCAGGTGGCATGCAGCAACGCGCCAGCATCTGCCGTGCGCTGATTCACGAGCCCAAAATGCTGCTGCTGGACGAGCCTTTTGGCGCACTGGATGCCTTCACTCGTGAAGAGCTGTGGTGCATTTTGCGCGACCTGTGGACCGAGCAACAGTTCAATGTAATTCTGGTTACACACGATCTGCGCGAATCCGTGTTTCTGGCTGACACCGTTTATGTGATGAGCAAAAGTCCGGGCCGCTTCGTGGTGAAAAAGGAGATCGATTTACCACGCCCGCGTGATCTGGAAGTCACCTACACCAAGGAGTTCACCGACATCGTTCATGAGCTGCGCAGTCATATTGGTGCCATGCGCAAGCCTGCTACTGCAGCAACGGGAGCTACCGCATGAACAAGAAGCAGACTGAACGCTGGGCCCCAGTGGTACTGGCCATAGTTGTATTGCTAATCTGGCAGCTGGCTTGCACGGTGTTCCAGATTCCGGAATTTCTGTTCCCGAGCCCGATAGCCATTGGCCAGTCCATGGCCGAGTTTGCGGCACCGCTGGCCGAAGCGGGCTGGAAAACCTTCTGGGTCACCATGGTGGGCTTTGGCCTTTCCATCTTTGTTGGCGTACTGCTGGGGTTTCTGGTGGGGTCCTCCCGACTGGCTTATGCGGCGGTGTATCCATTGCTGGTAGCGTTCAACGCCGTGCCGAAGGCGGCGATTGTGCCAATTTTGATCGTCTGGTTTGGCATTGGCATCGGGCCTGGCATCCTCACCGCCTTCCTGATTTCGTTCTTTCCGATCACAGTCAACATTGCCACAGGCCTAGCCACGCTGGAGCCCGAGCTCGAAGATGTGCTGCGCGTACTGGGTGCCAAGCGCTGGGATGTACTGGTGAAGGTGGGGCTACCACGTTCGCTGCCGTATTTCTTTGCCTCACTCAAAATCGCAATCACGCTGGCGTTCGTGGGTACGGTGCTGGCCGAAATGACGGCTGGTGATTCCGGCATTGGCTACCTGATGCAAAGCGCCGGGTCGTCCCAACGCCTGTCGCTGGCATTTGCAGGTCTGGTAGTTATCGGCGCGATGGCGATGGCCATGTACGAATTGTTCAGCTACGTCGAAAAACACACTACTGGCTGGGCGCACCGCGGCTCGCAGGGCGAATAAAGACAATGCGCCATGAACAGGTCATTGCCCACCTGCGGCGCGCTAACGATGTAGCCCGTCGGGCCATGCAGCTGGGTCGCCATCCGTTTGGCGCGATTCTGGTAGCGCCGGACGGTGAAACGGTTCTGGCTGAGCAGGGCAATGTGGATACCGTTAACCACGCGGAATCCACTCTGGCCCGCAATGCCGCAACCAACTTCACACCGGATTATCTGTGGCAATGCACACTGGTTACCACGGTTGAGCCCTGCGCCATGTGCGCTGGCACACAATACTGGGCCAACATTGGTCGACTGGTGTATGGCCTGAGCGAGCGGCGTCTGTTACAAATGACGGGCAACCACGACGAAAACCCGACCATGGATTTGTCCAGCCGCACCGTGCTGGCTGCCGGGCAAAAAGTCATCGAGGTCATCGGTCCGGTTTCCGAGGTGGAGACCGAAATTTCCGCCTTGCACAGCGACTTCTGGAAAGCCTGAGCGGCGCCTGCGCGCTGCCCTACACTCCCGCTATGCCCTGGCACGCCCAACTTCAGATTGACTACTGCGCAGAGGCCGCACGAACGGTCGCCCGCTACCAGCACACTGGCCCGTTGCGGATATTGAAGAGCCTGTACCCCGAGGGGGACACAATTTGCCACAACGTGCTGGTACATCCTCCTGGTGGTTTGGTCGGTGGGGACACACTGGATATTCACGTCCATGCAGCCAGCGGCACCCACGGTTTGATCACCACGCCAGGCGCAACGCGCTTTTACCGGTCATTGGGGGAGCGAGCCCTACAGCAGTCCCATATCACGCTGGAAGCAGGTGCACGGTTCGAATGGCTGCCGCTGGAGAACATTGCCTACAGCGGATGTCTGGCTGAAAACCGACTGCAGCTAAACCTAGCGAAAGGGGCCGAGTTGATCGGCTGGGACGTCACGGCATTGGGTCTGCCCAATGCCGGCCTTCCGTTTGACTCAGGACGATTCAGTCAGCACATCGAAATGCCGGGCGTCTGGCTAGAGCGTGGCCGCATCGATGCCACCGATCTCCGGCTTATGAATAGCCCGCTTGGCCTGGCGGGGCATCGTTGCATCGCATCGTTATTTTTTGCCACAGGCAGCCCGATCGAGCGACAACGCAAACAGCAGGTATTGGATGCCGCACGCGACGTCATGGCCGCACATGACCTGCGCGCGACGGCTGGCGTTACCAGCCCCAATCCGCAGGTGATCGTTTTGAGGATCGTCGCCCCTTTGGTGGAATCCGCCATGCACGGCCTGCGACAGGTCTGGTCTGCCTGGCGCAATCTGGTGTGGGGTAAATCGGCCTCCAGCCCCCGGATATGGTCAACCTGATGCTATCTTTTAAATAGCAACCAGCTGCCGTACACCGTTGGCTTCCATGTCTATTCCGGCGCCACGGGCAATGAACTCACCGCGCTGCATGACAAGGTAATCGTCTGCCAGTTCCTGCGCAAAATCATAATACTGCTCCACCAGCAGGATGGCCATATCGCCACGGTCGGCCAGCATGCGGATTACTCGACCGATGTCCTTGATGATGCTGGGCTGAATGCCTTCTGTGGGCTCATCCAGAATCAGCAGCTTCGGTTTGGCTGCGAGCGCACGGGCTATTGCCAATTGTTGCTGCTGACCACCGGACAGATCACCGCCCCGACGGTTGATCATCTGTTTCAACACCGGAAACAACTCGAACAACTCAGCGGGAATTGGTGTGCTGGCGCTTTTGTAGGCCAGCCCCATTCGCAGGTTTTCTTCGACCGTCAGGCGTGAAAAAATCTCCCTCCCTTGGGGTACAAAGCCAATACCTGCTCTGGCGCGTTCAAACGGCGTTGTGCCCTGAATCGCTTTGCCCGCAAACTCGATGCTGCCGGACTTGATGGGTACCAAACCCATGATCGACTTGAGCAGCGTGGTCTTACCCACTCCGTTGCGACCCAATAAAACTGTAACCTTGCCCAGGTTGGCCTGCAGGCTTACGCCCCGCAGGATGTGCGAGCCACCGTAATACTGGTTGACGTCTTTGAGGCTAAAGATGGGGTTATCGGCCAAGGTACACCTCGATCACGCGTTCATCAGCCTGCACTTGATCCAGCGTTCCCTGCGCCAATACGGAGCCATCACACAGCACGGTCACGATGTCTGAAATAGTGTCAATGAAGCTCATGTCGTGCTCCACCACCAGCAGCGAATGTTTACCCTTGAGCGTCAGGAACAACTCGGCCGTGCGAGCAGTTTCTTCATCGGTCATGCCGGCCACAGGCTCATCCAGCAACAACAGTTTGGGATCCTGCATCAACAGCATGCCAATCTCCAGCCACTGTTTCTGTCCGTGACTCAGATTACCGGCCAGGCGGCCCACACTGTCCGCCAAGTGGATGGTATGCAACACCTCCCCTAATCGATCACCCTGTGATGAATCCAGCTTGAAAAACATCGAGGGCTTCACGCCTTTGTCGGTCTTCAATGCCAACTCCAGGTTTTCAAAAACCGTGAGTTGCTCGAACACTGTGGGCTTTTGAAACTTGCGCCCGATACCCAGCTGCGCGATCTCGGGTTCGGTGTAACGCAGCAAGTCGATAGTGCTGCCGAAAAACACGGTGCCTGCATCAGGCCGTGTCTTGCCGGTGATGATATCCATCATGGTGGTTTTTCCAGCACCGTTGGGGCCGATGATGCAGCGCAGTTCACCTGGTGCAATATCCAGCGACAGCTTGTTGATGGCTTTGAAACCATCGAAGCTGACACTCACTTCTTCCAGATACAGAATGCGGCCGTGTGTGACGTCCACTTCGCCCGCCTGCGCCACTCGCGAAAAGCCCGCAGCACGCCCGCCCGATTCGGTCTTACCCTCGGTCGCTGCCTGACGAACCTTCTCTAGGCGCTTTGCGCCTTCCTCCAGCAGATCAGGCGTCATGGCGCGACCCCTTCCACTTCTTGACCAACCCCACAATGCCCTGGGGCAAAAAGAGTGTGACAGCAATAAACAGAGCACCCAATACGTAGAGCCAGAATTCCGGATACGCCACAGTCAACCAGCTCTTGGCACCATTCACTACGAAGGCCCCGACGATGGGGCCGACCAGCGTGGCACGGCCACCCACCGCAGCCCAAATAGCTATCTCAATCGAATTGGCAGGGCTCATCTCGCCAGGGTTAATGATGCCCACCTGCGGCACGTACAAAGCCCCAGCCACACCGCACATGATGGCGGAAATGGTCCAGATGGTGAGCTTGAAACCAATAGGGTTGTAGCCCGAAAACATGACGCGCGTTTCTGCATCACGAATGGCCTGCAACACGCGTCCAAACTTGCTGCTGATTAACCAGCGGGCGAACAGGAAGAAGCCCAGCAAGGTCAAGCCAGTCAAAACGAACAGCACCATGCGCATGGGCGGCGTGGCAATGGGAATGTCCAGAATGCGCTTGAAATCAGTAAATCCATTGTTACCGCCAAAACCGGTCTCATTTCGGAAAAACAGCAACATTGCCGCAAACGTCATGGCTTGCGTGATGATGGAAAAATATACGCCCTTGATGCGTGACCGAAAGGCAAAGTAACCAAATACAAAGGCTACGACACCCGGCACCAACACAATCAGCATCATCGTAGCCATAAAGCTGTCGCTAAACGTCCAGTGCCACGGCAGCGTTTTCCAATCCAGAAACACCATGAAGTCTGGCAAGTTGCTTTTGTAATTGCCGTCGGTCCCAATCTGGCGCATCAGGTACATGCCCATGGCATAGCCGCCCAGCGCGAAGAACAGGCCATGGCCAAGGCTCAGAATGCCGGTATATCCCCAGATCAGATCCATGGCCAGCGCGCAGATGGCGTAACACATGATCTTGCCCAGCAGCGCCACCGCGTAGGTACTCATGTGGAACATGCTGCCTTCGGGCACCCAAAGGTTCAGGACGGGTGCCACGGCGCACACCACGATCAGCGCGATGATGAACGCCGCCCATCCAGTGCGTGTGAGCATGGGATTCTTTGCCGGAAGAGCAACCGGGGCCACCGTAGTCATGGAGGTCAGGGCAGACGTATTCATGCTTCGGCACTCCGGCCCTTCATCGCAAAAATGCCTTGCGGACGTTTCTGGATGAAGATGATGATCAGCACCAGAACGGCAATCTTGGCAAGCACCGCGCCCGTCCAGCCTTCCAGCAACTTGTTGAGGATGCCCAACCCCAGCGCAGCGTAAACCGTACCTGCCAGCTGGCCAACACCACCAAGCACAACCACCAGAAATGAGTCCACGATATAGCTTTGCCCAAGATCGGGTCCCACGTTGCCGATCTGGCTTAAAGCGCAACCCGCCAATCCGGCGATGCCGGAGCCCAGTGCGAACGCGTAGGTATCAACGCGCGCAGTATTCACACCCATGCATGCTGCGATAGGCCGGTTTTGCGTAACGCCCCTTACGAACAAGCCTAACCGGGTACGGCTGATCAGCCAGGCCACACCCAACAGAACGGCGCAAGCGAACCCGATGATCACGAGCCGGTTGAACGGTAGCGACAAGTTCCCTAGCACCTGCACACCTCCACTCATCCAGCTGGGGTTTTCAACGGCTACGTTTTGTGCACCAAACACCGAACGTGCAAGTTGCATCAACATCAGACTGATACCCCAGGTAGCAAGCAGCGTTTCCAGCGGGCGACCATAAAGATAACGGATGACGCCACGCTCCAGCGCCGCCCCCATCAAGGCAGAGGCAAAAAAGGCCACTGGCACAGCCGCTAC
>JAKQJK010000243.1 GCA_029561195.1 Pseudomonadota bacterium
TTTTTTGCCGGTCAGAAAACCCATTTATTTGTCTCCAGAAAATTTCCTGCAGAATTGTCGCATGCGAAGTTTGCTGATCTGGGGGTTTTTGGCTGTTTGCGCGCCGTCATGGGCCGCACACGGCTACGCGTTGTGGGGCGACCTGAAATACCCGGCGAACTTCCGTCACTTCGACTATGTGAACCCCGACGCCCCCAAACGTGGCGAATTGCGGCTGGTCAGTAACCTGCGGGTGTCCACCTTTGACAAATATAACCCGTTCACGATCAAGGGCAACGCCCCGGCTTACCTGTCGGACCTGATGTTTGACACCCTGCTTACCGGTTCGCTGGACGAAACAGGCTCGGGTTACGGCCTGCTGGCCAGCGATGTGGAGGTGGCCGCAGATGGCAAGAGCGCATTGTTCAAAATTCGCTCGCAGGCCCGCTTTCACAATGGCGACCCGGTGCTGGCAGTGGATGTCAAACACAGTTATGACACGCTGATGGGCCCTTTCACTTCACCTGCCTACAAAAATATCCTCGAAGATGTGGCCGGGCTGGATGTGGTGGATGAACGCACCGTGCGCTACCGGTTCAAAAAACCCAATCGCGAACTCCCGCTGACCGTGGGCGGTCTGCCGGTGTTCAGCCGGCAGTGGGGCGTGGAGAGCGGCAAGCCCAAGCCGTTCGACAAGGTGGTGACAGACATACCGATTGGCAGCGGCCCCTACAAAATCGGCCCCGTACGCTTTGGCAAGGACATCACCTACGTGCGTGACCCCAACTACTGGGCAAAAAACCTGAACGCGCGCCGCGGTACCAGCAACTTTGAGCGCATCACCGTGAAGATCTACAAGGACAACACGGCCAGGCTGGAAGCGCTGAAAGCCGGGGAGTTCGATTTGATGCGGTTTTTCTCGGCAGGCGACTGGGCACGCCGGGTCAGCGGCAAACGTTTTGACACGGGTGAGCTCGTCAAAACCGAGTTCAAACACCGGTTGCCATCCGGTTTCCAGAGCTACGTGCTCAATACGCGGCGCGACCAGTTCAAGGACGTGCGGGTGCGTGAAGCGCTCGGACTGGCCATGGACTACGAATGGATGAATCGCCAGCTGTTCTACAACGCCTACCAGCGGGTGCAGGGCCTGTTTGGCAACACCGACTGTCAGGCTAGTGGACTGCCTAGCCCGGAAGAAATGGCGCTGATGGAGCCGTGGCGCAAGGACATTCCCGATGCCGCGTTCGGTCCGATGTTTGCGGCACCCCGTACGGATGGCGACTCGTCGCTGCGGGCAAATCTGCGCAAGGCGCAAGCGCTGCTGAAAGATGCCGGCTGGGAGGTGCGTGACGGCGCCTTGCGCAATGCACAGGGCAAGGCGTTTGAAATCGAATACCTGGACAGCAATGAGTCCGGTGCGCGCGTCGTGTCGCCCTGGGCTCGAAACCTTGAAAAGCTCGGCATCAAGTTGAACTTTCGACCCGTGGACTTCGCGCTGTACCAGCAGCGGCTGCAAAAGTTTGAGTTCGACATTAGCTCGCTGGCATATGGCGGCACACACAACCCCGGGCAGGAATACGCCGACATTTTTGGCTCGAAGGCAGCGGACACGGAAGACTCCGGTAACCTGTCGGGTGTGAAAAATCCTGCCATCGATGCCTTGGTTACTCAGATGACCAGCGCAAAAATCAAAGCTGAGTTGCTGCCCGCCTGTCGTGCGCTTGAGCGTGTCGTGAGCCACAGCCATCTGCTGATTCCCCAGTGGACGGCGGGCACGCATCGCATGGTCTACAACGCCTGGCGTCTGGCCAAACCCGACGCCATGCCGCCTTATGCCGCCGGAGAAACCTGGGCCATTGACACCTGGTGGGCGAGATAATCATGCTGAGCTACATACTCAAACGGCTGTTGCTGATGGTGCCAACCCTGCTGGGAGTGCTGCTGATCACCTTCATGGTCGTGCAGTTTGTGCCTGGCGGCCCTGTGGAACAGTACATGGCCGAAGCCAAAGCAAAAACCGGCTCGGGATCGGGCGGCGAGGGCGGGGGGTTGTCCTACCGAGGCTCTCAAGGGGTAGACCCCAAACGCGTGGAACAGATCAAGGCCCTGTATGGCTTTGACAAGCCCGCGCCCGAGCGCTTCATGCAAATGCTGCGGCAGTTTGCGCGGTTTGATCTGGGCAAGAGCTTTTTCCAGAACAAAAGCGTAGCCGAACTCATTTGGGAGAAGATGCCGGTCTCCATCAGCCTAGGTCTGTGGACTTTTTTCATCAGTTATCTGGTTGCCGTTCCCTTGGGGGTGGCCAAGGCCGTGCGTGCCGGGTCGCGCTTTGACTTGGTCACAACCTTGCTGGTGCTGGTGGGTTACGCGATTCCGGGCTTTGTGCTGGGCGTAGCGCTGCTGGTCATCTTTGGTGGTCAGTTGCAGTGGTTCCCGCTGCGCGGGTTGACCTCCAGCAATTGGGATGAACTGACCTGGGGGGCGCGTATAGTGGATTACATCTGGCACATCGCCATGCCAGTAACAGCCATGGTGCTGGGCAGCTTTGCCGTCACCGCCATGCTGACCAAGAACGCGTTTCTGGAAGAAATCCGCAAGCAGTACGTGGTGACCGCCCGGGCCAAAGGTTTGGGTGAAAAGCAGGTGTTGTGGAAACACGTGTTCCGTAACGCGCTGATTCCCATCATCACCGGGTTTCCGGCAGCGTTCATCGGAGCGTTTTTCACCGGTTCGCTGCTGATCGAAACACTGTTTTCTCTCGATGGGCTGGGCCTGCTGAGTTATGAGAGCGTCATCCGCCGTGACTACCCGGTGGTTATGGGCACGCTGTATTTCTTCACGTTGATTGGCCTGGTCACCAAGCTGATTTCCGATTTGTCTTATATCTGGGTGGATCCGCGTGTCAAGTTTGACTAAGCCCACCCAAGTGGCCTCACTTTCGCCCTCGCAGCGCGCCTGGCAGCGGTTCAGGCGCAATCGTCTGGGGTACTGGAGCCTGGTGATCTTCTGCGGGCTGGTGGTGTTGAGCCTGTTTGCCGAACTGATCTCCAATGAACGACCGATGATCGTGCGTTACGAGGGGACAACCTATTTCCCAATGGTGAAAGACTATCCGGAGAAGACGTTTGGCGGCGACTTTGACACCACGACGGATTACCTTGACCCCTTCATCCGGGAGCGACTGGCCAAAGACGGCAACTGGGCGCTGTTCGCACCCAACCCCTATGGCCCGAAAACGCTGAACTACTTCGCCAAAGAGCCCAATCCGTCGCGTCCAACGCGGGACAACCTTTTTGGCACCGACGACCGCGGGCGTGATCTGCTGGCGCAGCTGATTTACGGCTTTCGGGTCAGCGTGCTGTTTGCGCTGGCGCTCACCTTCACCGGTGTGCTGTTGGGCGTAATCACGGGCGCGATTCAGGGGTTTTTTGGCGGCAAAACGGATCTGGCGTTCCAGCGGTTCATTGAAATCTGGAGCTCTATGCCGGAGCTGTACCTGCTGATTATCTTCAGTGCCGTTTTTGCACCGAGCATTGCTTTGTTGCTGATCCTGCTCAGCCTGTTTGGCTGGATGGGCCTGTCGGACTATGTACGGGCCGAGTTCCTACGTAACCGCCAACTCGACTACGTGCGGGCCGCACGGGCGCTGGGCGTGGGCAACTGGCACATCATTACGCGGCACATCCTGCCCAACAGCCTGACGCCCGTCGTGACATTTTTGCCGTTTCGCATGAGCGGCGCGATTCTGGCGCTAACCTCGCTTGACTTTCTGGGTCTGGGCGTGCCGCCGGGGACGCCCTCGCTGGGCGAACTGCTGTCTCAGGGCAAAAACAATATCGACGCCTGGTGGATTTCCCTCTCTACCTTTGGCGTACTGGTCATTACCTTACTGCTGTTGACGTTCATGGGTGACGCCCTGCGCGACGCGCTGGACCCCAGAAAGTCCGATACATGAGTTCCTTCCGTACGCCTCTTCTGGACGTGAAAGGGCTGCGCGTGTCTTTCGGTGGCAACGAAGTCGTCAAGGGAATCGATTTCTCCATTGCCCCAGGCGAAAAACTGGCATTGGTGGGTGAATCGGGCTCCGGCAAAACGGTCACGGCACTCAGCTTGCTCCGTCTGGTGACCAACGCAAGCTTGAGCGGCAGCGCCCGTTTCGCAGGTGCCCGGATGGATGGCGGCCAGACGCCCGTCGATTTGATGACGATGCCCGAGCAGGCTCTGCGGGGCATCCGGGGGCGGGACATTGCCATGATCTTTCAGGAGCCGATGACCGCCCTGAACCCTTTGTTCACCATTGGTGATCAGATTGCCGAAATTATCCAGTTAAAACAGGGTCTGGCCCCAGTCGAATGTGCGCGAGTAGCTATTAAATTAATAGCGGATACCGGTATTTCCGAGGCCGCACGCCGAGCGCGTTCGTACCCACACCAGCTGTCTGGCGGGCAGCGCCAGCGGGCGATGATCGCCATGGCACTCGCCTGCAAACCCAAACTGCTGCTTGCCGATGAACCCACGACAGCGCTGGACGTGACCGTGCGCGGGCAGATACTGGATCTGCTGACCAGCCTGCAAAAAGAGTACGGGATGGCCGTGCTGATGATCACGCACGACCTGAATCTGGTGCGCCAGTTTGCCGATCGCGTGGCGGTGATGGAAAAGGGGCTGATCGTCGAACAAGGCCCCACCGCTGCTGTGTTTGCCAACCCCCAACACCCCTATACGGTCAAGCTGATCGACAGCAAACCTCTGCGCGATGTGGCGGAAGCCCTAGCGCCCACGCCAGCCGCTCCCTTGGTGGACGCAAAAGGCCTGGGCGTAAATTACCCGGTGCCACTGCCAGGCTTTCGTGGCTGGTTTGGCAAAGGGCAGTTCGCGGCGCTCAAGCAGGTGAACTGCCAAGTGAAACCGGGTCATACATTGGGCGTGATCGGTGAGTCCGGCTCCGGCAAATCCACGCTGGCGCTGGCCGTGCTCGGTCTGTTAACCTTTTCAGGTGAGTTGACGGTCATGGAAAAGACTTGGAGCAGCAATACGAAGCAGGACAAGGACATGCGTCGCACACTGCAGGTGGTTTTTCAGGATCCGTTCTCGTCGCTGTCCCCGCGGCTGACCATTGAAGAAATCGTCGGGGAAGGGCTTCTGGTTCATTTCCCTGAATTGTCGACCGATCAGCGACGGGAAAAAGTGGTGGACGCGCTGGCTGATGTGGGCATTGAATCGGCGCAGCTACAGGGTTTGCTAGCCCGTTATCCGCACGAATTTTCGGGTGGACAGCGCCAGCGGATTGCCATTGCCCGTGCGCTGGTGGTCCAGCCGCAGGTGCTGGTGCTGGATGAACCCACCAGCGCGCTGGATGTGACCATCCAGAAGCAGGTTTTGCAGCTACTACAACGTCTGCAGCGCGACCGGGGCCTGAGCTACCTGCTCATTACCCATGATGTGGACGTGATCCGCGCCATGGCGCACGATGTGATCGTCATGAAAGACGGGGAAATTGTGGAGTCCGGGCCAATATCGACGGTCTTTGATGCGCCCTCAAACGACTACACCCGGACTTTGCTGAAGTCCACGGAATAATCCGTTAAAAATCAAGGTACTTAGCACGAATTTGCAGTACAATCCTAGTTCACGACCAAACGGGCGGGTATCTACCGCCCGTTTTTTTTGGTCGATTGTTTTTAAGGTCGGTGAGTTGACGGCTTGATAGACGGCTTTACAGGCGGGTGGATTTCAATTGGCGCTGCAGGAAATTGTTGAACAAACGGTAACCGGTCTGGGATACGACCTCGTGGAGGTTGTTCGCTCGGCAGGTGGACTGTTGCGCATCACGATTGATTTGCCGTGGGCACCGTCAGACCAGGTTGCTGCGGAGCAGTTTGTCACGGTCGAAGACTGTGAGAAGGTGACCCGGCAACTGCTGTTTGCGCTGGAAGTGGATGGCGCTGACTTCAAGCGACTGGAAGTGTCGTCGCCTGGCATTGATCGCCCGTTACGGCATGAGAAAGATTTTGAGCGATTTGCTGGTCAGGTGATTGATGTCACTTTGAAGGCGCCCATGGGGGTTGCCGCGGCGGGTCAGGTGAGTGCCAACCGCAAGAAATTTCGCGGCACATTGGAGCGGGTGGTCCGCGCGGAAGGGCAGGACGGGGTTGCTTCATGGCAAATCGTCTGGAGCGACGAGCCAGTAGTCAAGCCAGGACAGCGGGTGAGCAAGAATCGGCCCCCTGCGCCGGTACAGGCCTTGGGGTTTGCGCTGGATGAGTTGCGGGAAGCCCGATTGGCACCGATAGTGAGTTTCAAGGGGCGTGGCGCCAAGGATTACGCGAGTGAGTAAGCGAACAGTTTTGTTGGGTTGGTATCAGTTTTTGTTGAATCGAGAGTTCAGGAGAGTCATGGCATGAATCGCGAAATGTTGATGTTGGTGGAAGCCATTTCACGCGAAAAAAGCGTCGAGCGTGATGTGGTGTTTGGGGCTGTTGAGGCAGCGCTGGCCCAGGCTACGAAGAAGCTTTACCCTGGTGAAGTGGATATCCGCGTGGCGGTGGATCGCGACAACGGCACTTACGAGACGTTCCGTCGCTGGCACGTGGTGCCCGATGAAGCGGGTCTGCAACTGCCTGAACAGGAAATCCTGCTGTTTGAAGCCAAAGAGCAGATTCCCGATATCGAGGTAGATGAGTACATTGAGGAAACGGTGGAGTCCGTGCCCATCGGTCGTATTGGCGCCATGGCGGCCAAGCAGGTCATCCTGCAGAAAATTCGCGATGCCGAGCGCGAAATGCTGCTCAACGACTTCATGTCGCGCGGCGACAAGATTTTCGTTGGCACCGTCAAGCGCATGGACAAGGGCGACATCATTGTTGAAAGCGGTCGTGTCGAAGGCCGCCTGCGACGTGGCGAGATGATCCCCAAAGAAAACCTTCGCTCCGGTGACCGTGTTCGCGCGATGATCATGGAAGTGGACCTGACGCTGCGTGGCGCGCCGATCATCCTTTCGCGCTCTGCGCCCGAGTTCATGATTGAGCTGTTCCGTCAGGAAGTGCCCGAGATCGAACAGGGCTTGCTAGAGATCAAATCCTGCGCCCGTGACCCTGGCTCCCGTGCCAAGATTGCCGTTCTTTCGCATGACAAACGTGTAGACCCCATTGGCACCTGCGTTGGCGTGCGTGGCACCCGGGTAAACGGGGTGACCAATGAGCTGGCTGGCGAGCGTGTCGATATCGTGTTGTGGAGCGAAGACCCGGCGCAGTTCGTAATTGGTGCCCTGGCCCCCGCCAACGTGTCATCCATCGTGGTTGACGAAGAGCGTCACGCCATGGATGTGGTGGTGGATGAGGAAAATCTCGCCATTGCCATTGGGCGCGGCGGGCAGAACGTGCGCTTGGCTTCCGAGTTGACCGGCTGGAAAATCAACATCATGGATGCAGCCGAATCGGCTCAGAAGCAGGCCAACGAAACTGATTCCGGCCGCAAGCTGTTCATGGAAAAGCTGGATGTGGATGAGGAAATAGCCGATCTGCTGATCGCCGAAGGCTTCACCAGTCTGGAACAGATTGCCTACGTCCCGCTGGAGGAGATGCTGGAAATCGAAAGCTTTGACGAAGACACAGTCAACGAATTGCGCACCCGTGCAAAAGATGCATTGCTGACCATGGAAATCGCACACGAAGAAAACGTCGAAGAAGTCTCGATGGACCTGCGTGACCTGGAAGGCCTCACTCCTGAGCTGATTGGCAAGCTGGCCGACAGTGGTGTGCACACCCGCGACGATCTGGCCGATTTGGCCGTTGACGAGCTCACTGAAATCACCGGCCAGTCTGCGGACGAAGCCAAGACCCTGATCATGAAAGCGCGCGAGCATTGGTTTGCCAATGACGCCGCTTCTCAAGAGTAATGGTCATGAAA
>JAKQJK010000379.1 GCA_029561195.1 Pseudomonadota bacterium
TGTGGTCAGAGGCGCTGAAATCGTTGTCCTGCAAGGGCCATGGAGTGTGCCCCTCGCGCAACACGACGGGGCGACACTCAACATTTTGCTTCGGACTGTTCTACGGTTCCTTAGGAGATTACTGGACTTCCAGGAACCTGCCGTTCGTGACCGACTCCTTCCGCCCTCGTGCCTGACTTATGGCAGGGCCCCGTGAATGACCGGAAAGGGCATCTGACCGGACCGTGGTTGGAAACCGTCGACTGCCTCCTTGCAGCCCCCAAGAGTCATCCACAACGTCAAATCCGATGACAGCTTCCGCCCGCATTGCGGCAATTGAGTTTCAACTTATTTTCGCCCGTTATGCCGCAGAGAATGGCTTTATTTGCTACAGAATAAATAGCTGCTCACGCTTATTCCATGAAGGCTAAAGGCCATTTAGCGCTTAAAAAATAGCCAAATATCTGTTCAAGCATATGACAAAAAAATCAAACAACCTGTGGCCAGTTGATTTGCACTTTCCGGCTGTTGGCAAGGCAGTCGCGCAGATACAGGTTAATAAGGCTCTGATAGGGAACGCCAGCCTCCTCGGCCATGCCCTTGAAATACGCCACAACATCTTCAGACAACCGCATCGTGACGGGCTTTTTCAGCTTTGAGGCGTAGGGGTTTTTACGGGATTTCAGTTTGGAGAGATCGTATTCTGCTTTCATGTTTATCTACCTCGATAGAACGCGCTTTCGCGCTTGGTTGCTTTGCGAGCCGAGATGATGCGAATCACTGCACCATGCTCCCGTTCGCAATGACAGACGAGGAGCAACTTGGCTCCCGAACTCATGCCCAGCATCAGGAAGCGTTCCTCTTCAGATGAATGATCGTCATCGAAGAACTGAACGCCGAATTCATCAAAAAAGATTGACTTGGCTTCTTCAAAAGAGATTTGATGTTTCTTGAGATTTGCAATGGCTTTGGATTCATCCCATTCGAACTTAATCATACGTACATTGTATTTATGGATTTTCGCAAGTCAAGTCGCATTCAGATTTGAAATCCTGCGCCACGTCGCCGCCCACGCAGCCAGCGCCTCCGCAACGTCGCCCGCTTGGACCCCCAACCCCAACACAGCCGCCGCCTGATTCAACGCCGCCAGCGGATCGCTCAAATCCAGGGCCTGTGCACCGTTTTGCTTTGAGAGCTTTTCACCGTTGTCGCCCAACACCAGCGGCGTGTGCAGGTAGCGGGGTGTGGGCAGCCCCAACGCGCGTTGCAGCACGATTTGACGTGCGGTGTTGTCGGCCAGGTCTTCGCCGCGCACCACGTCGGTGATGCCCTGCGCGGCGTCGTCCACTACCACGGCGAGCTGGTAGGCGAACAGGCCGTCGGCGCGATACAGCACGAAGTCGCCCACCTGTTCCGTCACGTTTTGCTGCTGGTCGCCGAGCCGTCGGTCATGCCAGTGAAAAGTTTGATTTGCTACTGAATCAATAGCTGGTTGCGCATATTCCACGAGGGCTGGAGGTCTATTTGGCGCTTGAAAAGTGGTGTTTTCCGTGTTCAAACGCCAGGCGCGGGTGGTGCGTCCACCCAGACCGGTGCGGCAGGTACCGGGGTAGACCAGTTCGCCATGGCGTGGTCTGGGTGAGCCGCGGCGCTGCAGCTCGGCTTCGATGTCCTTGCGGGAACAGGCGCAGGGATACGCCTTTCCTTGTTCAATCAATGTATCCAGCGCTTGTCGGTACAGATCTGTGCGGGCTGATTGCGACACCGGGGGGTCGTCGGGGACCAGGGAGCAGGCTTGCAACTGCTGCAGGATTATCTGGTCAGCTCCCGGGACGCAGCGCGGCATGTCCACGTCTTCGATGCGCACCAGCCAGCGCCCGCCGTGGGCTCTGGCGTCGAGCCAGCTTGCCAGAGCGGCAACCAGCGAGCCCGCGTGCAGAGGCCCGGTCGGCGAAGGAGCGAAGCGGCCTTTGTA
>JAKQJK010000246.1 GCA_029561195.1 Pseudomonadota bacterium
ACCTGTAGGAATACTCGTGCTGGAAGGACACGTTGTACCGGACGCGGGTGGGTATGTCCCAACCACCCGTTTTCCGTTGGCATCAACAAAGGTGACGCCGCACCCGTTGTCACTGCCCCCCAGATAGGTATCGAATGCGTGGTAGTACCTCACCGGGTTTGCCGCGCTCACGGCGTAACCGGTAGGGATTGTCAGGGTCACTTCCGCCGTCAGAAAATCAAACGGTGTTGTGTACTTCCACAAAATGGAAACCTGTGGCCCTGCGGCGACTCCAAAATTGTGATTGACTGTTTGTTGTGTGCCCGCAGAAGAGGGGTTCGCCGGCGTCGTGGCACCCACTGAGTAGGTGCTGTACATCCCGCCGGTCGGATTGAATGTGGTGACCGCGTGGCTGGGGCCATACACCAGTCCGTTGGCGCGTAAAAACACGCCGTTGTCCAGGTTCGTGCTGGGCGGGACTGCATTGGGTGCATAGACCTGCCCGGTATTATTGAGTCGGCGAACCTGTATCTTGGTGGTATCTTCCAGATAGATATGCAACCCGTTGGTGGCCGATGTTCCGCCGGTAGCGTTGAATTCACTTACAGCTGCGCCAGCCTGCCCGATGCCTGCCATAGTCAGCATCGTGGTGATCGTGACCTTGTAAATGGTTCGAATCCAGCCTGCAGAAATTCGCAGATGGCGCAGCAGTGGGAAACAGAGTAGCAGCTTCATCGTGCAACGGTCCAGCTAAGGCGTCTTTCGACATAGTTTGATGAGGGGCTGGCTGGCGTAGCCGCGCAGGATCCCGCCGTGGGCACGTTACACGCCGTGGCCTGCAACTGGTAGAAAGTTCGTGAGATATCTCCGTCAACCACGGGCCCCGTTCTGGCGCAGGCGATGCTCACTACAAACCCCGCCAGCTCACCGCTCATCGTCAGGTTCGTCGCAGCAAAGCAGCCCGGTGGCGAGTCTGCAGCAGGCGCTGCAGGGGGCGAGGGAACCAGAACCGAAAAGGCGCCCCACTCCAGTCCGGCTCGAGCCGACTGGTAGGCTCGCGCCGCATTGAGCTCACTGGCAGACGCGCGTTGCTGGCGTGCACTGATGGTGGCCATAGCCGCGCCCAGCACTGCCAGCACCACCAGAATGAACAGGGCGGACACCATGGCAAAACCTTGATGGGATCTGGTTTTAGGGCAGGCTATCAACATGGACTGAGTGATAAAGACTGACCGATTCGGAGCCACCCGTGGCAGCAGACGACGTTAATGTCAAGCTCAAGGCCACCAGCCCGGAACGGGCAGCAACGACGTTGGGCTCATACGCAAAGGCGCACGAGGTCACACCCGTCGCCAGCACAGCGCTGGAGCCACCGGCGGGCGGAGAGACCTGACTGGCGTTGAACCCGTATCCCGTGTAGCGGCGCAGCGTGCCCGCCGACACATCACAGTGATACGTTACCGGCGGGTCCACGGCCTGAAACCGGTAGGGTGGCGAACGCGCCGCCACGGGCAACGCAGCCCATGCAGACGTGGCGATCACCCCGGAAGCCGGACCGGTTGCACCCGAATAGGTGCGGCGGTTGGAGGTTGCGGTGTTGGACGTTGCATAGGCATCGGACTCAATGGCGCCCTCGCCCAAGTTGTAAAACACCAGATCCTGAGCATTGCGGAGCGTAACGCCCGGGCTCATGACCGTAAACCCGTCAGGGTCCGCCACACCGAAGCTCAGACGCTGCGTGCCGGTTGTGGCGTCATCCTGGTAATAGCGCCCCCCAGCCGTGGTGGGAATCAGTTCCAGTGTCAGACCGGTTGACGACACCCGCACGCTGTTGGG